>ONEZ01000005.1 GCA_900316995.1 uncultured Bacteroidales bacterium | reverse complement strand
GGTAATCTTGCGGCAGTGAATCAAGATCTTTGAGCGCAGCGAAAAAATCTTGCCCACGGCAGTGTATCAAGATCACCGAACGACAGTGAGGTAATCTTGTAGCCCGCGGAGCGTATCAAGATCTTTGAGCGAAGCGAAAAAATCTTGCCAACCCGCGGAGCGTATGTAATAACAATCGGGACCCGTAAGAGTCCCGATTAAAAATTTCCATACGTCATGCTGAACGAATGTGAAGCATCTCATAATCAGTGCGAGATGCTTTGGCAAAGCCTCAGCATTACGGGAGGCAAATAAAAAAAAGAAGGGTGACCACAAAAATCAGGGTCACCCTCCTTCACAAAAAAACTAAAACAAACTCAAAATTAATTCTTTATGCAACGTACACTCAAGTTAGCCATTTTGCCAGCCTCGTCAACAGACTTCCACTCTGTTCCCCAGTATTGAATAATAAGGGCACCGTCACGGAACCAGAAACCTGTTACACCACTGCCAAGGTTTCCACCAAAGCCCTTCTCCTTCTGGATATTAAGACCAGAAATATTATTTCCATCCCACTCATTAGCTCTCAAAGCAACTGAAAGACAACCACCGTCATTAGGGTCACACTTTGCTTCACCCTTAATCATAGCAGCTGTCCAAGCCCACTCGTCAAGATTTGGAAGGTGGTAACCATTAGGACATGCGCCCTGAGTATCTCCTAGACCCTTGTGGTTTTCATACGCATCATAGTAGCTGTAAAGATTACCAGCATTACCCTCCTCAAAATAACTGATAGGAGTACCATCTGAGTACTTAACCGCCTTAAGGTTTGAGTCCATCCAGACACGGTCATTAAAATTGTAACCACCATACTGAACACCAGTAGAGTTCCAGATGTGAACATCATGGAAAGTGCCATCCTCACTTGGCCTAAAATCTGGTGCAAAGGCTACCTGTTCCCCTGCCTTTGGAGCCTTAACCTCTGATGCAGACTGAACGTCTGAGCCCTTCTTACATGATGTGAATATGCTACCAGCAGCTATAACTGCAGACATAACAATTAATGCTTTTTTCATTTTTTCTAATTTCAATAAAGTCTTTTAATAATAGTTTTTAATCTCACGTTGGTCGCGACACCGAGTGCAAATGTAGAGCGTATAAATGTTAACACCAATTAACGCCTGTTAATATTTGACATTGGTTAATATTTTTAACACTTCTATTACAAAAACATTTCAAACGTTAAAAGTGCACTACAGTACCTTATTTTATAGATATAGCCCTGAAAAATCATATTGTAACTGAGTTGTAACATATATGTTAAACTTGGGCTTCAAATACTTATTTTAACACTTGTAAACACTTTTGTTAAAAAAATAGTAACCTACATTTGCAGTGCAATTGCAAAGAAAAAAACAAAAAATTAAACAATTATGAAAACAAAGAAATCAATTAAACTGAGAAAAATTTTTATTGCTGCCGCTGCAATAACAACACTTAGCGCAGCATTCACATCTTGTAAGAAAGATTCTAACATTCTGCCAGCAGGAAGTATTGAGAAGAGTACCACAACCGGCGAGTTTAAGGAAGACCACGCTGCTAAGTTCTTTGACAGAGACGGAAATGAGTTTGAGCAGGTTCAAATCCACCGCTATGCATGGATGACTTCTAACCTCAAGACTAACACCGCTAATTCAGAGATCACCGAAAAGGGAGAGCACTACTACACTTACGCCGATGCAATGAGCGGTGTTTGTCCTGAAGGATGGTTCATCCCCACAACAGACGCTTGGGAAGATCTTAAAGAGGAGATGGGACATCACTGCAACGGAGGTGAGCCTGAGGGCATTTCAAAGGCTATGCGCTGCAATGCATGGAAAGATGGTACAAACACATCTGCGCTCAATTTCAAACCATTTGAAAGATCAAACTTTGCAGGTTTCTGGCTTACAGACGGTGCCGTATATATTTACGAAGACAGATATGAGGTGGTAAATATTAACAACATAACTGACAACATTAAACTTGCAGTCCGCTGCGTGCGCAACAACTAAATTTTGAATAAATAAAATTACAATGAGAGGAGCCTGCCGCTGAGCAGGCTCCATTTTTATTTATTTGAAGAAGATATATCGTTGGCCTTTTCTCTTAGCGCCTTAATATCAGAAGACTCACCCGCCACCCACAGCATATCACCTCCTAATATCTCATTATCTGGCAATGGTCTTATAAGATTATCCGCACCACGGTCCAAACCTACAATCATACAGCGGAAATCCTTACGAATCTGGCTCTCTTTTATCTTTTTGCCATCATAGCAAGAACCAGTAGGTATAACCACACGGGCCATCTCAATAGTATTGTCTGAGGTAGTGGAGTCAAGTTTCAACATATTATCCTCTTTCTTAAGCTCCATTGCAAACAAGGTGAGATTATCATCCGAGCCAATAAGCTGGATTTTATCCCCGGGGAACAGCTGCATATCAATGGACGGAATGTTAATTCGGCATGAATCTCTTAAGATGGATGTGATGTGAACTCCATACAAACGCCCCCAGTTGGCCTCTCCTACTGTTTTTCCACACCACTTGGAATTAAATGGCATTTGCAGTTCTGTTAAATGTAGATTCCTATCCATCAGTTCCTTGGCAAAACCGGCATCGGAGTTATTCTCTTTTGAATTGAAATTTGACATAAATACAGACTCCATATGGTTCTGACCCTTTATGAGTTGACGAGAAAGAATCCACATTGCAACTGCAAACATAATTGTTCCGCCAAGTACCACCCAAGTGGAATAGAACATATTATGAATAGCGTATGTAACAAGAGTCACGGCAATAAGCGCCCTAAAAGCAGACAATAGAACAAGGGGCGCACGGTTAAAGTACTTGTCATTCCACAGTCCCCAGTAACGTTCATCATAGAGACCTTTCACCACAATAGGACGGACAAAAGCCAAAAGAGCTATTAAAGAGACTACAAGGGTTGAAACTCTTGCCCAAATATCAGGTATAATATTTGACAGATAGGGGAAAAGAGTGTATTCGCAAATCTCAATAATTGCAATACTTAAAACAGTATAAACCATCACAGTAATTGCAGAATCCTTGTGCAATTGCCTCCATTGCCTGTTTGAGCGGGCGCTCTCAGAGGCTGACTCATTTCTGGCTATTTCACGCTTGAACTTTTCTGGTATATGTGGTTCTATCTTGTCTGCAATGGGTTTGGCAAGTTTAATCATATAGGGAGTTACAAACGTGGTGACAACAGACACCGATACAATTATGGGATATATGTGTTCACTAATCGCACCTAAACTAATGCCTAACGTGGCAATAATGAAAGAGAACTCTCCTACTGGAGCTAAAGACATGGCACACTCCACAGATGTACGGAAATTAGTACCTCCTGCCATGAATGAGAAGACACTCACAATGGTACGAAGGACCAATACAGCAAATGTTACAACAAGTATTGGAAGCCAATATGTAACCAGCATCTCAGGTACTATCATCATACCCACAGACACAAAGAATATAGCTCCAAAAAGGTCTTTTATAGGAGCTGTTATATGTTCTATGTGCTCTGACTCAGTGGTTTCTGCAAGGATAGAACCCATGACAAACGCACCAAAGGCAGCGGAGAAACCTGCAATTGACGCCGCATAAACCATTAAGAAGCATAGTGTCAATGATACAATAAGAAGTGTTTCATTATTAAGATAGCTTTTACATTTCTTGAGAATGAGCGGCACAAAATAGATACCTGCCACAAACCATAAGACAAGATAAAAGACCATGCTTATAACACTTTTGAATATCTCCTGACTGTCAATAGAGCCTCCCTTACCTAACGTTCCAAAGAGAATCATCATTATAATGGCCACAATATCCTCCAATATCAAAACACTGAAAATCAACGATGTGAACTTTTTCTGTTTGAGTCCCAAATCATCAAGCGCCTTAATTATTATGCTAGTGGATGACATGGCAATCATACCTCCAAGATAGAGTCCGTCCATAAACCCCCATTTGAAAACAGCACCTATTCCTATGCCTATGAATATCATGCTTACAAGAATAAGTATGGTTGCCACAACGGGTGCGCTACCAATCTTAAGCAGTTTTTTGAAACTAAACTCCAGTCCAAGGGAGAAGAGAAGGAATATCACACCTATTTCAGCCCATGTTTTTATAGCCTCAGCATCAACAATTGTATCTGTGAAAGGCATGTACGGGCCAGCCAGAAAGCCTGCCACAATATAGCCAAGAATCACAGGCTGTTTGAGTTTCTTGAATAAAAGAGACATCACAGCGGCACATAAAAGAATAAGTGCCAAATCACTAATCAGAACGGGTAAATGCATATCTTTTTACATTTTTTCGCCGCAAAATTAGTGCTTTTTATTTAACTTTGCGCCCTTAAATATCTAAAACAATTCAAAATGGTAACATTTTCAATATCATTAGTTTTATTGATTCTTGGATACCTGCTCTACAGCAAGTTGATATCCTGGATTATCAAACCTGATCCAGACCGCAAAACCCCGGCGATAGCAAACCCTGACGGAGTTGACTATGTGCCACTTCCGGGATGGAAGATTTTTATGATTCAATTCCTGAACATTGCTGGAACCGGACCCATCTTTGGTGCTATCATGGGAGCAAAATTCGGAACATCGGCCTACCTGTGGATTGTTGTGGGCTGTATTTTTGCAGGCGCGGTGCATGATTACATATCCGGCATGATTTCACTACGTAATAACGGAGAAAGCCTCCCGCAAATCATAGGCCAGTACATAGGCGTCCATACGCAGAGAATAGCCATTGTGTTTATTGTACTGCTAATGGTTTTAGTGGGTGTGGTCTTTGTCTATACGCCGGCGGAGCTGCTTGCAAGAATGACACCTCACATTAGTATGCTCAGCTGGGTCTTAATTATTTTTGCATACTATATATTGGCATCCATACTCCCTATTGACAAGGTAATAGGCAAGATATATCCCATCTTTGCCATATCCCTTATCTTTATGGCTTTAGGCATAATAAGTGTGCTGTTTATCAATTGGCCAGCCATACCTGAGATAACGGACGGTCTGCAAAACACAAACCCTGCAGCAGACATAAAGCCAATATTCCCAATGTTGTTTATCAGCATAGCTTGCGGTGCCATATCAGGTTTTCATGCCACACAATCACCGCTTATGGCACGATGCATGACAAACGAGAAACAGGGCAGACCTATTTTTTACGGCGCCATGATTACAGAAGGCGTGGTGGCTCTTGCATGGGCTGCCGCCGCTAATGTGTACTATTCTGAGTACGGATATGACACAAACGAGTCTGCCGGCTCAATTGTCTCCTTTATTTCAAACACATGGCTTGGCAGAGCTGGTGGTGTGCTCGCACTGCTTGGAGTTGTTTTTGCGCCCATTACATCGGGAGATACCGCTCTACGCTCAGCCAGGCTTATAATAGCCGACTTTATAAATATGAGTCAGAAAAAAATATTGCAACGCCTTGCTATATGCCTGCCACTTTTTGCAGTAACTGGCCTGGTGCTTGTCTGGAGCATGAGACACCGTGACGGATTTGAAATTATATGGCGCTATTTTGCATGGTCAAATCAGACTCTGTCTGTATTCACCCTATGGGCGATATCAGCTTATCTATACCGCAATTACGGACATTGGCATCTGCTTACATTGATACCGGCTATATTTATGACAATGGTGGTCACATCCTATATTATGCTTGCGCCTGAAGGGCTTGGGCTTATAGAGCAATATGACATGGTGCTTCTATGCTCAGGGCTTTTAGCATTAGTAGTGTCAAGGGTATTCTATGCCCGTGAGCGCAGTATATCCAAGAAAATGCATTTTGAAAAATAAAAAAGTACTTTCCACATGAAAAAAACAATATTTCTCACTGGCGCCACCGGCGTGATGGGTGCGGCAGGACTACAGGAGTTATCAAAAAAACTTGACCGTTTTAACGTAACAGTGCTTGCAAGAGACAGCAAGATTAACCGTAAAAAACTTTCCCGATACATGGATATGGGTGTGAAAGTGGTTTGGGGCAATCTGCTTAAGTATGAAGATGTACTTGCTGGTGTGACAGGAGCCGATTACGTACTACACGTGGGAGGCATGGTATCTCCAGCTGCTGACTACTATCCAAAACGCACCATAAAAACAAATGTGGGAGCAGCTGAGAATATAGCCAAGGCTGTTTTGGCACAGCCAAACAAAGATAATATCAAAGTGGTGTATATAGGCACAGTGGCTCAGACATCTGACCGTAGTGAACCTATTCACTGGGGACGCACCGGAGACCCAATCTGCATAAGTGTATATGACCACTACGCCATATCTAAAACACAGGCTGAAAAAGTTATTGTGGAGTCCGGTATAAAGAATTGGGTGAGTTTGCGCCAGAGCGGAATTCTGCATCCGGGCATTCTTAGTAAGTATGACCCTATCATGTTTCATGTACCGCTAAGAGGCGTTTTAGAGTGGGCCACAGTGGAGGATTCAGGGCGTCTGCTTGCCAATGTGGTTGAAGATAACGTGCCAGATGAATTCTGGAACAACTTTTACAATATAGGTTCAGGTAAGGAGTACAGACTTACAAATTATGAGTTTGAATGTAAATTACTTGACACCATTTCATGCCCACGCCCTGAAAAAATATTTGAGCCTCAATGGTTTGTATTACGCAACTTCCACGGGCAGTGGTATCAGGACAGCGACCGGTTGGAGAATTATCTGCATTTCAGAGCCAACATACCTGTAGATGAATATTTTAAGCAGATGGGCAAAAAGCTGCCGTGGTTCTATAGCCTTGCACGTATTGTACCTTCCTTTATTATTAAGATGGCAATGCGCCCTATGGCATACAAAAAGAAATGGGGAACACAGTACTGGATTAATAACAATGAGAAACTACGTATAGCCGCCTACTATGGCTCTATGGAGGCATACAAAGCAATAAAACCCTGGAAAGAGCAGGATTTGTCACGTCCATCAGAGACTCCATTAATAGATATTAAACACGGATATGATGAAAGTAAGCCTCGTGCGGAACTTGACATTGATGACATGCGCGAAGCAGCTTCTTTCCGTGGCGGCAAATGCTTGTCTGAGAGCATGGTAAAGGGCGACCTTGCCACTCCGCTTGAATGGCAGTGCGCGGAAGGCCATAAATTCAAAGCATCACCAGCTCTTATACTTCTGGGCGGACACTGGTGCCCTGAATGCACCCCTATGCCATGGAATTATGACCACATAGCCAAGAGCAATCCATTCTTTGCTCAAATATGGTATCCTATACACGATAAAGAGGAAAACAACTTCTACGGAGAGGATATTTTCAACGGCTGGGAGTAGATTTTCTTGCATATTTCAATAAATGTTTTTACATTTGCGCAGTATTAATAAGTCTATTAAATAAATTAATTAAACAAACTTATTAAAAATGGGCAAAGAATTGGAACGCTACAGTTTTGGGGTAGACATAGGGTCCACCACCCTAAAAGTTGCAATACTTGATAAAGACGGCAAGTTGGTTTATAGTGACTACCGACGCCATAACGCTAACATTAGAGCAACGGCATCTGAAGTCATACGCGGGATATACAATGAATTAGGGAACTGTCTGCTTGATTTAGTGATAACAGGCTCTGTGGGCATGGGTTATGCAGAACGAATGAACCTAAGATTTGTGCAGGAAGTGGTGGCCGCAGCAGAGACTATTAAAAGTCTGTATCCAAACGTGCATACATTTATTGATATGGGCGGAGAGGACAGCAAGATGATATTCTTTGAGGATGGGAAGGTTCCTGACATAAGGATGAACGGAAGCTGCGCGGGAGGCACAGGAGCGTTTATTGACCAAACAGCCACCCTGCTTGGTGTGGACACAGCCCAACTTGACACTCTTGCAGCAGAATATGAGAACATATATCCCATAGCCTCCCGATGCGGAGTTTTTTCAAAAACAGACATACAGAACCTGATTAGCCGCAAAGTTAGCAAGGCGGATATAGCCGCCTCAGTATTTAACGCCGTGGCACTGCAAGTAGTGGCATCGCTGGCAAGAGGTATGGACATTAAGCCTAAGGTTTTTATGTGCGGAGGACCTTTCGCATTTCTGCCTCAACTGAAAAAGCACTTTGAGAGAGTCCTGAAACTTAATTCTGATGAATGCATGCTTCCAGACAACGCTCAAATAATTCCGGCAACAGGCTGCGCACTTATTGCACTAAGCAACCCATCAGAGGGTATGGAGCTTAAACGCCTTGCTTATAACATAATGTTTGGCAAGGAGGTGCAGACAATAGACAAGTCTCACAGAATGGAACCTCTGTTCGGTTCAGAAGACACCTACAAAGATTGGCTGAAAAAGAAACACATCTACAATGTACCAGAGGCTAAATTCAGCACAGAGAAAAAAGAGAACTACTTTTTAGGTGTGGACTCCGGCTCCACCACCACAAAAATAGTGCTCCTTAACAGCAAGGGCGAAGTGGTTTACAAAGACTACTGCAAAAACAACGGTGACAGTTTCAACACTTTCTATGAGGCGCTGAACCGCATGAACTCAGCAGCTGTCAAGCCTGAAAACGTGAACATAGTGGCAAGCTGTGTTACAGGTTACGGAGAGAATCTGCTGAAAAACGCCTTCAATATGGACTACGGCATAGTGGAAACCATGGCACACTTTTCAGCAGCATGCCAAGTGGAACCCGATGTTACATTTGTTATGGACATTGGAGGCCAGGACATGAAGGCCATATTTGCGGAAAACGGGACAATACACCGAATAGAGATTAATGAGGCCTGCTCATCAGGATGCGGCTCTTTTATTGAGACTTTTGCAAATATGTTAGGCTATAAGGTGACTGACTTCGCTCATCTGAGCTGTCTGGCGCAACATCCGTACGACCTTGGTACACGATGCACGGTTTTCATGAACTCAAAAGTTAAGCAGGCCATGCGTGAGGGTGCCCCAGTGGAGGATATAGCTGCAGGATTCAGCTACTCAGTAGTAAAGAACGGACTTTACAAGGTACTGAAACTTAAAAACACATCTGAACTTGGCGGCAAGATTGTGGTGCAAGGTGGCACATTCAGAAATCACAGCATAGTGAGAGCATTGGAGATTATGACCGGATGCGAGGTGTCATTCAGCAATATTCCAGAACTTATGGGGGCATACGGATGTGCGCTCTATGCAATGAAACAATTCACTGACTAAACAGCCATGAACCTAAAGGAAATTTTATCAGCAAACAAGTACGAGTCACACTTTGAGAACTGCAAAGGCTGCGAGAACCACTGCATGGTTAAGGTTTTCCGCTTTGCAAACGGCAACTCATACTACTCAGGAAACAATTGTGAGAAGGTGTATTCAAACAAGAGCGAGAGCAGTGTGAGAGGCGTGAACATGTTTGCTGAGAAATACAGAATGTTATTTGGCAGGCAGCCTAAGGCCCATTTTGACAAGGAGCCGGCAATTACAATAGGCATTCCACGCGGGCTTGGAATATACGAGGACTACCCTTTCTGGCATACACTTTTTACAGAGTGCAACATAGATGTGAAACTATCATCGCCGTCAAGCAACAAGCTCTATGAGAAAGGCGTACAAACCATTATGGCCGACAATATATGCTTTCCAGCCAAACTTATGCACGGCCATATCTTTGACCTGATAGAGAAGAAGGTGGACCGCATATTCTACCCTTACGTGGTTTATGAGCGCAAAGAGGATGAGAAGTCAAAGAACAGTTTCAACTGTCCCGTGGTATCTGGTTACAGCGATGTGCTGAAAAGCTCTATAGACACCATTGGCAGATATAACATTCCGCTTGACTCCCCTGTCATCACATTCAACGATGAGAAACTGATGTATGAAAGCTGCTACGCCTATCTTAAAACGCTTGGCGTATCCAAATCCACAGCAATTAAGGCTATAAAAGCAGCCCAGGATGCTCAAAACTCATACTTGGATGCGCTTACAAACAGAGCTGCGGACATTCTTGAAAAAGCAGACCTTGAAGGAAGGATGGTTATCCTGCTTGCAGCACGCCCCTACCACATAGACCCACTTATAGAGCACAAAATATCATGGGCGATAGCTGATATGGGCATTGACGTGATTACAGAGAACGTGGCTTCAAAAAGCGGCGCCACCGTTTATGAGAATATAAATGCTGTTACTCAGTGGGCATACCCTAACCGTATATTCAAAGCAGCCCATTTTACAGGCATTCACACGGGCGAAAATCTGCAAATGGTGGAGCTGACATCGTTTGGATGCGGTCCGGATGCCTTTATTCTTGATGAAGTTTCAGCCATTCTGCGCAGGTACGGGAAGAATCTGACAATACTTAAGATTGACGATGTGAACAACATAGGTTCTCTGAAGCTGCGGGTGCGCTCATTAGTGGAGTCTTGCAAAATTGCTCCAAAATCAGGCATCGCTGAGCCAAAGCCGTATGAGACCACAAAGATATTCGGACTTGACGACAAACGCCGCACTCTGCTTGCGCCCTATTTTGCGGAGGGATATTCTGAGTTTCTGCCATCGCTTCTAAAAATAGCAGGATATAATCTGGTGAATCTGCCTATGGGCAGTCAAAGCGACGCAGAGACAGGTCTGAAATATGCGAACAACGATATCTGCTACCCTGCAACTATTGTGGTGGGAAGCATTATGAACGCCTTAAGCAGCGGCAAGTACAATAGAGATGACGTTGCCATTATCATCACCCAGACAGGCGGTCAGTGCCGTGCCACTAACTACTACTCTCTTATAAAGAATGCCATGGTTCAAGCCGGCTACAGCGATATTCCAGTGGTGTCACTTGCCACAGGCAGCGGTGTCAGCAACACACAGCCAGGATTTGACGTGTCATGGAGCAGAGTGGCTGGCACACTGATATACGCAATGCTCTACGCAGACTGCATAAACAAGCTATATCACTCATCGGCGGCAAGAGAGAAAGAGAAAGGAGCAGCGGCTGTTCTCAGAAACAAATACATAAAAGCTGCATTCCCAATAATTGAGGAGAACAAAGGCAAGAGACTTACATCTCTGCTAAAAGAGGCTGTAGAAGAGTTCTCAAGCATAACAGAACTGAAAGATGTTCCCACAATAGGATTGGTGGGCGAGATTTACGTAAAATATAATTCATTCAGCCACAAAAACGTGGTGAACTGGCTTCTTGAAAACCAAGTGGAGGTGATTCCACCCACATTAATCAGCTTTTTCACCACATCCTTTGTAAGCAGGCACGTAAACAAACGCCTTCACATAAAAAAAGAGAGCAACCCTCTGTGGATAAATGATTTAATTTACTTCTACCTGCGCCATGTGATGCGAAAGTTTGACCGTATCTGCGCACCTTATCCATATTACCGCAAGTTCTCAAATATCTTTGACGATGCAAAACTTGCATCCTCCATACTGAATTTAGCAGCTGACTTTGGCGAAGGATGGGGTCTGCCTGGCGAGATATGCTCACTTGCAGAGCAGGGAGTGGAGAATGTGATAAGCCTGCAACCTTTTGGCTGCATAGCAAACCACATTATCTCCAAGGGCGTGGAGAAACGTATCAAGCAGGTTTTTCCAAAAATGAACTTATTATTTCTTGACTTTGACAGTAGTACATCTGAAGCTAATATATACAACAGACTTCACTTTATGGTGAGTAATGCAAAAAATCTTACTAAATGAAATCTAATACAAATTTAGAGCAGGAGATTCTTGACGCCGCCACGGAGCTCTTTTTAGAACGAGGCTTTGATAGCACCTCCACTACAGATATTGCAAAAAAAGCAGGCTGTAACCAGGCATTGGTCCATTACTATTTTCGTACCAAAGAGAACCTTTTTCTGCGAATCTTCAAAAAAAACATAGAGACATTTCTCTCATTTGCAAACAATTACATGTACAGCGGAGATTTTATGCAATTCCTGGAGAAAGGCATAGAATCCTATTTTGAAATACTTAAAGCAAACCGCAATCTGCCTCTTTTTCTGATAAAAGAGTTTGCAATGAATGAAGATCGTAGAATATTTTTCCGAGAAAATTTTGTTAATAATGAACTGAGACGTTCAGTATATTACAAATTTGACAAAATAGTAAAACAAGAGATAGAGAAAGGAACTATCAGACCTATAGAAACACTGAATCTGATTTTAGATGTGCTATCACTTTGTGCATTCACATTCATCAGCCTGCCAATGTACACCACATGGCTTGAAAAGGATGACAGTGAGGTGGATGATTTCATAGAATCACGTAAAAATGAGATAATAACCTTGATAAAAAATGGCCTTATAAGATAAATTTATTTAGTAAAATAAAAAAAATAGATTACCTTTGCACCGCAAACGGGATGTAGCTCAGTCCGGTTAGAGTACGCGTCTGGGGGGCGCGTGGTCGCTGGTTCGAATCCAGTCATCCCGACAAAACAAAAATAGAGTTTGCCAAACGGCAAACTCTATTTTTATTGAGCACAAGCCGCGTCAAGAGCTTGCTCTTGCAAGCGGAGAGTGCGAAATAAAAAAGAGATGAGAGCCTTGCAAAGGCGAATCATCTCTATTTTTGTTTTAGCTGCCTACCCACGGTAGTGTATCTGGATCACCGAGCGGTAGCGAGGTAATCCAGCCTACCCACGGTACAAAGCGAAAAAATCCAGCCTACCATGTTGTTTTATAAATTTAAATCGTTACCTTTGCCCAATGTAAACACCAACTTATATCAATATTATGAAAACGAGAAAACTAATCCTATTATTTGCCGCCGCACTGATGATGCTGGCAGCAGGCTGTAAGAAAGAGGAGAAACCAGGTCAGCTTGAGAGCATCAGGTTCAAGCAGGAAAGCTACACAATAACAGAAAACTACCTTGACCTCAATCTTAGAAAAGAGCTTGAGACCGTACCCGCTGATATAATAAACACAAACAAAATAGAGTGGGCCGTCAGCGATGAGAGCATTGCCACTATGAATGGCAGTTTCTTAGAACCTAAGCGTGACGGCGATGTTAAAGTTACTGCAACCATTCAAGGTAAGAGTGCCACATGCAATGTAAAAATAACAATTGTGGAGATTGAGGACTTTGCTTTGGAGGATTTCTCTGTACACATAAACGGCACAGCGGAAGCTCCGCTAAACACAACTCCAAGTGGTATAAGCCACAGCCGTTTTACATGGAAAACAAGTAATCAAGCTATTGCCACCATAGATCAGGCTGGTACAGTAACAGGTGTAAAAGAGGGAACCGTTACTGTTACAGCCACAGCCAACGGTAAAAGCAGAACTTGTAATCTCATAGTAGAAAAAGAGCCTGTTGATGATATAATATTATCAAAAAGCAGCATAAACTTTACTAATGTAGGTGATAAAGAGCAGCTTACCGCCACCATAATACCAGAAAAAGCGGCATATCATAAAATAGTATGGAGTTCATCAAACACATCTGTAGCCACAGTGACAAATGGATTAGTTACATGCACAGGTGCTGGGGACGCTGTAATTACAGCCACAGCTGATGGTAAGGAAGCTAAATGCACTGTGTCATTGCAAGAAATTCAAGCAACATCTATAAGCCTTACTTCAAACAACGATATATTAGACGTTCAAAACAAAACGAAAGCTACCATAACTGCTCAACTGACTCCGTCAAATGCTAATGAGAAACTGCTTTGGGAAGTGATTCCAGAGGGGTCTTTCAGCGGCAGCGCAACTATTACACCAGCATCAGACGGAAAATCAGCTGTGGTCTCACCAAATAAAGCCGGGAACATAAGTGTCAAGATTTCTGGCAAAATGACAAGTGCCACATACAAATTAAAAATCGCGGAAGCTATTGGTTCTGTCACCGATAAATGCAATAACACATACAGAACAGTTAAGATTGGCAACCAATGGTGGATGGCAGAGAACCTACGTTGCCAACGATACGGAGACAACAGTGGATTAGCAGGATACTATATTCTTAATGCCTTAAACTTTGTAACACCACCAAGCAGTTGGTATGATTATTATTGCTACTACAATGAAAATTCCACAGCAATCAAAGACTGGTCAAACTACAACAAAGCACGAATTGGTTTCCTTTACAATTGGGGGGCGGCAGTAGGCTTAACAGCAGGAACTGAAGCACAAAGTAAAACTACAGATTTCAGTGGCAACCGTCAAGGTATCTGCCCTGACGGATGGCACTTACCTAAAATGAGCGAGTGGAAAACTCTTTCAGATTATATAGATTATAATGCCACTAAATTAATGTCCGATAATGGTTGGTATAAATGGGATGGTGGTGATATTTACGGTTTCTATGCATTACCTTCAGGGCTGTATGTAAATACAAATAATGATTACATAAGAACAGGGTATGAAGCCATTTTTTGGAGTGCCACTCCAAAAGACAACAACGATTCCTATTCTGCACGACTTTATAACGACGATGCTATTGACTGGACATATTTTCATAAGGTGTCTAAGGACAAGGCTCTCAGCGTCCGCTGCGTAAAGAACTAAAGCGGCAGATACACAGCTTTTTTAGTCTGAAAATATTCCTCTGAGAAGAAATCAGAGACACTGTAAAGGGTGGCGATACGGCTGTAGGCTTTGACCTCAGTTTCAAGTTCGCCGCCCTTTAAGCATATAAGGCCGTTTGGCAGAGCGTTATGCCCAGCCTTGTTTATATTCTTGCGGCACACCTTGACAAGAAGGTCAAGGCTCATGGCTGCACGGCTCACGGCAAAATCAAACTTCTGCTTAACGTTCTCCATGCGGTCATACACAAAGTTAACGTTATTAAGGCCAAGCGATGCCGCCACCTCCGATGCCACCTTTATCTTCTTACCCACTGAATCCACAAGAGTGAAGTTACACTCAGGGAACATTATGGCAAGCGGTATGCCAGGGAATCCGCCGCCTGTACCTATATCAACCACGTCTGTACCAGGCTGGAAACGCAGAATCTTGGCAATGGCAAGGCTGTGAAGCACGTGATGCTCATAAAGATTGTCTATATCCTTGCGTGATATTACATTTATCTTGGAGTTCCAGTCACGATATAGGGAGTCAAGAGCTGAGAAACGCTCTATCTGCTCCGCAGTGAGGTTAGGGAAGTATTTTAAGATGTTTGTCATGGATTATAAGTAGGGGTTATACTGCTTTTCATAGCCTATGGTGGTGGTGCCACCGTGGCCTGGATATACTATGGTATCTTCTGGCAGGGTTAAGAGCCTCTTTGATATGGAGTTCACTATATCTGCATAGCTGCCTCCACTGAGGTCTGTACGTCCAATGCTGCTCTGGAACAGAGTGTCTCCGCTAAACAGCACACCCTCATTTGGGCAGTGGAACGCAAGACCGCCCGGGCTGTGGCCCGGAACTTCAATGACATGAAGTTCAAGAGAACCCTCTCTGATGACATCGCCGTGGGAGAGGTGACCACCAATAGGCTGCAGTTCTACATTGAAACCAAGCCGCTCAGCATCACCAAGATACTTACCAAGCAGGAACTCATCCTTTTCACTCGCCTCCGGCTTGACACCAAATGTTTGGTACAAAAAAGCGTTACCTGCCCAGTGGTCAAAATGGAGATGAGTGTTAAGCACTCGCTTAAGCGTGAGACTATTATCCTTGATATATGATTCAAGTTTGCTCTTCTCTGCCGCGGTACTGCACCCGGCATCTATCACAATGCACACCTTAGAATCCTCATCTATAAGCAGATAGGTGTTTTCTGCAAAAGAGTTAAATGTAAAAACCTCAATTTTCATCTTCAATTTCAGGCATTATGGTCTTGGATATTCTGTTAGCACTCTGAACGCCAAGCTGACGCAGATTATCAATGCGCCGTGAAAGGTTACCCTTACCCTCACTCAGCTGTCCAAGTGCTGTCTGGTACGCCTTGTCAGCATCTTTAATATGCTTACCTATAATCTCATAACTCTTTGAGAAAGCCACATACTTTTCAAAAATAGCATCAGCCTCTTTTAGAATTTTGGCGCAATTCTCCTCCTGACGTGCGTTGTGCCACGTTAGCAGTATAAGTTTGAGGGTGAACATAAGATTAGTGGGGTTCACTATAATAACATTTTTCTTGTACGCATTACGCAGCAGACTCTGATCCTTGTTTAATGCTAAAAGGTAACCGCCCTCATTAGGAACAAACATTAGTACGTATGGCACAGAGTTTTCAACCACCTTGCTGTAATCTTTCTGGGCAAGTTCTACAACATGACCCCATATAGATGCATAGTTCTCTTTAACAGCCTTGGCTCGCTCCTCTTCATTTTCAGCCCCCACATAATCTGTATATGCCGTGAGAGAGACTTTTGAGTCTATAACTATAGTGGAGCCATCTGGTGCCTTTACTATGACATCAGGGCGCAGATTAGCTCCGTCCTCACTCTTTTCATTCTGCTGTAAAAAATATTCCACACCCTCACGTAATCCGCTATCACGCAGAATATCAGAAAGCACCTGCTCCCCCCAGTCACCATGAACTTTGCCTCTGTTCTTCAGGGCGTTTGCAAGGTCTTGAGTAGTTTTGTCTCGCTCACGGTCATTCTGAATCATCATTTCTATTGATTTTTCAAGCGCCGATGTGGACTTATCATTCTTCTCCTTGGTTTCATTTACAAGTGTGCGCAGCCTGTCAAGTTCTTCTTTAAGCGGCAGTATTACTGCACTCATACGCTCTGCATTATCTTGCTTCAACTGCTCTGACCTACGTTTGGTCTCTTCTTCAAACTGACCCTTCATCTGCTCTTTAGCACTTTCAAGAGTAAGTTTGAACTGCTCATCGTAGTTTTTCAGTTCCCTCTCATGTTGAGCCTTAAGTTCCGCAACACGGGCTTCATAGTTCTCTTTCTGGCTTGCGATGTCTCTGCTGCATTGCTCCTGCATATCCTTGCATCTTACTTCAGCCCTCTCTTCAGCCTGAGCCAAATCAGATTTAGTCCGCCCTAAATCAGACTCTGCCGCTATCAGTCTTCCGTTCAGTTCATGCCACTTCCCAGCCTGCAGTAAATAAACCACTATACCTGAGCATAACGCCCCTACCGCCAATGACAAAATTATAACAATCACCAACTCCATCTGTTTTAATATGTTTGGGGTCAAATTTACGCTATTTTTTTCATAGTAGAATAATATTATTACTATCTTTGCATATCAAACACAAAATTTATGAAAAACAAAATCTTTACATCAATTGCAGTTCTGCTCAGTGCAATGCTACTTGCATCATGTTCATCAACCCGTCTGATTTCATCATGGGCTGGTACAGTTCCATCTAACACAATGGATAAAGTTCTTGTATTCTCACTTTTAAGCAAAAGCGACAACAAACTACAGGATAATTTTGAGGACGCCATAGTGGCAAACCTCAATGCTCACGGTGCAAAATCTTTCTCAGCATTC
Organism: uncultured Bacteroidales bacterium; assembly: GCA_900316995.1. GTDB lineage: Bacteria > Bacteroidota > Bacteroidia > Bacteroidales > Paludibacteraceae > Enterocola. The sequence goes on along the minus strand of ONEZ01000005.1, from coordinate 106,501 downwards.
GATATTTTCGGCCCTGATGCGCTTAAAAAACAACAGAAGGAGGATATTGCAAAAGCCATACGTGACGGTGGTTATACTGGTGTATTGCTGATTACACTGCTTGACAAAGAGCAGAATGAAGAGTACACTCCTCCTACCACCACTACATACGCAGTTCCTACAGGTCCTGTGTTTTATGACCCCTGGTTCCACCCATACTTCACATGCTACAACTACTACTTTGACCAGGTAACCACACCTGGCTACTGGACAGAAACCACAAGTTACATTCTTGAGGCCCGCCTATATAATGCTCAGGATGAGAATGATGCCATATATGTGGCAAAAACATCAACCACTGACCCGTCTGACGCACAGACAATGTCATCTGAGTTTGCAAAAACCATAGTCACAGACATGATGGACAAAGGGCTTCTTAAGAAATAGTTGACATTTGACAGTTATTTTTTTTGCAGATAACAATAATTACATTAACTTTGCGCCGTTAAAACAAAAGTGATGAGTTTGTACAGCACATACTTCTATTATTGGTTTCGATTTAATAATAAAGTCGGACAGGCTCTTCATTGTGTACGTTAATTAGGCAAAGAGAAATATGAGATATAAATGAGGCTGTCCGACTGGTTCGAACAGCCTTTTTACTTTTCAGTTATGGAAAATTTAGATAACATCAGGAAACAGATTCAAGCCGTTGACAAAGAGATGGCAGCTCTATTTGAGCGCAGGATGCAGCTTGCAAAGGGCGTTATGGAGTTCAAGCAGGCAAGCGGGCTCCCTATCTATGATGAGGAGCAGGAGAAAAAGATACTTGCACATAGTGCAGAGTACGTACAAGATCCGTCTCTTAAAGAGTACCACAGAATATTTGTAAAGAACCTTATGGATGTATCTAAGGCTTATCAGGAGCGTGTTATGGATAAGATGAAGGTTGCATACTGCGGTATTCCAGGAGCATACGCCCATATCGCCGCCAGAAAACTCTATCCAACAGCCCAGCTTATATCATACCCAGATTTTGCAAGCGCATACATGGCTTGTGAGGCTGGCGAGGTGGATGTAACCCTGCTTCCTATGGAGAACAGCCACGCCGGTGATGTTGGCGATGTTATGGACCTTGCTTTCTATGGTTCTCTGTTTGTAAATGTAGTGGTTGAGATGAGCATTGTGCAAAACCTAAACGGTGTAAAGGGAGCTAAGATAAGTGACATCAAGAAGGTGGTTAGCCATCCACAGGCCTTGGCGCAGTGCACTGAGTACATTCATAAGCACGGATTTGAAGAGGAGGCGTTTGGCAACACTGCTGTGGCTTCAAAATATGTGTCTGAGCGCGGCGATGTAACCCTTGCAGCCATATCATCAGAAGAGACAGCTGAGCTGTACGGACTTGAGATTTTGGAGCGCAAGATAAACACCTCCAACACAAACTCAACCCGTTTTGCAGTGTTTTCACGCACAATGAACAGCACTGCCAGCAAGGAGCACCTGGGCGAACACTTTATCCTTGTATTCACGGTAAAGAACGCCTGCGGAGCGCTGGCTCAGGCACTTAACCTTATTGGATCTCACGGCTTTAACATGAGCAGCCTGCACAGCCGCCCGCTGAAAGGCAAGATGTGGGGGCACTACTTCTTTGCCGAACTTGAAGGAAGTGTGAACTCACAAGACGGTCAGGACCTTCTTATTCAGCTGAACACTATATGTAGCAAGATGAAGCACTTGGGGAGCTATAGACAGTTGACATTTGACAGTTGACAATTATATGATTTGTACAAGCATACAGAATAAAACACTAAGCGAAATTTCCGCTATCCTTGACAGCGGAGCGGTGGAGATGGCTGAGATTAGAATAGACCTCTGCCCCTCCCTGACCTACGCTGATATTGAGGCGCTCTTTTCACGCACGGATGTCACCCTGCTTGCAACATGCCGTATTGGCGGCAGCGTTACTGAGCAGGAGGCGGAGCACAAACTCTGCAAAGCCGTGGAAGCAGGAGCCTCTTTTGTGGATTTGGAGATTGAAGCGCCTGAGAGTATAGCAACAATGATTGGCAAGACAGCCACACAATACGGAGCAAGATTTGTACGTTCAGTTCACTTTTATGACGGCACCCCTGATTCAAGTGTGCTTGACAAGACGGTTAAGAGCTGCCTAAGCGGAGGTGCTGACACAGTTAAGATTGTGACATACGCTCATAGCCACGCCGATGCGGAGAGGGTTATGGCTCTGTATGACAGCTACAAAAGCATGGTGCCAAGCGGCAGACTATGTGCGTTCTGCATGGGTGCGGCAGGCAAGCTGAGCCGGTTTGAGGCTCTGCGTAGAGGAGCCCCGTTCACCTACGCTGCACTAAGTGAAGAAGAGCGCACCGCTGACGGGCAGTGGACTGCTGAAGAGATGCGCGGGGCTCTCTACGGTGGCGGCTCCCTGTGGAGGGGCGGAGTGGCACAGGTTCCGGCGTCTAAGAGCATGGCACAGAGAGCGGTTATAGCCGCCACGCTTGCCTGCGGCACCTCACACCTTGCAGGTTACAGCCCTTGCGCTGACTCAGAATCCGCCATAAGGTTTGCACGCACACTTGGAGCAGAAATCACCCAAGAAGGCAGCACTTTGATAGTAAAGGGCATAGGAGCCAATCCACGCATACCACAAGAAGTTTTCACAGGCGAGTCCGGATTCCTGACACGCATTTCAATTCCTATCATATCTATGCTGCAATCTGGCAGCACAACTGTCAATGGGGAAGGTACTCTGGTTGGCAGGCCGTTACTATGCGCCCAAGAGACTATGGAGGCGTTTGGAGTTACGCTAAGCAAATCATCAGTTCCACTACGCATAGAAGGGAACCTACATGCCGGCAAGGCCGTTATTACGGGCAAAGGCGGCTCACAGCTCATCAGCGGGCTAATGGCGTCATTGCCGCTGGCTGACTCTCCTTCTGAAATTACCATTGAGGAGCCTACCAGCGTGCCATACCTGCATCTTACAGCAAATGTGCTGCGTGAGTTTGGTATTGACATAAAGCTTGAGAGCTCATGCGGCAAACTTATAATAAAGATTGCTGGCGGACAGAGTTACAAGCCTGCCGACATAAACCTTGAGGGCGACTGGAGCGGTGCGGCACCTCTGCTCATTGCCGGTGCCGTTTACGGCAGCGTCTCCGTGCCTGACCTTAGCCTTGACTCCACTCAGGCTGACTTGGCTGTGGTTAAAGTGCTTGAGAGTGCTGGGACTAAAGTTACCGTCAGGCACGGAGTGGCAAGCACTGCCAAATCCCCGCTGCATGGTTTTAAGTGCAACTTGAACCAATCTCCTGACCTTTTCCCCGTGGTGGCAGTGCTTGCCGCAATGAGTGAGGGTGAGAGCCATTTAGACGGAGTAGGCAGACTTGCAAGCAAGGAATCTGACCGTGCCAAGGCAATTATAGGAATGTTTGACGGGCTTGGCGTTGAGAGCCGCATTGAGAGTGACACTCTAATAGTGAATGGCATGGGGCTAAGCCGCAGGTTCGCCACTGGCAACCTGCTTAAAGGAGGCAGTTTCACATCACACCATGACCACCGTATGGTTATGGCGCTGATGCTTGCATCGCTTGGAGCAGACAGCAAGATAATGATTGATGACGTAGAGTGCGTTGCAAAATCATTTCCTGGATTTCATTTAGTTAACTGTTAACGTCATCCTGAGGGCAGTATGCCCGAAGGATCTCATAAACATTACGAGATGCTTCGCTACGTTGCACTACGCTCAGCATGACGAGCGTGCCGTGCGAATTTTTTCCTTGAACATTGCAGAAATATTGAAAACTAATATAAAAAAATTATGAACATGAATTTTAAAAGGGCCCTGTTTGAGCCCAAAGAGATTAAGGAGATGTATCCTGTCTCTGAGGCAGGACTTGCCGCTAAAGCGGAGAACGACAAAGAGATAAGAGCAATACTCAGTGGTGAGTCAAATAAGTTTATGCTAATCATTGGCCCTTGCTCAGCAGACCATGAAGATTGCGTGATAGACTACATCAGCCGTCTGCGCCCAGTACAGGACAAGGTGAGAGAGAAGGTTATTATTGTGCCAAGAATCTACACCAACAAGCCAAGAACCACAGGTGCCGGCTACAAGGGTATGCTTCACCAGCCTAATCCGCTGGCAGACCCGGATATTCTAAAAGGTCTGGTAGCCATCCGCAAACTGCACATGAAGGCTCTCAATGAGACTGGCTTCTCATGTGCTGATGAGATGCTCTACCCGGAGAACCACCAATTCCTCTCAGACCTGCTTTCATACGTAGCAGTAGGCGCCCGCAGCGTGGAGAACCAGCAGCACCGCCTTACAGCCAGCGGTCTGGATATTCCAGTTGGTATGAAGAACCCTACATCGGGCGACCTCTCTGTAATGATGAACTCTATTAAGGCGGCTCAGGGCAGCCATACTTTTATTTACCGCAACTGGGAGGTGCAGAGCACTGGCAATCCATTTGCTCACGCCATTCTGCGTGGCTACGTTGATAACCACGGCACTGCGCACCCTAACTACCACTATGAGGATTTGAACCATTTGGTGGAGCTTTATGACGCTGCCAAGAACCTGAAAAACCCTGCTGTCATTGTTGACTGCAACCACTCAAATTCAGGTAAAAAGTTCATTGAGCAGATTCGTATCTCAAAAGAGGTGCTGCACAGCATGCGTCACAGCGAAGGTGTAAAAGCACTTGTAAAAGGCTTAATGATAGAGTCTTATATAGAGGACGGTGCTCAGAAGGAGGGCGAGTGCATCTACGGAAAGTCTATCACAGACCCATGTCTTGGCTGGGAGAAGACAGAACGCCTCATCTATGATATCGCAGAACTATTATAACATGAGCAAACAAATTGCAGAAAATATTATTTTAAGACGTGGTGCGCTGAGCCATGTAGCCGAATACCTAAATCTTAACCGTAAGGTATTAGTGGTGACAGATGACGGTGTGCCATCTGCCTACTCCGATGTTGTGCTGAGTACGTGCAAAAACGGCTATAAGTTTGTGTTTGAACACGGTGAGGAGAGCAAAAGTTTTGACACTCTGAAGCTTATACTTCAGGCTATGATAGACCATGGTTTCACACGCACTGACGCAGTGGTGGCCGTGGGAGGTGGAGTCACTGGAGATATGGCAGGTTTTGCTGCATCGTGCTATATGCGTGGTGTGGATTTTTACAACATACCAACCACCCTGCTTGCACAGGTTGACTCTTCCATAGGAGGCAAGACTGCAATTAACTTTGGCGGTGTGAAGAACAACATAGGTGCTTTTTATATGCCTAAAAAAGTTATAATAGATCCTGAAACGCTACGCACTTTAACTCCACGGTTACTACATGAAGGTCTGGCTGAATCTATAAAAATGGCTGCCACCAGCGATGCCGAACTTTTCTCTTACATAGAGTCAGTGGGCACGCTTGACGAGAAACTTGACCGCATAATTGCAGACTCCCTTGCCATCAAATACGCAGTGGTCAAGGCTGACCCTAAAGAGGGAGGGCTCAGAAAAGTGCTTAACTTTGGGCACACAATAGGCCACGCCATTGAAGCGGCTTCACACGCACTGGAGAGCGACCCAGAGAAGCAGCTCTATCACGGTGAATGTGTGGCAATAGGCATGCTCAGCATGGCAAGCCCAAAGGCAGCTGCACGCATCAAGGCGGTACTTGAAAAGTATGACCTGCCTACCGTGAACCCATATAGCATGGAGACGCTCAAGCCCTATATAAAACTGGATAAAAAAGCTTCCGGCAATAAAATCACAACGGTTTACGTTAATGAGATTGGGAACTTTGAGTTTAAGGAGTTGAAAGTTACGGAGCTATAAGCGACAGCGGGCTTCTGCCCGCCGCGAAGCGAAAAGAGGCGTAGCCTCATTATCAAGGAAATATGTTCATATTTTTTTCTTGATAATTGCAGATAAGTAACACGTTAAGAATAAAAAATATGAATACCATAGGACAAAACATAACCCTGACCCTGTTCGGAGAATCTCACGGAGAGGCTATAGGTGCTGTACTTGACGGCATGACCGCTGGCATAGCCGTGGATGAGGCTTTTATAGCGGAGCAACTCTCAAAACGCCGTCCGCAGGGTGCCACAGACACAGCAAGGCAGGAGCAGGACCACTTTAAAATTGTGAGTGGCGTTTTTAACGGCTACACCACTGGTGCACCAATATGCATAATAATTCCTAATGAGAACACCCGTAGCGGAGATTACGCAAAAACATACGGGCTTGCACGCCCCTCACACGCAGACTACACTGCGCACGTAAAGTACTCTGGTTTTGAAGATTACCGTGGCGGCGGGCACTTTAGCGGCAGAATAACAGCTGCAATAGTGGCGGCAGGTGCCATAGCCATCAAGGCGCTTGAAGGCAAGGGCGTGAGAATAGGGACTCACATATTGAGCTGCGGCGGGGTCAGAGATGTTGATTTCTGTACCAACGCTGAGAGCATTGAGCATGGCATAGAGGTGCTAAACAGTAAGACATTCCCTGTTGTCAACCATATTGAAGAGGATATTACCAATGCTATCATCGGGGTGAAAAATAACCTTGACTCCATTGGCGGCATAGTACAAACAGCCATTACAGGCTTGGAGGCTGGCATCGGTGAACCCTGGTTTGACTCCTTGGAAGGCGTTATTGCCAAGGCTGTGTTTGCCATTGGCGGTGTTAAAGGGATTGAGTTTGGCAAAGGGTTTGACCTTGCCAACATGACTGGCGCAACTGCAAATGACCCGTTCTGCATTGAAAATGGCGCAGTGCGAACCCGCACAAACAATAATGGAGGCATTAACGGCGGCATATCAAACGGCATGCCCGTGGTGTTCAACACAGCCGTAAAGCCCACCCCGTCTATATCACAGAGCCAGCAGACCATAAACTTCCTGACAGGCAAAGAGGAGACTCTTAACCTTACAGGCCGCCATGACCCCGCCATAGTGCGACGTATCTGCATAGTTATAAGCAGCATGGTTGCCATTGTGCTTTGTGATATGCTATCAATAAAGAACGGACAAAACTACCTGAGATAATGGAATACGGACTAATAGGCGAGCATCTGGGGCATAGTTTTTCACGTGAGATTCACGGAATGTTATCGGCCGATGCGTATGAACTGCATGAGGTTAGCCGTGAGGGACTTGACGCCTTTATGCGTGAGCGCAGCTTTAAGGCCATCAACGTAACCATACCTTACAAGGAGAGCGTTATACCCTACTTAGACTATATCTCTGACGATGCAAAGGCTATAGGGGCGGTAAATACAATAGTGAACCGTGGAGGCAAACTATTTGGTTACAACACAGACTTTGAGGGGTTGAAACTTATGGCTATACGCTCCAATATTGATTTTACCGGGCGCCATGTGCTGATTCTTGGTGTGGGAGGTGCAGCTAAAACAGCCCATGCTGTGGCGGCATCGCTGGGCGCAGGCTCAATAACACACGCCGCCAGAAGCCCTAAAGATTCAGATATAGACATCTATTCCCTGAAAACAGGAGGGAAAAGCTTTAACTACAATATCATAATAAACGCCACACCAGTGGGTATGTTCCCAAATAATGCACTTCGTGTGGTGGATATAAACCTGTTTCCATGCCTTGAGGGAGTGCTTGACTGTATCTATAATCCGCTACAGACAAACCTTGTGCTTGACGCTATGGAGCGTGGCATCAAAGCAAGCGGCGGACTTTATATGCTTGTAGCTCAGGCAGTAGCAGCAAGGAACTGGTTTGTGGGTTCCAACCTTGGGCAGGCTGACACAGACCGTATATACGAAAAGATACTAACCGACAAGCGCAATATAGTGCTCTGTGGCATGCCGTCATGCGGGAAGACAACCATAGGCAAGGAGCTTTCAGCCAAATATGGCAGAGAGTTTGTTGACACCGATGCACTTATAGTGGAGCGTTCCGGCATGGAGATTACACAAATATTTAAGGAGCAGGGAGAGCAGGCGTTCCGTGATATGGAAAGCAGCGTTATACGTGACATTTCTATGCGCCAGGGGCTTGTTATTGCACTTGGCGGTGGTGCAGTGTTACGCAGTGAGAATGTTCATAACCTTAAGATGAACGGCAGAATCAGCTTTATAAACCGCCCGCTTGACCAGCTCATAGCCACAAGTGACCGCCCGCTTTCAAGTGATTCAGAAGCGCTAAAAGCGCTATACCATAAAAGATTACCTATATATAAATCTATTGCTGACAATATAATTAATAATGATGAAGAGTTAAGTAATATTCTCTCCTAATTCAGAAGCCTCTCCACCCACGGAGAGGTATAGTGGGAGGGACCCATAGGGTCACAGACCCGTATGGGAGGGACGAAGCCCATTACAAATGGGCTGAGCCTGAAGAATGGGAGAGAATATTACTAACAATATGTATTATTTATGAGTAATTTGAAAGATAAATCATTCCTTATTGTAGGCCTTGGTCTTATAGGAGGAAGCTATGCAGAGGGACTTAAAAAGGCTGGTTACAAAGTGGGTGCAGTAACACGCTCACAAAGTTCCATTGACTACGCCTTAGAGCATGGAATAATAGATGCAGGAACAGTTAGTGTAACACCTGAGTTTGTATCGGAGTATGACATAGTGGTATTCTCACTATACCCGCACGTTTTTATAGAGTGGATAGAGAAATATCAGGAGTATATAAAACCAGGCGCACTTCTGACCGATGTTACAGGTGTGAAAGGAGCTGTAGTGAACCGTGTTCAAAGCATGCTACGTCCTGATTTGGAGTTTATTGGCGCACACCCTATGGCCGGCCGCGAAACAAGCGGTGTGCAAAACGCCACAGCCCGTGTATTTGAGGGTGCTAACTACATAGTTACACCTACATCTAAAAACACTCCGGAGGCCATTGAAACTTGCGAGGAGATTGGGCGCATACTTGGTTTCAAAACAATATCACGCCTTACCACTGAACAGCATGATGAAATGATTGGGTTCCTGAGCCAGCTGACACACTGTATTGCAGTTTCACTAATGAACTGCAAGGATAACTCACAAGAGCTTGCACGCTTTACCGGAGACTCATTCCGAGACCTTACACGTATAGCCCGCATAAATGAGGTGATGTGGACAGAGCTGTTCCTCCTTAACCGTGACGAGCTGTTACGACAAATGGATTTGTTCTCAGAACAGTTCAACAGACTCCGCAACGCCATTGCCTCAGGCGATGAGGCTACAATGAAAAAGATGATGCTCACATCTACCGAGCGTCGCGGCTATTTTGACAAAAAGGCCTAATATTACGATTTAAATTAAACTAAACTATAACTTTTGGTTACAAAAATGTAACTAAAAGTTATAGAATTTGCATTGATGTGTTTTGTAACTTTACATTAGAGATTTACCAACTAATTGTATAACACAAACAACATTGATTGCACGTATGAGTAATGACATTTTTAAGCGCAAGCAAAAAGAAGAGAGAATTAAATTTGGTCAGAACCTTAAAGAGAGACGCCGTTTACTAAATCTAACGCAGGAGAATGTGGCTGAGATGTTACGCATTACTGTCACTGCCTATTCAAAAATAGAGAGAGGAGAAACTGGTGTGAACATGGACAGAATACGGCAGCTGGCTAAGGCGCTTGACATGGACCTGCATGATCTGGTAGAGAACAAGCCTGTTGGCAATATGATGCTCAAGGATCTCTATTTAGAGATGCAATCTCTAAAAGATGACGTTCATCTTATTACAGAAATTCTTGTGAGTGAATCAGAAGCCAAATACTTCCTGGCTAAAAAAACAAAAGGCGCTCACGCTTGAGTGCCTATTTGCTAACCTTAAAATCAAATACTATGAAAAAATCACAATGCAAATGTAACGCTATTTTGTTACGCAACACACACTTGCATAAATAATTTCACATAGTACCATCATTTTTCTTTCTTTTATTTCAATTAAGTTTCAAGAATATTTCAAAGCTATTACAATTAGAGACTGACCACAGCGACAACGGCGTCTCACCCCAACCCAATGATGCAAATTAACGTTATGCGTATGCCACCTGCAAGTTGCATACAGCATAACTTTTTACCATTTTCTCTTGTTTTTTCAGTTAGAATGACTTACCTTTGTTTCATAAATTATGTTTCATATTTTATGAAACAGGAAATATGAAAGACTATGAGCGAGGCATTAAATCCTTTTTTGATTAACGGCTATCTCTCTCCTGAGTACTTCTGTGACAGGGAGAAGGAGAGTGCAAGTATTATTTCAGCGCTTAAAAACGGCAGGAACCTTACATTGATGAGTCCACGCCGTATGGGAAAAACAGGGCTGATAAAGCATGTGTTCCACCAATTAGAGCAAGTGGATAAGGGCATAGTGTGCTTTTACATAGATATTTACTCAACAAAGAATCTTAATGATTTTGTCAATGTGCTCAGCAAGCATATAATAGGAAAGTTAGACAGCTCACTTACAAAGATGGGCAAGTCCATAACTCAGTTCATAAAGAACAGCCATTTAGTGCTGTCATACGACCCTATAACAGGTGCTCCACAGACCAGTATAACTGTGCAACCTTCACAAACTGAGAGCACTCTGGACGGCGTTTTTGAGTATCTGAAAAGCTGTGGCAAAGAGTGTTATATTGCAATTGATGAGTTCCAGCAGATAAATGAATACCCTGAAAAAGGGACAGAGGCACTGCTTAGGTCTCACATCCAGTTCTGCAATAATGTGCATTTCATATTCTCTGGGAGCAAGCAACATCTTATGGCAGATATGTTTTCATCGCCAAAGCGCCCATTCTACTCCTCAACAGACATTATGACACTCAAGGAAATTGCTCCAGAAAAATATTATACGTTTGCCAAAAATCACTTAAAAAAGGCCAAGACGGATTTAAAACGTGAAGTGTTTGATTACATATACAACACCTTTGAGGGGCACACATGGTATATTCAAAATATACTAAACCGCATATATGAGTACAAATACCCCGATGTCACCATTGAAGACATTAATACAATAGTGGCACAAATAGTTGACTCCAAATCAGACACATACGAGAGCTGGTATAATCTGCTAACCCTTAATCAGGCAGCAATACTGAAGGCTATAGCCCATGAGAGTGTGGTGGCTGAGATAAACGCTAATGAATTTGTGAGGAAATACGGATTAAAGGGGGCAAGCAGTAACAGCACAGCAGTTCTGGCTCTTGTAGATAAAGAGCTTGTTTACAAGGACTCCAAAGGATACCGTGTTTATGACAGGTTTATGGAGATTTGGCTTAGAAGTCTGTAAAAAAGTCAGCCGTTTTCAAAAAAAATCTTGAAAATGGCTGACTTTTTTCCTCTATTCTTCTCTTTTTAGCAAACCTTGACGCCGTTACGGACGCTGGCAGACGGTGAAACCACTACAAGGCGGCCGTCGGCATCCTGGGCTGAAAGTATCATGCCCTGGCTCTCCACGCCTTTCAGTTTGCGTGGCGCAAAGTTAGCCACAAAACAAACTTGCTTGCCTACCAAGTCTTCTGGATTATACCATGCGGCAATACCAGACACTATGGTGCGGCAGCCCATGCCGTCATCTATCTTGAACTGCAAAAGTTTGTCTGCCTTTGGCACACGTGAACACTCAAGCACAGTTCCCACACGCACATCAAGCTGCTCAAACTGGTCAAAAGGTATATTCTCCTGAACAGGGGCTGGTTTAAAGTTCTGCAACTCCTGCAGGCGTTTTGCCTCTTCATTCTGTTTCTTTATGACCTCAAGCCTCTTTATCTGAGCCTCTATAGGAGCATCCTCTATTTTCTCAAAAAGAAGTTCAGGTTTGTTAACAACAGCACCAGCTGGGAGCATATCAAGACTGCCCAGATTACTCCATGACCACGATGTAAGGTTAAGCATATCACGCAGTTTCTTGCTGCTGAAAGGCAGGAACGGTTCAAATGCAATGGCAAGATTTGCCGTTATCTGTAATGATATGTTAAGTATAGTAGCCACACGCCCCATATCCGTCTTTGCAAGTTTCCAAGGCTCTGTATCCGCAAGGTATTTATTCCCTATGCGGGCAAGGTTCATAGCCTCTTTCTGCGCATCACGGAACTTGAAATTGTCAAGAAGCTTCTCCACCTCAGCCTTAACATCGGCGAACTCTTTAAGGGTGGCGTTGTCATACTCTGTAAGTTCTCCACGCTCAGGCACTTTCCCTTCAAAATACTTATGTGTGAGCACCAGGGTTCGATTCACAAAGTTACCGTATATGGCAACAAGCTCATTATTGTTGCGGGCTTGGAAATCACGCCAAGTGAAATCATTATCTTTTGTTTCAGGTGCATTAGCGGTAAGAACATAACGCAGCACATCCTGCTTGCCGGGGAAGTCCGCAAGGTACTCATGAAGCCATACAGCCCAGTTACGTGATGTGGAGATTTTATCGCCCTCAAGATTCAGGAACTCATTTGCAGGCACATTGTCTGGTAGAATGAATGAGCCTTCAGCCTTTAGCATTGCCGGGAACACTATGCAGTGGAACACTATGTTATCCTTACCTATAAAGTGTATCAGGCGGGTGTCAGGGCTTTTCCACCACTTCTCCCAGTCATTTGGAAGCAGTTCCTTGGTATTTGAGATATAGCCTATTGGGGCGTCAAACCACACGTACAGAACCTTACCCTTGGCGTTATCTATAGGTAGAGGAATACCCCAGTCAAGATCACGGCTCACAGCGCGTGGCTGCAGGTGCATGTCAAGCCAGCTCTTGCATTGGCCGTAAACATTAGGGCGCCACTCCTTGTGATCTTCAAGAATCCATTTCCTAAGCCACTTCTCATGCCTGTCAAGAGGCAGATACCAGTGCTTGGTCATGCGTTTTACAGGAACGCTACCGCTAATTGTTGACTTTGGGTTTATAAGTTCATCAGGTGAGAGGGTGGAACCACACTTCTCACACTGGTCTCCGTATGCGCCCTGCTCATGGCATCGTGGGCACTCACCTGTTATGTAACGGTCTGCAAGGAAAACGCCGGCCTCCTCATCGTAGTACTGTTCGCTCTCCTTTGTAATGAACTCATCCTTGTCATACAGGGTTTTAAAGAAATCAGAGGCCACCTGACGATGTGTGGCGCTTGTGGTTCTGGAATATATATCAAATGATATGCCAAACTCCTCAAATGACTTCTTTATAAGGTTATGGTAACGGTCAACAATATCCTGCGGAGTAACTCCCTCACGGCGGGCTTTAATAGTAATAGGCACACCGTGCTCATCTGAGCCTCCTATAAAAAGCACATCCTCACCCTTTAGTCTGAGGTAACGCACATAGATGTCAGCAGGCACATAAACTCCTGCCAAGTGGCCTATATGTACAGGCCCGTTTGCATACGGCAATGCTGATGTTACTGTTGTTCTCTTGTATGTCATATCAAGTTGAAAATTGACGTGTTGATGAACACGAAGTGTGAATAAAGTTGAAAGTTGAAAATTATTTCTCTTCTTTAATCTCTTCATACTTAACGTCTTCAGCCTTGTTTTTGTCAAACTTGCGGCGCAGCCATTTTGCTGCAGCGCTCTCCTGACGAGGCTCAAAGGTGCTGTTATGAGCGTCTTTCATCATACGTCTGATGCGTATGACGCTCAACAACATTAAAAATATGAAGAAAAGCAGTATAAATAATAAAATGCGCATAAGTCTGTCAACTATTAACCGGCTTTCTATAAGCTCTTATAATAAGCCATAAGCCAAAGATTATAAACGGAATACTAAGTATCTGACCCATGTTAAGCACCCAGCCTGCTTCAAACTCTGACTGGTCGTTTTTTATAAATTCTATTATGAATCTTGACAGGAATGTCCATAGGAAACCCACACCCGTAAGAAGCCCTTCACGCTTGCGGGCGTCTGTTTTCCAGTATAGCCAGAGCATAAACAGGAACATTGTGAGGTATGCCAAAGACTCATATATCTGGGTGGGATGACACACAGGCACAGCCTCAACAGGAAGTCCGGGATAGTCTCTCAGGAATTTGAATCCCCAAGGCAGCGTGGTTTCACAACCGTAAATCTCTGAGTTCATAAGATTACCCACACGTATGAGAGCCGCCACAGGGGCGCATATCACATATATACGGTCTGCCAGCCAAAAGAATGACTTGTGGCACATATACTTGGCCATAAGCCATGTGGTAAGGATTATAGCTGCCGCGCCACCATGACTCGCAAGCCCGCCTTTCCATACTTGGAATATCTCAAGCAGATGGTCTTTATAATATGCCCAGTCATAAAAGAACACATGACCAAGGCGTGAGCCTACTATGGTGGCAATTACAAGGTAAATGAACACCTTGTCTGCCCACTCCTCAGGGTAACCCTCGCTCTTAAACATTTTACTTATAAGCCATACGGCAAAAAGGAATCCGGTAGCATATATCAGACCGTACCAGCGAACCTCCAATGGCCCCATGCTGAAAGCCACAGGATCCGGGTTCCAGACTATATAAGATAAGATTGTTGATAGCATACTTATTTAGTTGACAGTTGATAGTTGACAGTTGATAGTTGACAGTTAAAGTGGTTGCAAAGGTAATATTTTTTTGTTAAACCATTGCAAAGGCAATGCAGTTTACCTTTACGTCTTCTATTTTAAGCAGTTCACGGGCGCAGGCCTCAAGGGTAGCTCCTGTGGTTATTACGTCATCTACGAGCAAGATATGTTTGCCTGCAAGTTTTTGAGATTCTGGCGTGGTGGCAAAAAGCCCCTGCGAATTAAGGTATCGCTCGTTAATGTTCTTGTGGGTTTGTGTCTCATTCTTGCGTGTACGCACCAGCGATGCGCCCTCTACAGGTACGCCAAGCCTGCTACTAATACCTTGGGCTATCATCTCCGCCTGATTGTAGCCACGTTTCCTGAGTTTTGACGGATGCAGCGGCACCGGCACTATGCAGTCAACATCTGCCACAGGGCTGCCTATAATCTCGCCTCCCATAATAACGCCCATCTGATACCCAAGATCCCTGCGTCCGCCATACTTAAGATTATGTAACATCTTCTGGGCCGTTCCACCCTTAACAAACTTGCAGTAGGCGGTAGCGTGCTCCACATTCACCTTGCCCCAGAATAGTCTTTCAGCATCATTGTCCTGCTCTTTATGAAACCCGGTTACACCAAGTTCACATAGACACTTTAGGCATACCTCTTTCTCTCCCTCAACCAGATAACCGCCACATCCGCCGCAGGTCTTGGGAAAGACAAGGGAGATTAGTGAGTTTAAATATCTGATGAGAAACATATCAGTTGAGAGTTAAACAAATTCAAAGCCAGCCTCTTCCACCGCCTTGCGGACCGCATCGGCAGAGACAGTACCCTTCACCTTTACCGTTTTCTGCTCTAAATTAGCCTCAGCGCTCTCTACACCTTTTAGTTTGAGCAGAGCCTTTTCTACAGATGCCTTGCAGTGGTTGCATTTCATACCCTCTACTCTGTAAAGAGTTTCAGATGACTCCGTTTTCTCCTTCTTAAACAAATTAAACATGCTCATAATAAATACATTAAGTAACATCAACGTCAATAATATTCCACACACTATACCAACGGGCGATGTATGGTGCGTCATGTTTGTTCCATTTACACGCTGCATGGCCTCATCTGAGAAACTGAACAAGAAATCTGTATTGTTCAGGATAGTTCCAAAAAACAACGCACCCAATACAATAACCGCTATATAGAGCGAACAGAACTTACGCCCCATTGTTTTTGAAATTACAAGAATGGATCCAAAATTAACTGCAGGGCCTGCCATGAGAAGAACAAGGGCTGCTCCAGGGGTGAGCCCTTTGGCAAGCAGCGCCGCCGCTATAGGTATGCTTCCTGTGGAGCATACATACATAGGCACAGCCACCACTAACATAACAAGCATCTGCAAAAATGGCAAATCATTGAACTGCAAGAAGAAAGAGTCTGGCACAGCCACTTGTATAACGGCTGCTATTATAAGGCCTGCAACAAGTCTGGCTCCTATGTTTCTGACCATATCTACAAATGCGTAGCGGAGTATGGCTACAAATCTATTGGAACTTTTAGCTGGTATTTCACAGCTGTCGTCCATGGTTTGACTTTTCTTGGCGTCGCTACAATAAAAGCCTATCAGCATACCGCCAACTATACCGGTGACGAGGGCTGCAAGCGGGCGAAACAAAGCAAACGTCAACCCCATAAGTGAATATGTAGCCACAATGGAATCCACACCTGTCTGCGGTGTGGCAATAAGAAACGCCCCCACCGCACCTGCTGACGCCTTCTCATTACGCAGCCCCACAGCAGTAGGTATGACACCACAGGAGCATAGTGGCAGAGGTATGCCTAACAAGGTGGCAATCAACACAGGCTTCAAGCCTTTACCAGTAAGGTAATTTCTGTAAAAATCTGAAGGTACAAAGACATGAAGCACTCCTGCCACAAAAAAGCCTAAAAGCAGATATGGGGACATCTCTGCGGTAATATGTAGTAAAGAGTGTAAAAAATTCATTATCAGAGAAATAAAATAGAATTTGTAAGCTCAATAAAATCTGCAACGCTGAGCTGCTCCGGGCGTTTGTTCCAGACTGGAGCGGCAGTTTCAAAATCAGGCGGCAGAATGGACTTCAGGGAGTTTCGCAAGGTCTTGCGACGCTGGTTGAAAGCGGTTTTAACCACAGTGCGGAAGAGTTTTTCATCACACGGCAGTTTTTCCACATCGTTACGTTTCATTGATATTACAGCAGAGTCAACTTTTGGTGGCGGAGCAAACACTCCAGGAGGCACAGTAAACAGATAATCAATATCATAGTACGCCTGAAGCAGCACGCTCAGTATGCCATAGTCTTTATTGCCTGCGGGCGATGCTATCCTTTTTGCCACCTCCTTCTGTATCATGCCTGACACAAAAGGTATGCGGTCACGGTTGTCAAGCACCTTAAAGAATATCTGGCTTGAAATATTGTAGGGATAGTTGCCTATGAGAGCGAACTTCTCATCGCCGAAGATGCTGTTTATATCAAGTTTCAGAAAATCATCAAAGATAATTCTGCCGTCAAGTTTGCCGCCAAAATTACGTTTTAGGTAATCAACTGACTCTCCGTCAATCTCCACCACCTTAAGGTTCTTGTCCTTGGCAAGCAGAAACTGCGTTAGCACACCCATGCCAGGGCCTATCTCCAGCACATTATGCTGAGTGGTGGCATCGATGGTGTCAGCAATTCTCCCCGCCACATTAAGGTCTGTGAGAAAGTGCTGCCCTAAATATTTTTTAGCTCTAACCTCCATACTGTTCAATTATTAGGTGCAAAGGTATGAATAAATCTGTCAAAAAAGAGCAAAATTTCACTATCTTTGTCCCCGAATTCAAATTTAAGCAGATGAGTTTTTTAGCAGAATATCACATAGAGGGCCTTGTAGTGGGCCTGCTTACTTTTCTGATAATAGGTATCTACCACCCATTGGTTATTAAAGCGGAGTACTACTTTGGCACCAAGAGCTGGTGGGTGTTCCTGCTGTTTGGCATAGTGGGATTTGCAGCGTCAATACTGGTTACAGACACCACCCTTTCAATACTTGCAGGTGTATTCTCCTTTACAAGTTTCTGGGGTATAAAAGAGATTTTTGAGCAGCGCAAAAGAGTTTTAAGAGGCTGGTTCCCAATGAATCCCAAACGCAAAGCAGATTACGTTAGCAGCCATGACAAAGCCTGAAATTCACTATCTGGAATCCTGCACCTCAACAAACCGTCTGCTGCTTGAGGCTCTTGACAGAGGCGAGACGCTGCCAGACGGATATACTGTATATACGTCATACCAGAGCCGTGGTTACGGACAGATAGGCAACTCATGGGAGGCTGAGGGCGGCAAAAACCTGCTCTTCTCACTGCTAATACACCCTACAAAAGTTCACGCCTTGGAGCAGTTCTTCATATCGGAGGCCATAGCGCTTGCCATAGCCGAGTACCTTGATTCTGAGGCTACTGACATCAGCGTAAAATGGCCGAATGACATCTATTGGCGCAACAAGAAGATTTGCGGCATACTCATTGAAAACAATCTGGCAGGGGCATACCTGAAAGACTGCGTAATAGGCGTAGGTCTTAACATTAACCAAGAGGTTTTCCGCAGCGATGCTCCCAATCCCGTATCCCTGAAAAACATTACAGGCAAAACATATAGCATAGAGGACACCCTTGGACAGATTCTCACAAACTTTTTTACTCTTTTAGAGTTAGGCCACTTTGATAAAAACGCCCTGCACGCCAGATATATAGAGCGTCTTTTCAGGTACGGCGAGCCTGCTTGCTACAAAGATGCAAGCGGACTGTTCACCGGCACAATAACAGCCGTGGAGCCTGACGGTCACTTGCATATTAAAACAAGCAACGGAGCTGACCGCCGCTACGCATTTAAGGAAGTTAGTTACATTCTGTAACTTTTAATTTTTTTATTTGCTACAATTGCTTATATTTGCACCTTATTTAAAGAAAATTTCAGCATGAAGAGAATATTTGCCCTGCTTTTTGCTTTTGGTACGATTCTTGCTGCAACAGGTAAGGACATTGACAATATATTTGGCATTGAAGAGGTGGAATTCCCCGATGCTCAGACATACGAGGATGAGCTTGATTTTGATGAAGATATTGATGAAGACAGCGTGGTGACAATTATTTCAGACTCATCACTGTTCAATCATTGCCAGATATTTGATACAACACGTTATGAAGGCATATACAACAAGGTATGGAGTACATCGGTGGTGAATCCGTATAACATAAACCTTTACAAGATGAAGGACACCGTGAAGATTGACATGAGCGGTTACACACACCCGTTTCTTGGAAGAATTACTTCTGACTTTGGAATGCGAAGCTACCGTTACCACTACGGCACCGATGTAAAACTGCTTGTGGGTGACACCATCAGAGCAGCCTTTGACGGTGTGGTGAGAATATCAAAATGGGGCAAGGGATACGGATATTACGTCCTCCTGCGCCATGACAACGGCTTGGAGACCGTTTACGGGCATTGCAGCAAACTGCTTGTAACCACTGATAAATATGTGAAAAGCGGTGATCCCATAGCCCTTGGAGGAAATACAGGGCGCAGCACAGGCTCGCATCTGCATTATGAGATACGTTACGTGGGCAATGCAATAAAGCCCACAAGCGTTATAGACTTTGAGACAGGCGTTCCAAAGGATTCCGTTCTTGTGATAAATGCAGAAACATTCAAATACAAGGGTGTAGTGCTTGAAACAAGGTATTACACAGTACGCAAAGGTGACACTTTGTCTGGCATAGCCAAAAAGCAACGTACCTCAGTATCAAAGATTTGTAAGTTAAATAATATTACGACCAAGACAGTACTGAAAATAGGTAGAAAACTGAGAGTTAATTGATAACTGGTGATTAACCCTAAAATAAAGATTATGGGATTTAATGATTTTTTAGGAAAACTCTTCGGCACTAAAGCCGATAGGGATATGAAGGCGGTAAAACCTTATCTGCAGCAGATTAAGGCGGTATATCCAAAAGTGGAGGCTCTGAGCGATAACGAGCTCCGTGAGCGTTCCGCAGCCATAAAGGCAGAGGTGCGCGCTGTGGCGGCAGAAGCACAGACAAAGATAGATGAGATTAAGGCTAAGATTGAGCAGACTGACTTTCAAGACCGTGCTCCTCTCTATGCAGAAATTGACAATCTTGACAAGAAGGCGCTTGACACCATGGATGAGATTCTTGACCGTGTGCTTCCAGAGGTGTTTGCCATTATACGTGAGACAGCCCGTCGTTTCAAGGAGAATGAAACCATAACTGTAACTGCAACAGATTTTGACCGTCACCTTGCCACCAAGTTTGACTTTGTGACCATTGAAGGTGACAAAGCCATTTACAAAAATGAATGGATGGCAGGCGGAAACATGATTAAGTGGGATATGGCTCACTATGATGTTCAGTTCATTGGCGGTGTGGTTCTGCATAAGGGTAAAATTGCAGAGATGGCCACTGGTGAAGGTAAAACGCTTGTAGCCACGCTTCCTGTTTTTCTCAACGCTCTGACTGGTAACGGTGTTCATGTGGTAACTGTGAATGACTACCTCTCCAAACGTGACTCCGAGTGGATGGGTCCGCTATATATGTTCCACGGTCTGAGCGTAGATTGCATTGACAAGCACAAGCCTAACTCAGATGAGCGCCGCCAGGCATATAACGCAGATATAACCTTTGGTACCAACAATGAGTTTGGTTTTGACTATTTGCGTGACAATATGGCGTCATCGCCGAGCGATTTGGTACAACGCCGTCACAATTACGCTATTGTGGATGAGGTGGACTCAGTGCTTATTGACGACGCCCGTACACCACTTATCATCTCAGGTCCTGTGCCTAAGGGAGACGACCAGATGTTTGAGGAGTACTGCCCTAAGGTGGAGAAAGTTGTAGCCGCTCAAAAGGCGCTTGTAACCCGCCTTATCATTGATGCAAAGAAACTTATGGCGTCTTCTGACCCTAATGAGCAGGCTCAGGGAACCATATACCTATACCGTGCTTTCAAAGGTCTGCCAAAGAACCAGTCACTTATCAAATATTTGAGTGAACCAGGTGTAAAGGCCGCCATGCTTAAGACCGAGGCTGTGTATATGGAGCAGAATAACAAGCGTATGCCTGAAATCACTGATGACCTGTTCTTTGTCATAGACGAGCAGCATAACAGCATAGAGCTTACAGACAAAGGTATTGACCTTATATCAGCTGATACCGGAGACCCTCGTTTCTTTGTGCTGCCTGACATAGGCACAGAGCTTGCTGAGCTTGAGAATCAGAATCTTACAGAAGAGGAGAAACTACAGAAACATGATGAGCTTATGGCAGACTACGCTGTAAAATCTGAGCGTGTACATACTGTAAACCAGCTGCTTAAAGCCTACACTCTCTTTGAGAAGGATGACCAATACGTTATAGACGGTGACGGCAAGGTTAAGATTGTGGATGAACAGACTGGCCGTATTATGGAGGGCCGCCGCTACTCTGACGGTCTGCACCAGGCTATTGAGGCCAAGGAGCGTGTAAAGGTTGAGGCTGCCACACAGACATTTGCAACCATCACCCTGCAGAACTACTTCCGTATGTACCGCAAGCTGGCGGGTATGACCGGTACAGCTGAAACAGAGGCGGGCGAGTTCTGGGACATCTACAAACTTGATGTTGTAACCATTCCTACAAACCGTCCTGTAATACGCCAGGATTTGAATGACCGCATATACAAGACCAAGCGTGCAAAATATAATGCGGTTATTGCTGAAATTGAAAGACTTGTGGGAGAAGGCCGCCCGGTGCTTGTGGGTACCACATCGGTGGAGATATCTGAGCTGCTTAGCAAGATGCTGAATATGCGTAAGATTAAGCATAACGTACTTAACGCCAAACTGCACCAGAAGGAGGCTGAGATTGTGGCTCAGGCAGGCCGTCCAGGCACAGTGACCATTGCCACCAACATGGCAGGCCGTGGTACTGATATTAAGCTTACCCCTGAGGCTAAGGAGGCAGGAGGTCTTGCAATCATTGGTACTGAGCGCCATGAGAGCCGCCGTATTGACCGCCAGCTGCGCGGACGTTCAGGCCGTCAGGGAGACCCGGGTTCTTCTGTATTCTACGTATCGTTTGAGGACCACCTGATGCGTGTATTCGGCTCCGACCGTATAGTCAAGGTTATGGACGCTCTCGGTTTGCAAGAGGACGAGATGATGGAGCACAACCAAATTTCAAAGTCAATAGAGCGTGCCCAGAAGAAGGTTGAAGAGAATAACTTTGGCATACGTAAGCGCCTGCTTGAGTATGATGACGTTATGAACAAGCAGCGTACAAACATCTACGCACGCCGTCACCACGCTCTTATGGGTGAGCGCATTGGCATTGATATTGTAAATATGATTTATGATGGCATCGCCGCTCTTGTGGACTCTCACTATGACTCCGCCGATGCAGAAAATCTAAGGCTCGCCCTTATGCGCCAGTTTGCCGTGGATATAGCCCTCACGGAGGAGATGATGCGCAAGACCAAGATACAGGAGCTTACAGACCAGATATATGACAAGATATATGAGAGCTTCTCTCGCAAGAGTGAGCGAACCGCCCAGATAGCATATCCTGTAATTAAAAACGTATATGAGAAGCAGGGGCAGATGTATGAGCGCATCATAATTCCGTTCACTGACGGCAAGATGATGTATAACATACCTGTAAACCTCAAGGAGGCCTACGAGACTGAGGGCAAGGCTGTGGTTAAGGAGTTCCAGAAGGCTGTTCTGCTCCACACTATAGATGAGGCTTGGAAGGAACACCTGCGTGACCTTGATGACCTGCGCACCAGCGTACAGAACGCCCAGTATGAGCAGAAAGACCCGCTTGTAATCTACAAGATTGAGGCTCACGGTCTGTTTATGAACATGATTGAGACCATAAACCAGAAGGCAATAACAATACTTATGCGTGGTCAGATTCCTGTACGTGAGGGTGATGCTGTTCAAGAGGCTCGCGAGCAGAGACGTGATGACCCATCACGTTACCAGACCAGCCGCAGTGACATTATGCGTGCCGGCCAGCAGGATACACGTGAACAGCAGAAGACACAGCCAATCCGTGCTGAGAAAACCGTGGGCCGCAATGACCCATGTCCGTGCGGTAGCGGAAAGAAGTACAAGAACTGCTGCGGCAGAGGGGTGTAATCCCTAACCGCACAAAATAAAAGAGGGAGACTAAAAGTCATTAATCGTTAAGGGCGAGATTCTTCGCAGATGCTCAGAATGACGTTCATTGATTAAGATTCAACTTTTAGTCTCCCTCTTTTTGCTATCTCATGTTTGGGAGGCGTGTCACTTAACCATAACCTTCACAGCCTCATCACCAACTTTAACTACATACACACCAGATGCAGGCACTGGGTTGCCCACCTGCTTGCCAGCGGTGTTGTAGATGCTGTACTCTTCTGAGCTGAGACCGTCAACCATTATGTTCTTATCCTGAACATAAATTTTGTCCTTAAACTCAGCCTCTGCGCTTTGTTCTTCAGCTGAAACAAGTTCACAAGTTATCTGGGTAAATTTATTCCAGCCTTGTGCGTTTGTGTATTCTTCTATCTTATTGCACGGCACATATAACTTGCAGTTTTCATAATCAAGGTTTTCATCAAGGTATCTTGTGGGTTCAACATTTTGATTTGACGGATTTTGTATCATGCAAATTATCTTTTTTATGTTTGTGCAGCCAAAAAATGCGCCTCCTTCTATGAGCCCAACACTGCTTGGTATCTCAACTTGGGTAAGATTTATGCAGTTTTCGAATGCACTATATTCCACTTTGATCGTTCCATTAGGTATAGTTGCAGACTCAAGACTTGTACAGCCCTTAAATGCATAATACCCTATTACTGTAATGTTATTTGGTAGTTCTATGTTTTTGAGGCTTGTACACCCTTCAAATAAGTTTGGACTAATAGTAGTAATACGGTTTGGAAGAGTAACAGATTCAAGACTTGTACAGTCCTTAAATGCCTCTACGCCAATTTCAGTAATGCTGTTTGGCAGTTCAACTGATTTGAGGCTTGTGCAATAACGAAATACATAGAGCCCAACTGATGTTACTCCATTTGCTATTTTAACAGTTTCAAGAGCGGAGCAACCTTCAAACAATTGAGTGGCAACACTGCCTATGCTACCGGGTAATTCTGCAGAAGTCATACCTAAACAATACGTAAAAGCTGAACTTCCTAAAAACTTCACACCTTCAGGAATTTTTATTGACACAAGTTTTTTACAGCGATAAAAGGCGTGTTCACCAATGCTAATGACACTGTTTGGTATCTCAATGGATGATAGATTTTCGCAATCCGTGAATGCATTATCACCTATTGTTATAACCTTATTTGACATTTGCAAGGACGTTAAACCACTACAACTTTCAAACGCAGAATTCCCTATGGAAGCAACACTGTTTGGTATTGTAAGAGTTGTTAAACGGCTACAACCATATAACGCATAATTTCCTATGGAGGAGATACTATAAGTCATCTTAATAGATGTCAAATTACCGCTCAAGTAAAAAGCTTTATCTCCAATGGCTGACACAGGGTAGGGTTTGGAATTATATTCAACTAAAGCTGGAATTTCAATGTCGCCGATGCAACCTCCGTTTTCTCCAACAGACACAGTAACATCGTCTTCATTTACAACGTAATTTAGACCACCATATACGAAAGTCTCACCTGCCGCCATAACAATTTGCGGCATACATAGTAGCAAAGCTACAAAATAGAGTAGATTTTTTTTCATAGTGTTTTAGTTTATTTGATTTCACAAAGATAAACAATACATCACATATTTCCAAACAATTATTTTTTCAGACCGTAGTGGCGGATTATCGGGCCAAACTTGATGAAAAATCACAAAATTGAGTCAGAAAAATGTTTTGTGTCAGATACTATTGTCCGTGGCTTTAATATGGGGCATAAAACTAAATGTAAAATTTAAATATAAAGAGGATAGAGGGTAAAGTTATTGATTGTGTGTTAGTTATGTGGGTTTATGGGAGTTGAGTGGTTGTAAAACCAAATGTGCATTATTGGGCATTTACTTGGCATCAGGTTGGCATTTTTGCCGGTCTGGTGCTTTTCTTTTTGTGCATGTGCTGTGCATCAACTTGGCATTACTTGGCACGTGGCTTTAAAAAGGCTTTAATGGGCGTTTTAAGGGCATCTAAACAGCTTTTGTGCGGTGATCTATAATTGCGTCACTACTACTGCAACTCCTTGTTAAAGCGGGCTTATATGAGCCTCAAAAAAGATTGCGTTTTACCCTGAAAAATATGACGATTTTTTGATTGGGTTGACAAATGCATTGACAAATGCATTGACAAAACCCGTGCAAAAATTATGGCTATAAATACCCTAAATGAACCAAAAATGGCGTTGAAAGTGCCATTTTTTACGCTATAACACCCCATTTTGCACCGTTAAAATACCACATAAATGGCTGAAAAAGGGATGATTGCAGGTGTAAAATGCAAAAGAGGGTATGAAAAATCATTCTAAACGTATAACTCCAATAACAATAGCTATTGCATTTATGGCAGAAAGAGCCACCTCAAAGGGCTCGTAATTTTTGTTATCTGAGACCAGTGTTATATGCTGGTCATCACTTCCCTTATGGACTCTCTTAATAAGCGCACCCTGGTTAGTGTCTAACACATACACTTTATTCCACTGGAAGAATATATCAGTGAGCGGCACCCACTTACAAGCCACAATATCACCACTATTATATTTTGGTAGCATTGAAGATCCTTTTACAGGTATGAGAAACTCAGCCTCTCTGAATATAGGCACAACGTAACGCTCGCATTCATATTCAAGTATAGTGTTTTCACCTTTTGCTATGCCAGCCATGGCGTTAATTGGAATCAATGGTATTCCCCCAGATGTTACTTTCACGGCATTAGCATTATTTTTACTACGAATCATTTCTCCCTTGCCCGTTATAAGCCATTCAGGGGATATTTCAGGAAATACATGTAAGATATTTTCTATCTTGTCACTTCCAATTGTCCTATTGTTTTTATACTGGCTTGCAAATGCTCCATTGGAAAAGCCCACCATTTCCTCAAATTTCCTAACTGAAATATTCTTGTATTCAATAAATTGACCGATTCGCTCAACAGTAGTAGTCATAATAGTAAATATTTAAGATTTTTTCTACAAAATATTGTATATTTAGAAAATATCTTATATCTTTGCAGAAAGTTTCAAAATTGAAACCGCTGTAAAGATAAGGAAAATATGAATAAGGGCAAAGAAATTTTACTCGGGCATGGCGAAAGAATTAGAATAATGTCTGCTTTCAGCATCTCATACCCTACACTCAGAAGAGCATTGAGGTTTGAGACTGATACAGAACTTGCCAGAAAAATACGCCATACAGCTATAAGCGAGTATGGCGGAATGGAAAGGGCTAATTAAACAACATTTAAATACTTATTACTATGAAAAATGAAATGCTAATTGGTGAGTGTACTCACAACACTACAGAAGGAACAATGACTATTAGTTGGCTCAACGGAAGAGTTAAGTTAGTATGCAGCCGCAAGAACAACACGGCCACAGTGGTGGTGGATGACAACGTTAAGGTGTCTGAGCGTGATGTTAAGGTAAGTGATATAATCAGACTGGAGCAGCAATGTACACAGGCTGCAGAAACGCTGGTGAAAAAGGAGAAAAGAGCATGAATAATATTCACATCATAATGCTTGACAGTGGAAAACTGCCCATGATATACGACTTGAGCAATTATAGCTCGATGGTTGAACGTTTCATTGAAAAATGCAAGTCTGTAGAAGACGCACTATATATGAGTATTCAAAATATGCCCTCTTTCAGAGTAGCACTCTTTGCCGTCGATGGAGAATATTTCATTGCCGAAGGACAAACCGTGAATCTCAGCAAATATAGAAAAAGCAGTAGAAAACCTACGATAGTCAACTGTACTATAACTGAAGTACATCTCAAACCGGTAAAAAACGGGGAGATGAAACGTGCAATTTCTCTGTACATAACAAGATACACCCAGAGCGTTACAGAAAGACTCGAATTTACTGATAACAGGCGCAATCTTCTTATCAGCTGTCTCAAATTTTCTAACATGGCTGATGTTTACGAAGTAGCAGATAAAACAGTTCATTGTTGATTTTTTCTACAAAGATAGTTAAAATTGGAGTACTACAATAACATATTATGCGCCACACCGATGGACCTTAATGGTATCATTGCGTATTCAACACTTGCGCAGCTTGAGCATAGAGGCAAAGCGGAGCGTGTTCGCCGTGGATGTCTGGAGACACCTGCACTGTACAGTGTGGAAAGCCTGCCTCAAAAGTATAAGGTTGAGGTATATAGAAAGAATCCTGATTTAAGGGCGCAGGCGGAAACCAAGCCACTGCTTGATGCTATTGTAACAGATGGCAACGCTGTAAGCTGGTTTGAGCAGTTCACGCTGCCAGACGGTCGCCACCTGCCGGAATACAAGCAGCTGGAGTACTCCAATAACGCTGCCATACTTAACTGCTGCAAGGCTGTTTATGAGCGCTGCCAAAGCATGAGAGGCAGAGCCGGAAAAAGCGTTAAGAAGGGTGAGTTCTGGCGCAAGGTTGCAGCAGCTCTTCCACGCATATCAGATAAGTGGCCAAACAGTCTGCCTCTCAACGCATCACGCTTGCAGGAGAAGTTCCGCCAATATATAGAAGGCGGTTATGAAACGCTTATCAACGGCAGGTTTATGAACCAGCACGCCGCACGCATTAAGAATGACGACCAGACTGACGTGCTGCTGCGCATCTGTTCAGACTATCGTAACCTCAACAACGCCCAGGTAAGTGAGATGTACAACGGTATGGCGGCACGTATGGGCTGGAACATAATTTCAGTAGGAACGATTGCCAATTTCAGAGAGAAACACAGTCTGGAGATAGCTGCTGGCCGCTATGGCATGAGAACGTTTAACAGCAGCCGTGTTATGACAGTCAAGCGTTCACGCCCAACACTGCCACTGCTGTATTGGACCGCTGACGGTTGGGACGCCGAGCTGCTGTACCAGAAGACATCCATTGACAAACGAGGCCACAGAGTAACCACATACAGCAACCGCCTAACCATAGTTGTTATTCTGGATCCGTGTATAAACTATCCTGTAGGCTACGCCATAGGAGACCATGAAACGCCTGAACTCATTAAAGAGGCTCTGCGTAATGCGGTGAATCATACAGCTGAGTTGTTCGGCCACCGCCACCGTGTGAACCAGTTCCAGTGTGACCGCTATGCAATAAAGGCCATGACACCTATCTATGAGGTCATTGGCTCCAAGGTGACACCGGCACAGGCTCACAACGCCAAAGCAAAGGTGATAGAGCCTTACTTTGATTACATCAATACCAACCACTGCCAGTACCAGGAGAACTGGTCAGGCCACGGAGCCACCAGTTCAAAGGAGCTGCAGGTGAATGTTGATGAGCTTAACGCCAAGCGTCATAAGTTCCCAGACCGTGACGGCTGCGCCGCCCAGCTGGTCAGCATAATGGAGACAGAACGTGCCAGGCTGCATGATGAATATGTGGCCTTATATGCCAAGCTGCCTGATGAGTACAGGCTACCTCTCAGTGACGAGCAGTACCTACTGAACTTTGGCGAAAGCGGAAGCCGCAAGCACTCTATTGAAGCAAGCGGAATACGTGCCACCATAGGAGGTGTGAGACGTGACTATGACTGCTTTGATATGAAGTTCCGTCAGCTGACCCATCTGAAGTGGAACGTAAAGTATGATCCAGATGACACAAGCCGTGTTCTGGCTGTAAGTGATGACGGCAGCTACCGCTTCATGCTTGAAGAGAAATACGTGCAGCCTATGGCGCTGGCAGAACGCACGGAAGGCGATGCGGAGCAGCTTAAAAAGGTGCTTGACTTTAACCAGAGCATACGCACTCACGTAAAAGACACCATGGAGAGGGCTTACGCCACCACTAACCGCATACTGGAGAAAATGAATGAGCCGGATGATTATGAGTGCGAGCAGATAGACCCTACACTGAGCAAGCTGCTCATCTGTGACAGTGACGGCCAGCACAAGAACCGCCGTAACGCCAAGCGTGGAAGCGGTGTTATAGACCTTAAAAAGCTATCAGGTGCAGCCCCTGCCACAGAGGTGCGCCCAGAGGGTGATGATAATGACAAATCACTATATGACATAATGTAATTGTAATTTAAGAATTTGAACCATGAGAACAGAAGAAAAACTGCTTATTAAACAAACTCTTGCCGCTTATTGCGAGCAGAAAGGGAGCCAGAACAAGGCCGCCAACAGCCTACGCGGTGTTAGTGCAGCCACAGTTAGCCAAGTGCTTAATGACAACTGGGAGTTAATCACAGATGACATGTGGCGCAACATAGCCACACAGATTGGCTATGACCCAAACCGCTGGGTGATTGTGGAGACCAGAGGCTACCGCCGTATGACACAGCTACTCTCTGACGCACAGGCGCACAGCCTTGTGATAGCTGTTACGGGCGACGCAGGCTGCGGCAAGAGTGAAGCAGTTAAAACATACGCCAGAAGCCACGCTAATGTGTACAACCTTAGCTGCTCAGAGTACTGGAACCGCAAGCACTTTATGAGTGTGCTGCTGCAGTGCATGGGCGTGGATCACACGGGCTGCACTGTGGGTGAGATGATGGATGAGATTATCTACAACCTCAAACGCAAGGAAACCCCGCTTTTGGTTCTGGATGAGGCTGACAAACTTAGTGACCAGGTGCTGTATTTCTTTATCAGCATATACAACCAGCTGGAGGACCACTGCGGCATTATTCTGTGCGCAACTGACTATCTGAAGAAACGCATCCAGCGTGGCGTAAGGAACAACCGCAAGGGCTACAATGAGATTTACAGCCGCTGCGGGCGCAAGTTTGTACCCATGCAGCAGGTGAACGCTGAAGACATAGCATCAGTGTGTGTGGCTAACGGCATTGAGGACCGCAAGGTGATAGAGGACATAATTGATGACTGTGAGTTTGACTTGCGCAGGGTTAAGAGACTCATACAGGCGCGCAAGATGAAGGAAAGAGGCTGATGGGACGTACAATTAGCAACAGGAGTGTGACACAGGCCAGGTTCCGCACGGCGGAGTTTGATGGGGAGTGGCTTGCATCGTTCGGCAAGCCGGAGCTGAGAGGCAGCTGGCTTGTATTTGGCGGCAGCGGCAGTGGCAAGACCACTTTCATGCTAAAACTTGCCAAGTACATCAGCCAGTTCCGCAAGGTGGCCTACAATTCTCTGGAGCAGGGCTTGTGCCTGAGTCTGCAGGTGGCGTGGAACCGTGTTGAAATGGGCGAAGCTGGCGGCAATGTGGTGCTGCTTGAAAAGGAGAGCCTTGCGGAGCTTAGAGAAAGGCTTGACAAGAAGCGTTCACCTCAGGTGGTTATCATTGACTCTCTGCACTACTGGCTCGGCTTTAAGATGAATGACTATATGAGTCTGCTTGAAAGCTATCCTGACAAGCTTTTCATCTTTGTGGCCCATGAAAAGAACGGAGAACCCAAAGGTTCAATGGCACAGTACATTCGCTACAATAGCGACATAAAGATACACGTGGAGGGTTACACGGCGTTTGTTACCACACGTTATGAAAACCCTGAGAAAGGCGAAGGCGGCGCAGACTTTGTCATTTGGGAGAAAGGCGCAAAT
The DNA here is from genome assembly GCA_900316995.1 of uncultured Bacteroidales bacterium. GTDB lineage: Bacteria > Bacteroidota > Bacteroidia > Bacteroidales > Paludibacteraceae > Enterocola. The sequence goes on along the minus strand of ONEZ01000005.1, from coordinate 76,217 downwards.
GAGTACAACCTTAACAAAATGTAAGACTATGAACGCAATTGAAAGAATGGAGAAAAGCCAGAGGCGTGTATATCACGCACTGGCTCACAAGCTCGGCATGAGTGAGGACGAGCGCCGGCAGATGCTTCTTGACAACTTTGGGGTTGAAAGCAGCGCTGACCTTGACGCTCATCAGCTCATAGACCTCATTCACTCGCTTAACCTTATAGCCAATCCGGAACTGAAGAAACTGGATACATGGCGCAAGCGTCTGATAGCGGCCGTTTCAGGCTACCTTAAAGACATGGGCAGGGAGTGTGACATATACTCGGCAAAACGCGTCGCCTGCCGTGCGGCTGGCAAGGAAGACTTTAATAACATTCCGCTGGACCGTTTAAGAAGCCTTTACAACGCATTTACACATAGAAGCAGAGACTTGGCCAGCGTTTCATCACTGATACAATTCCCTGTTAATTTAGACGTATGCAAAAATCAATTACCATCATAAAAACTATACAACTATGGCAGAAGAAAAGACTATTCTGATTTCAGCAGAGGAACTTGCTGAACTGCGTGCAATCAAGGCACAGAGAGATGCTAAAGCTAAAAAAGAGAATGAGATTCAAAACTACAAGTCACTTGTTGACCAAGTGGTGCATGAGAGTGTTGTCACGGCTCAAAACCTCAGTGAGTCAATGACACAGACAAAGAACGCTGTGATTGAGAGTTTCCGCACTGTGATAGAGATGAAGAACGAGCTGTTCAAAGGTCAGAAGATGCTGAAGGACGGCAGATATTCAGACTCTTTCACAAACTCAGAGGGCACTGAGCGCATTATTCTTGGTTATAACACTCTTGATAACTACGATGACACATACACAGCTGGCGTGGAAATGGTCCAGGCATACATTGAGAGTCTGGCATCGGACGACAAGAGCCGCCAGCTGGCTGATATGGTGACTGCGCTGCTGCGTGAGCGTAGCAAGGCCGGACAGCTGAGAGCGCAGAATGTTCTGCGGCTGGAAAAGATGGCAAATGACAGCAAGAACGAGACTTTTATTGAGGGTATGCGCATCATCCGTGACGCCTACAAGCCAATCAAGACAAAGCAGTTCTTGAAAGTGCAGGTCAAGGATGCCGAAACTAACGAATGGAAACCTGTTTCACTTAATATGACTGACTGTTGATATGGCAAAGAATTCTCAGACACAATACAGCAAAATTGAAGTATGCCGTAATTGCCAGGGTGACGGCAGGAAACGTGATAATATAACCGGAGCGTGGCACACCTGCGAGGTGTGCGGCGGTTCCGGTATGGTGAGAAAGCACGTGGAAGTTCAGATAACAATAGAACCGCATAAAAGAAGATGATAATAGCAGTTGATTTTGACGGAACCATTGCCAGAACCACGTTTCCGGAAATACATGGTGAGGTTCCATACGCAAGAAGTTCAATGCAGTGGCTGCGTGATAACGGCCACTACCTGATAGTATGGACTTGCCGACGCGGACGTGACCTTCTGGACGCTGTGAACTGGATGCTGGAGCACAACATACCGTTTGACCGCATCAATGACGAGTGTCCGTCTCAAATTAAGATATTCGGCAAGCGTGACTACGGCAAGGTGTATGCGGATGTCTATATCGACGACCGCAACGCTGGCGGTTTTCCTGGCTGGAAAGAGGTACTAAAATCTATAAACAACTAACACATACATCGCATGGCTTATAACAGGAAAAACTTTCTACTAAGAGTGAAGGAGGTGAACGAACTCTATCTGGAGAAGCAGAACTCTGGTCTATCAACGGAGTACATATACCGTCACTTCATAATGCCTAAGTACCATATAAGCCGCACCACGCTGTATGAGTATCTTGCCATCCCGTACAACGCCCAGTTGAAGGCCATAGAGCGCAAAGTTCAGGCTGATGCAGAGCGCTGTCCGAGCCTTTTCAAGGATGATGATTTTAAATAATAATATTCTATGCTTACTTTGATATTCTTCATGTTTATAGGCATGATATGCGCCGCAGCCTGCTGGGCTTGTTACATAGCAGGCAATGCAAAAGGCTTCAGTGATTGCTATAACATGCTTGTCTTGGAAGATGAAGCCGCAAAAGACTCTGCAGAATGATAACATACACCTTAATTCTTTCAGAAAGGTTTCCGGCAACACACCCACGCCATGGAGAGCCAACGGACTTTAAGCACAAGTTCATTAGAGCGATGGCATGTAGAAGGATGAGTTCTGAAGATTTGAAGCTGCACACCATCCGTGCAAACCCTTGGTTGTGGGTTAGGCGTTTTGAGCAGATTAACGCTGGCAAGGCCTGCTTGTCTGTCCGTATGTGGAGCGGCAAGCCGTATGCGAGCAAACAGGAGGAACTTTGGAGGCTGACAAAGGCCGACGGTATAGGGATGCAGCTGCTATACCTGCCAGTGGAAGACAGCGGTTTCTGCTATGTATTAAACAGCATGCACAGCATTCAGACCAAAGCGGTTGATCCAGAGATTGTAGCCAATCATGACGGCCTGTTACTGCAAGACTGGCGTCCTTGGTTTCAAAGCCACAACCCTTCAGAACCGCTGGCCATTATTCACTTTACAAATTTTAAATACTAAAACACAAAACTATGGAAACTAAATTAAACATCATCAATGTTGAGCGTTTTTTCTGCTCATATCATGCCACTCTGGCCGGAACTGCAGCAGCAAAAAAACTAAAGGATTACATCTATGACACATATCGCAACCGTGTCATAGATAGCAGCTCTTTAAACCAACTTAAAGAGGATTTAAACAGAGCAAAGAGACAGATCCTGGCAGACAATCCGAGGTTAAAGGACATTCCTGTTGCTATATGCGGGGCAAAAACAAACGGGAATGTCTATATTAACGTTAATGGTGAAACCGTGATGGCGCTTGTAAGGTGTAGAGGAAAGATAACATTTGAATGATTTTCCATGGCAGAAGGAATAGGGACGGCTCGTCTAATATCAAAGGAAGAAGCTCTGCTTGCAGTTAGAATTACTATATCAATGAAAAGATGTTACATAGTAGATGATGTTGTGTACTATAACATTTTGCCATTGTCAATAGCGTTCAACCATCGGCTATGGTTTGAATGGGTTGCTGCCCTTGTAAAAGTACGTCACAGGGACAGACAAGTTAGGCTTACCATTGAACGGCTTGAAGATGAGATTATATACATGATGTCTCCTGAATATAGAGAGAAAAGGCGCAAGAATATCCTTAAACGAAAACAGTCTGACCTCCGCAAATTGATACTATTAAGAGATTCCGGTGGTGACATGTTCAGCGGAACGGACTTCTGCCCATATAGTGCAAGGATAAAGAAGCTGGAAGATGATATTAGCAAGCTCAATAACGATACTTTCTACATATACCAACCAGGAAAGTATAAAAACGACATTAGAAAGTGGATTGAATAATTAGATGTGTCCGACCAAAGATTAAAACCCTGCAAGGAGTCCGCTAAGAAGTCTACCATTTTGATTGAAGGCAAAGGGGGGCTGGCGAATGGCCGCCCCGCAATGCAAAAAAACTTCTTAACATACATAGAAGAAAAACCAGATAAAATAATACAAAGTATATGAAAGCAAACGAATCACCAGAAAAAATCTATTTACACCCTGATATAGGTGGTAAAGAATTTATTAAACCTTGGTTAAAAAGACCATTTAACGAGAATAGTATTGAGTACACCCGCACCGATGCTTTTATTGAAAGGGCGGTAAACTTTCTAAACAACAACCTTGATGATGTAGTAGAAATACGAGTGTCTGGTACAATAATTCCGCATCGTGTTCTTAAGAGAGATTTCATTGATGAATTTGCAAAATATATGAAAGTAAAATAAATTATGGCAAAAACATTAGCTACTTACACACAGGTGTGTGAATGGTATTATGATGATTGCACGTGTATCACAATTATCGCACCGAGCATCAACGGTAAGATATGTGCCTATATTGATAATGACAACCTTGATGATGCAGAAGTGTGTGACTTATACATCGGAGAGAAGTTCCGCAATCAAGGGTATGGTCAGGTGTTACTTGACAAAATGGAGAAAAAGTTGAAGAAACGTGGCGTTTCAAGGATGATTATATCAGTCAATCAGTGTGAGCCGAAGCTATTGGCGTGGTATGAGAAACTGGGATGGAGTTATTTTCTTGATAAAGACGGAAAGAAAACCACGACATTGGTAAATTACGACAAGAGGTATTACATGACTAAAAAAATTAAATAATTATGGCAAAGTATTATGTATGTAAAATTGCTTATGACAAGCAAATCACCGACCCAGTAAGCAGGGATTGCGGTAAGTTAAAGAAAGTGCACGAACCTTATTTGGTGAACGCCCTCAGTTGCACGGAGGCGGAGGCGCGCATCACAGCGGAGGTTGGTCAGTACATCAAAGGTGAGTGGTCAATCAAGAGCATCAAGGCTGTAAACGTGGCTGAGATTATCAATGAAGACACAGAGCATGACAGATGGTATCAGGCACGCATTGCGATGTGTGTTGTTGATGAAGCCAGAGGCACTGAAAGTTGGGTGGCAAACACTGCGCTTGTAAAAGCTGACACGTTCTATTGGGCATATCAGAGTATTGTGGAGAGATTTAAAGACTCTATTGTGGACTACAAGATAATTTCACTCTCTGAGAGTTCAATTGTGGATTTGTTTTAAGCGTCCGACCAAAGACGAGCCCTGAGAAGCCTGACATGGAAAAAATGAAGGCAAGGGGGGATGGCGAATGGCCGCCCCGCAATGCGCAACTCCCCAAAACTGCATCGGTTTTGGGGAGTCTTTATATTCGGGATAGAGATATTTACGAATAGAATATAAAATTTTAACACAAGGAGTAGAATATCTACGGCAAATTATGTATCTTTGCAGAGCAATTTAACACTTGAACTATGAACAAAAATTGGCCATCCCTACAAAAGCCGCCAGTAGTTGTTGCTATTTTCCAGCTAAAATTTTTCAAGAAAAATTTTGTCCTGAAGGAGATACTACAATATGACGAAATTATTAAACATGTATTGCCACTCCGTTCTGACACTATGGCCGTAGGTGTTAATTTTGACAGAACTAATATCCACCTTGGTCAATCCCAAATAGTAGGAACATCTAATGCTGAAATTTCATGCTATGTCTACTATTCCAAAGAATCACGATGTAGACTTGAGATTTCTAAAGATACAATCTCATTCATAAGTGAGGAAGCATACGCAGGATGGAGTAACTATAAGGGCACGGTGCTTAAGTTCTTGAATCTATTGTCTCCAGTTCTTAGCCAGACAGACATCCTTAGAACTTCCATCAGATTTGTTAACAGATTTAACATAGATGATTTTTCAGATCCATCAAAATACTTTAGGACTCTTATAACCACTTCATTGGAAGAAGGTGAAACCTCATATCCACTGCAACAATATGGATTTAGATTGCTTATGAATCCCGACCCTGAAATACTTGCAGTTGTTAACCATAATGTTGAGAATGTATCACAAAAAAAATATCTATACACGTTAGATATTGACGTGTTAGATATGAAACAAATATCATTTGATGTTTGTGTGATAGAGAATATTGCCGACAACCTTCGTGAGATTAAAAACCAGATATTTTTTGACACAATAACAAAAGAAACTATTGACTTATGCAGCTACCAGTAGTCACAAATCACTTAAGGCCGCTAACATTAGCAGCTGTTGGTTTAATGTCAACGGTTCCGTCTTTTTCTTACTCGGACATTGATTGTTTTGACAATGACACCAATGGTAAGGAAGTCATTAAGTATATGTCAATCGTTGATAGTAAGGATATTGACTATATTTCTTCTAAAGTTAAATTTCAATATCATCTAATGGAATGGAGGAGAAAAACGGCTTTTGTGTCTTCTGTATCCAAAATAATCAAAGATGAAGATTTCTTAGCTATCGTTGCGATGGGGCGTGTTGCTGTACCCTATATTAAGACTGAATTATTGGCAAAACCATCAATTCTTGTTTGGGCTCTCAACTATATATATGGTAAGAAAATTTCAAATAAGCCAAATCTAACCATTGATGAAGCTTGTAGGTTATGGATAAAAGAGATATAATCAATTTATTCCCTTTGTTAGCTTTTGATCCTGGCTTTTCAATCTCAAGTCCAGAGGATGACAGATATAATTGTTTGGCTTGGGCAATGATGTATAAAGACAGGTGGGTATGGCCTCCTGTGGATGAAGTGGGCAATCCATTACCGCAAGATATAGATATTTATACTTGGTGGCCCAACGATGTTGCGGTTGGATTGCATGTTAAATGTTTGGTTGAAGCCTTCGAAAAAATTGGTTTTGAAATATGTGCTTCATGGGAACATGAGGATGGTTACGTTAAAGTTGCATTGTATTATGATCCTCAGACGATGGATATGACACATGCAGCAAGAGAGAGCCGGCAGAATAGGTGCTGGATGAGCAAGTTAGGCTCGAATAATGACATTCACCATTCTACACCTTATACTATTGAAGGAGAATTGTACGGCAAGGTATATTGCATTATGAAAGGTGTAGGTTAGTAGTAATGATACGCACTGCGGTCTGTGACGTGACAGGTGTAAGTTTCGGTGTTGTCCTGGAGTTCGTCAAAGTTGTGGTCTGTGGTGCTGGCGGTGAGGGTTAATGAGTTCATCACACTGCCGTTCTCAGCGGTTCCACCAATGCCATGGAGAGCGGAACTGATACTGTCAAGCAGACTGAACACTTCAACGGTGTCTGACCAGTGGCCAACGCGGCTGTCTGTGACTACGTGCAGAACCACGGTTATATCCGCCTCCCGGACTCCGTGCAACTGATGCCTCCATTGTATGGGTTGGAATTCAATAAAAACAGCCGGTGTGGCAAATGCCTGTTCTTCTTCTGCATACTCCAGCTGTGAGTTGAACAGTTCAACATGAGCAATATCTTCAATGCTCTCAAGTGTCTCCTTAATCTTACTGAAGATGAATCCTCTCATAACTTTAGTTCTTTTTGGTAAATTCTTTTAAAACATTGTTTAATCCCTCTTTAACGACCTTTTCAACACAGGCGGTTACTTGTTCAGCCTCGCCAATAAAGCGGCGTTCTGGAATGTTTATTTTGCTTCCTACGCGCATTAGTGCAAGGCTTTTGTAATACTCCGCCTCATCACTGGCTCTTTGGCTGCTCTTGCTCATAGCTCCGCTTTTATTGTACTTGATTTTGCCGCCAGCCTCATAATACTTCGCCCAGAAGAAACGCTTCATCTTTGCCGTTACGGTGATGGTTCCTCCCTCATTATGAATGGCTGCGTATGGCTCGCTACTGGTCCATGTTATGGAACGGCCATTAACGCTTGAACGCAGTGAGCGGCGCAGCTTACCGGTAACCATCATAAGTGTTCCTTTACGTCCGTGCTTGCGAGGCTTCCACCGCTTGTTAAAAAAGGCCTTGCGCTCAAAGTTTTTGTCAAACTCGTCACTGAGTTCCACTCTGAGATCATTCAACAGTTTCTTTAGGAAATCTTGCATAATGTTTATCTTTGCAATGGAATAATATTAGGCTTTATTATGATTACACCAGAATTGAAAGACAATGTACTTAAGTATCTTGTTAAAACTTACCCTCTAAATGTATTACATCAGATAGACACATCATTACTGAAAAATGAGTTTGAATTAACATGGGACGTTGTTAAGAATCTATTTGAAATATACAAAAACGACAATCTGGTTACGAATCTGGCTTTTAGATATACCAACACACAGCTAACTCTGTCTGTTAATATAATTGATTTCATGGATAATGGCGGATATACGTCACGAGCCGAGACAAAATTTCTTGTACAGGAGAATCTTCGTCTTAACAATGAAAAGCTTAAGACGGAGTATAATGTTCTCCGCTCTGAGCTTGAGAATCTCAAGCAAACCAATCCCACGCTTGCGGAGAGGATTCTTGCCTGTATGGCGAATATCGCTACGATAACCGGCTTCATACTCTAAGGCAAGGACAAACAGGGAAAGCAAATCCTTGCCATGAAGATAGTGATAAGGCATTATCCTGTCACGGTACACCTCTTTTCCGTCAATAGTTACAGCACGGTGATATGCCTCTATTGCAGAGTCTCCTTCTCGTCCTTCCGTTGACAGTATTATGTTGATTCGGCTGAACTCCTGTATTTTTATATCTTTTTTGCCCATATTATTTGCGGGTTAAGATTTTTAATGTAAATTTGCAATGTCAGAAATGGCTATAAAGAACAAGATTGTCGTGTGGTTACACCTTTTAATCCTACAATCTTGTTCTTTTATTTTACCCTGTTATAGTGTAAAGATTTAAGTGCCCATCTCTATAGACTCCCATTTTAACTGTGTACAGAAATCCATTAACGGATAATTCATATACATTCATACGTAAAAACTGTAACTTTCTTCTATAAAATACATTATGAGGATTATTATGAGTTAAATCGATTGGCTCGGAACCTTTTGAAACAAGCTTACTTAAATAATTCTCGATGTGTAATAATATCTCTTGCTTGTAGAAATAAGTTTTATCACTTGCACTTCCTTTTGAAACCTCCATAATAGAAATACCATCTATATCCAAATCGGTTTCATTATATCTAATTATTTTTTCATAGTCGTGAAATGTTTCTCTAAAAGACTGTCTTGCAATACCAATAACCTTTTTTGAAGTATCTTCGCCAGCATGTTTGAAGTAGCTCACCCCGTCAGGGAACGCTATTTTTGCCTTGCCAGGATTAAATCTGAATGACGGTGTATTGGCCGTGCAGCTTTCACCAAGTTCACAGGCTTTGGCGGAGTCACTCTCCTGGTACTTGCCACGGCGAACCTGTGCCACTGTGCAGCGGCAGTTCCAGCCAAGAGGCGGATAGTATTTATCCCAGAACGGGTCATCTACAGGCAGTGTGGTTCCCTGCAATGCGGCGTGTTCCTCACGAACTTTTTCATCCATGGCAGTGCGGTACTGCAGCAGGTACTCGTCTCCATCAGCGGTGAAGTCCTGCCATTTCTGCGCCATCTGGGCTGACTGAACGGCAAAGTTCTGCTCTGCATCGCCCCAATGATGAAACAGTGACATCGCTTGTGCTGCGTGCTCTTTCCTTTGCTCTGGAGTGAGTTTCTCATTAGCAAGTATTGAATCAAGCGTCCCTCGTACATAGTGCGCCTTGTGCGCTGCAAAACGTGCAGCATTGGCCGTCATACAGTCTGACAGATCCTGGTACTTACGCTCATTAGTAACTGTCTCCCCATCATGCACTCCGTACCTGTCTCCAGTAAGCAAGCGGCCTATTGGGTCGCAGAACTGCTTGCGGTACTCGCTATACAGTTGTTCTGCAGTACTGGCTATATCCGGGGCTTTTGCAAGTGTTACGGCACCACCGTATGGCAGTGCCCTTAGGCGAAAAAATCAGGATCTCCGCCTGTAAGCTGACGAACGAGTGACGGATTGGGCAACGACACATCACGTCTGCCGGTAATAGGTATTCCGTACTTGTCCGCAAAATACTTGGGGTCTATCTCATAATTGCCCTGAATCAACATACGCTCCACTTCACGGATATGCTCAGGAGAATAAATCACTGTGTCATCCCACTCAAAGCGGTAGCCTTCCAGAGGGAAGCCGTGTCTTATCATGAACGGAATGAGGCGGTTGTTAACTGTGTTACGTATAAGCTTCTCGTCAGATGCTATGACGTTCTCAAAAACCTCAAGGTGGACTTCACTCTGACTAAGGCTGGAGCCTGAGTCAATGGTCATTGTCTGGTTGAGCAGGCCTTTTGAAAGCTCTGAATTGGCGCGGTCTATTCTCTTGTCATAGACATTGAAGGCATCACCACGTGTTGTCTCCTTAATCTCAATGTCGGTTCCTTCAGGGAACAGTCCGTAGAAAGCCGCGCCCATATCAGATAGCATCCTTTCCACCTTGGAATTCTCCTTGTCATCATAGCTTGATGTCTTGGCTATTCTTATAGGCATTCCAAATATTTCACCAAAGGAGTCCCAGAATGCGAGCATGTTCTTCTTGCTTAGGGCGGACGGGGCACATTTAAGGAACAATCCAAGGTCGTATGGCTGACCCACCTCAATACACCATAATGCAATAGGCCCTTCACGGTACGGTATTCCGTTCTGATGAACGTCATTAGCATCTTTGACTATTACGCCATACTCAGGTATTACATGACGGCGAGGCACAAGCTGCACTCTTTCAAACTGCAGTTTCCCTTCAACCTCTATCACACCGCCAAACTCAATCAGAGAGTGGCCGTAATAGCGGCTGTCAAGTGCGAGAGACACAAACTCGTCAAACCACTCTGTTTCAAACAAAGCAGTACGGCCGTCATCCTTTTTTCCCTTGGAATCAACTATCTTGAAGCCTTTTTTGGTGGCAAAGCCCTTGCGCTGACCTAAGCAGCCGGTTATGTGCATGTCAACGTTCACATCAGTGTATATATCATACAGCATATTGCGGTTGGGGTTCTGAACGTCAATGGCTCTCTGCCACGCCATACGCCACACGCCAATGTCCTTTTTGGTAAGCATTTCAGTTCTCTGCTGCAGATCCACAACCATCTTCTTGGTGGTTGCCTTTTTTGCGAGTTTTACAGCACGTTTCATTTCCGGTGTCATATTGCTTTTATCCATGGTACTGTCATTTAATAGTCATATTTGCTTTTCTCCATACCGCCAAAACGAATCGGCTTTATCACTTCGTCACCGCTGCTGTCAACAGGCATTGGCAGTGCAGGCGATGACTTGCCCGCCTGAACGTCACGCAGCCACGCTATTGCGCTCTTGTAGCGTATTTCACGTATCTCAAATCCAATGCGTTTTGGCAGCCAGGATATGAGGTGATACAGTGCCACGTCACATGTTATCATCACAAGCTGGGCGTTACGTCCATTCCCTGTCTGAGAGAACGCCAGAAAGGTGTCATATCGGCTGTTCAGATAAGAGCTTATCTCTTCTATGGCGTAGTTCTCCGCACGGTTCATATTCTCCGTGTCTGACTGGTTTATAACCTGCAGTGTGGCGTTGTCACACACTGTTTTGAAGTCTTCTACTGTAAGGAATCTCATGTTACCAAATGTTTTTAGAGTTAGTGTATCTGCCTATACGCGGCGTGAATGATTCAGTGCGTGTGCGCTTCTGAAGTTTGTATATGGCTCCCTCATCTGCGTCTGGACCGTCATCATGGCCGGACATGCCTTTTTCAAAGGCGAGTGTCTGTTCCAGACCCGCCTGCATGTCGGGGTCGTTCTTCTTTTGTGCGTTATAGAAGACAAGCCCGCGCTCCCATAGCGGACTGATGGCCTCAACACGCTGGAACTTGTCCGGCTTCTTGCGTTTGTCCGGAATGATTGGAAGTTGGTAGCCTCTTATCTCACCCTCACGACGGAACTCGTCAAGTATTATATCCTGGACAAAATTTGCCTCCATGTAGAAGTGCGCTGGAGCATTATGCTGCTGAAGCCACTCATACAGGTCATATAACCAGCGGACCATTTCACTTACCGTGGTCTGGCGGCAGAACGCTGTTATATGGTGCAGCTCCCCTGATTTGGTTTTGCCCCACAGTTTGGCCGCCTTGTAGTCATTCTTGGTTGTGGGTTTGAATGATGGGTCTATGTACAACACCAGTTCCGCATATTCACGTAGTGGCAGCGGGTTCTTCCACCGTATCCAGTCATTGCGGAACACGGCACCCTCTGTTATAGGGTTATTCATATACTCCTTCTGGAATGCCCTGTAACCCATAAACTCAGCCTTGGCTTTTATCATATCCGGCTTCCAGTACTCAGGCCATGAAGGGTTCCCTTCTTTGTCAAGAACATTGACCTGCGTTGTATGAACACCAGGCTGTTTGGCTATGTTGGCAAGCACACTGTTTTTGGATATAAGGTTACCAACCATTATGAACCTGCCGCCCTGAGCACCAAACGCACCAAAAAGAGCCTCTTTAACCCAGTCTGTTATTTTGTTTACACGTGCATCATTAAGGCAGAGTTCGTCATCATCAAGGTCATCTATAACTATGTAGTCAGGACGGTTATTCCTGTAGCGCAATCCACGTGGGGACTGCCCCCTGCCAAGAGCAAAGAAGGCAGTGTCATCTGCAGTTACAAACTGTCCCTCCTGCCAGTTGCCGGCATTGAACTGAACGCCGTAGTCACGTATGTATCGCTTGTTAAACTGAAGCTCTGCCTGAAGGTCTCCAAGCAGGGTCTTGGCACTGTCCTCGCTTTTGCCAACAAGAACCATTACATGAATCTCCTTGCGCTTCTGACATTTCAGCCACATTGGTATCATTACATCCATGTGGGTTGATTTGGCGTGACCGCGCGCCCATCTGAACTCGGCTCTCAAGTCTCTATTGGCCTTGATTTTTGTAGCTGCTGCAATATGGAATTTGGCTGAAGGTATTATCAGTCCTGTGTCCTGGTCTGTGCAATAGTGAGGGAAGTAGTACTCAACAAAATAGGCATAATCATTACGGCAGCGCTCAATGCGTTTGAGACGCTGTGCTTCGGTCTCCAGCTCATCAACCGTTGACATTGACTCAATGGTGCGGCATAGCTGCTTCCATTGCTTGTACGCTTCTTTCTGTCCCTTTACCGTCGCCATAGGATTACTTCAGTTCTACGGTTGTCTTGCCAAGTTGCTCACCAATAAACATGTCCTGATAACGGTTCATCACCTTTACCAGTTCCGGTGTCAGTTCCTGGTCCAGTTTCATACGTGCAATCAGCCACGTATCGTATGCTGAGAAGACCTCGATAATTGTAACTACATTGGTCTGCTTGTCCAGCTTCTCAATGGCGGCTGTGGCCTTGGCCATCTCATCTGAAGTCCAGTCATCCGCATCAAGCTTCTCGTTGATTTTAGCGAGCATCTTGGCCACCAGTTCTTTTCTTGTGATGGTTTTTGCCGCTTTAAGCTCGCCCCACTTCTCGGAGTTTATCCAGGCACTTATGGTGTTACGTGTCACACCAACTTTCTCGGCTATCTCTTTCTGCGTGTGCCCTTGCATGTAAAGCATACGAGCGAACTCCTTGCGCTGCGCCTGCTCTAATTGTTGTTGTTTTGCCATGTCCTCTTTGTTTGAAGTTGTGTTTATAACACCACAAAAATAACATCTTAAAAAGGTGCTCCAAAGAAACCGTACACACCTTGAACGGAAGTATTCAACCCTTGTACAGATATTTGTAATGCGTTTTTCAATGCTTTACATTTGTGAAAACAAACAGAGAAATGAGCAAAGAAAGAAAGGTTGTAATAAGCACGTCAGGCCTGAACAGCTATGGTTTCAGAGTTCTGACATCAGGTATTGACATACGTCAATACCAACGTAATCCCATACTGCTCTGGATGCACAACCGTCCGTATATGGGAACAAAGAACGAGGTGCTGCCAATAGGCACTGTCAAGGACATTCAGGTTGACGGCGACCGTCTGACTGGCACGCTTGTGTTTGATGAAAAAGATGAGTTCGCCAAACAGATCCAGGACAAATGGGATGCCGGTATATTAAAAATGGTGTCGGCTGGCCTTGATGTTAAAGAGCGTAGTTCAGACCCTTCAGTACTTCTACCTGGTCAGACACGTGAAACCGTAACCAAGTCAAAGCTTGTGGAGGTGAGCGTGGTGGATATAGGAGCGAATGATGAAGCGTTGGCTCTGCGTCACTCCGGTAAGATGCTGTGCCTGGCAGACAACATTAACGATAGCGTATTAAACGATATTATAAACCCTATTAAACAACAGTTAAACACATTCAACATGAAAGCGATTTGTATTAAACTCGGCCTGCCTGAGACGGCCACCGAGAACGAGGTTCTTGCAAAAATTGAAGCCCTGCAAGGTCAGGCGGCACAAGCCGTGCAACTGAAGAAAGAGCGTGAAGAGCAGCAGAAGAAAGCCTTGACAGAGGCTGTAGATGAGGCTGTACGCCTTCAGAAAATCACTGCTGACAAAAAGCAGATGTTCATAAGCATGGGCGAGAAGATTGGACTTGCTCAGCTTAAGGAAACCTTGTCTCTTATGGGCGGAGCGGTAAGACCCTCAGACGTGATTAACCCGGCATCCGCAAACGGAGCTACAGAGTACAAGAAACTGTCAGAGGTTCCGGCTGACCAGGTTGCCTTAATGAGAGAGAATGATATTGACACCTACAAGCGCCTTTACAAGGCTGAGTATGGTATTGATTTACCAAAAGATTAACCATAAAAAATTACACAACATGAAAAAGTTTATTGTTCTTTTATTGGCAGTTGTTGTAAACTGCCTTGTTGGCGGAACTCTTTCCGCTATGGTAGGAATGGCACCTTGGATTGGTGCGGTAACGCTCAACGCCGTAGCGGTGGCGTCCCCATTTTTAGGGATTGAGGGTCTGAGAGCAGGTCTCTATACTGAAATCTGGACAGGTGAAACCATAAAAGCTTTCCGCAACTCGCTAAAGAGCATTGGATGGTTGAACAAAATACGTTCATTTGACTCACAGGTCGCAAAGAATAACACTATACAGTTTGTAGATTTGGGTGGAGATCCAACAGTGCTTATCAATAACACCACATACCCATTGGGTGTTGAAACACTTGATGACGCAGATAAGGCTATAGGATTGGACAAGTATCAGACAAAAGCCACAAAAATTACTGATGACGAGGCAAGAGGTCTGAGCTATGATAAGATTGGCAGTGTGATTGAGCGCCATCGTGACAAGGTTGATGAGACTAAATACTCCAAGGCATTACATGCACTCGCCCCTTCTGGCAACACCACAAATACACCTGTATTGCTAACCACTGGTGCTGCAGACGGAACCCGCAGACGTATGGTTGTTGATGATATTATAGCCCTGAAGGAGAAGTTTGACAAGATGAAAGTTCCTACAGCAGGACGTATTCTTGTGCTTTGTCCAGAGCATGTAAACGACCTACTTATCCAGGACAAGACATTCGCCCAGCGTTACAACAACACAACCACAGGTGAGATAGCTAATATGTACGGATTTGAAATCTACGAGTTTGTGGATTCTCCTCTCTATACTGTAAGTAACCTGACAAAGAAGACCTTCGGGCAGACAGCCGGCAGTGGTGACCGCAATGCCTCCGTTGCATTCTACGCTCCACGTATGATGAAGGCTACAGGTGAGACAAAGGCATACGTAGACGAGCCAGACACACAGACTCAGGAGTGGCGTTACAACCTACGTCATTACTTCATCTGCCTGCCTCTTAAAAATGAGGCCATCGGTGCCATTGTATCTGATGTGTATTCAGAGGTTACTCCTACAATAACAGGAGCTGACACTGTTTCCCTCTCCGCTGCTGGCACAGCAGTAAATCGCGTATATGCAACAAGCAACGGCGCAGGTGTAACAGCAACCACAGAAGCTGAGTGGCTGACCCTTACCGTTACAGGTAACAAGGTGAAGATGCAGGCCACAGCATACGCATACGATGCTGAAGCTACAGATCCGCGTACCGCGACTGTAACAATAGGCATTGAGGGCACATCCGTAACCAAGGAGGTTACAGTAAGCCAGGCTATGGCCTCACAAGCGTAAATAACCATTAAACACCAGTAGAGATTATGTTACCAAGAGTAAAGATAAACTTCAGCAACGGTGCCTTAGGCACTGTTGCTCCCTCTGCTGACTGCGTGGCCGGACTTATAGTCACAGCAGCTGCAGTGTCGGACACATTCGTGCTTGGCAACGGCTATATTATTCATCAGATGTCAGACCTTGCGACTCTCGGTCTGAATAGCACGAACAACGCATTTGCATACAAGCATATCAAGGAGTTCTATGACGCAGCTGGTGACGGTGCGGAGCTTTGGCTTATGGGTGTGGCAGACAGTGTGAAACCGTCCGATGCGGTGGATAAGGAGAACGCTTACGCCAAGAAGCTCATTCTACTCGCCAACGGTCGCATCCGCTTTATAGCCGTGGCTCACAAGCCAGCTGCAGCATACGAGGCTGATATTGAAGACGGACTGGATAGCGATGTGCTTGTGGCGGCTCAGAAAGCTCAGCAGCTTGCAGAGTGGGCCACGGATTCACGTTTTGCTCCGTTGTTTGTTCTGCTCGCCGCACGTGGCTATGCGAAAGAGAATATCACAGAACTGGCAGACCTTACAACATTCAACTACAACCGTGTAGGTGTGGTTCTGGGCGATACTGTCAAGGAGAGTGAAGGTGCTGCAGTAGCCCTTGTGGCCGGTCAGATAGCCGCCTGTCCCGTACATCGCCACATAGGCCGTGTAAGAGACGGAGCGTTGCCGGTTATGTCACTCTTTATTGATGATGATGACCCGTCAGTGGCCAATGTGGAGACCGTCAATGACAAAGGTTACATCACATTCAGGACATTCACCGGAAAGTCAGGCTATTTCATAGCGGATGACAATCTGGCAACCGCAACAAGTGATGACTATAGAAGCATCGCCCGTCGCAGAACCATTGACAAGGCCTACAGAATCGCATACAACACGATGCTCGAGTTTGTGAATGATGAAGTGCCTGTAACAGATGACGGATATGTTTCGCCTGCATACGCTAAAGGCGTAGAGAGTGAGGTGATAGCATCCATTGCCAATGAGATGACAGCGGCAGGAGAACTTGGCACAGATCCTTCAGACACGTCTGACAAGGGCTGCAAGTGCTATGTGAATCCTAAGCAGAACATCCTTGCCACTTCTAAACTGAATATGGTTATTCAGGTGAAGCCATACGGCTATGCCAAATACATTGATATAGAACTTGGTTTTATAACCACTAATACGGAGGAATAAGCTATGATAATAAATGGAAGAGAATACGAGTTTGCAGATGTGTCACTGATTCTCGGCGGGCGTGATGTCTGCGGATTACGTGGCATAAGCTACAAAGAGAAACAGGAGAAGGAACTTCTCTACGGCAAAGGCAATAAACCTCTTAGTATTCAGAAAGGCAATATTGGTTACGAAGGTGAGATGAAATTGACCCAGTCTGAGCTGGAGACTCTAATTCTGGCCGCAAAAGCCAGTACCGGCAGAAGTTCAATACTTGGATTAAGTATGAATGCTGTGGTTTGTTATGGTAATCCTCTACAGGATCCTGCAGCTGTTATGACAACAGACCGCCTTTATGGCATCCAGTTCACTGAGAACGCCAAAGCACTCAACCAAGGAGACAAGTTTATGGAGATTAGTCTGCCGTTCATCTGTACGGACATACAGTATAATGTAGGCAATTAAACACTATCAAGTTATGAAAGAATTATCAAAGGAGCAGCTGGCGGCTCTAAAAGCCAAGCATGGCGATGTGTTTCAAATCACCGTGGAAGACAAGTGCTGCTACGTAAAAAAGCCATCACGAAAGGCATTAGGATTTGCGTCTATGGCGGCAAAGGAGAACCCTCTTAAGTTCAATGAAGTTATTCTGAATGAATCATGGCTGGATGGTGATGAGGAGATAAGGGAGGACGATTACCTATTCCTTTCTGCATCAACAAAGCTCGCTGACATTATTCAAATAAAGGAGGCGGAGATAAAAAAGCTTTAGAGGCTGCCGAGGTTGGTGACGGAGATGGCATACGTAAGATTAACGCACAACTGCGTTACTATATGCACATCTCCGACCCCGACAGCCTAAGCGACGAAGAATGGGCAATGCGTATAAAAGAACTGGAGTGGATAAGAACAGAGGAGGCCAAAGCTAACACCAAGGCTAATTCCAAAGGCTCCATTCATTAAGAGGGGAAGGATAGGAAAGGAAGTCACAGGAAGAACACTTACGTGTGGATCTTTTTGATGAATGGCTTTTTCTGTAATCAGAAACCTTCTTAGACAATTCATCCTTTGTCATTCTGCCAGTGGCCAGAAGGAACACATTCGCCAGGATTGCAAAAATAAAGAATGCAACCGGAGAAAGCAACACGATCAGAACTATGACAAAAAGTATCTTCATACGGCAAAGATAACAATTAATTTGTAGAAAAACAACTATGGCAAACAATATCCTGCAATTTACAATTAATCTTAATGGGAATGCGTACACAGGTATAGCCCAGATAGACCGTGCGCTCAACAAGGTTTCTGTTGATGCCTCCAAAACAACGGGTCTGCTGGAGAGGCTGAACAGTGCGGCGTTTAAGATTAACAACATATTCCAGGCTATGAGTACCATAGTTGGAACGGTCATCAGCACAATGAGCGCATTTGAGCAGGCTAATTCCGCACAGATTCAAGCGGAGACAAAGCTTGCCACTGTTATGCGCAACACCATGGCCGCCTCTGACGCTGAAATTGCAAGCATTAAAGAATTGGCTTCCGCACAGCAGCGCCTTGGTGTTATAGGTGACGAAGTACAGTTGGCCGGCGCACAGGAACTGGGCACATATCTTGGCAAGACTGAGACACTCCAGAAACTCATCCCGGTAATGAATGACATGGTGGCGCAGCAATACGGGCTTAACGCAAGTCAGGAGAGTGCCGTGAACATAGCCACTATGATGGGAAAGGTTATGGACGGTCAGGTAGGCGCACTTAGCCGTTACGGGTACAAGTTTACTGAGGCGCAAGCTCAGATACTAAAGTTTGGGACTGAAGAGCAGCGTGCGGCAACACTTGCAGATGTTGTGTCAAGTGCCGTGGGTGGTGTGAATGAGGCTCTTGCGCAAACGCCTGAAGGTAGGATGCGCCAAGTGGCAAACAGCATTGGAGATATGCGTGAGCGTGTAGGCGCATTATATGTCCGGGTTCAGAACGCACTGTTACCTGCGATTGGCAAGATTCTACAATTGACGGAGAAAGCAATATCACTAATCGAATCAAAGCAGGATGTTATAGTGGCCGTGGTTACAGACGTGGCGAATGCCTTTTCCGGGCTTCTCTCATTCTTGAGAAGAATGTATGATTTCATTATTGACACTCTACCCATCTGGATGGGTATGGCTGAAGCAATTGCCGCTGTGACCATCGCAGTCCAGGCTCAAAACATAGCTCTTCAGGCGCTCATTGTCTGGGAAGGTGTGGTTAAAACCGCAACCACACTATGGGCAGGAGCACAGGCCGTACTCAATGCTGTAATGACTGCCAATCCAATAGGTCTGATTATAGCCGGCATTGTGGCCTTGGTAGGTGTGATAATCTATCTGTGTAACCATATTACAGGTCTTGGAAAACTATGGGACGGAGTGGTTAGTTTTATGAAGTTCAGCTTCTATGCCTTTGTGGATGCTGTCAAATTATATTTTGACACCTACATCAACGGTTTTTTAATGGGGCTTGATAAGATAAAACTGGGCTGGTACAAATTCAAGGAGGAGTGCGGACTGGGTGACAGCGATGAGAACAGAGCTGCTATTGAATCTATAAACGCAGACATTGAGAAACGCCAGAAGGCTATAACAGACGGTGCCAAATCAGTGCTTGACAACGCTCTGAAAGCTAAAAACGCAATAACCGAGGGCTTCTCATCCCTTGGATGGAAGAGCGGCATTAAAAGTGAATCTGCTGCCGCCGCTTTGGGTGTAAACGACCAGTTGATAGCGGCCACAAATTCAGGTGGCGGCGGTATGTCACTTAACAGTCTGTCACAGGAATCATCAAAGGCCACGGAGGCGGTGGCCACTGGTGGGACCAGGAATACCGAGGTTCACATAAACATTGGTGATATGATACGTCAGGTCACATTCAGTGGCGCTGTAAGCGAGAATAAGAATGACATTGAGAAAACATTTGCCGAGTGCCTGTATCAGGTGTTAGGCATGGTACAGACAAGCATCTAACACATGGCTGTTACAAACATTGACATAGCGACACCGTTCAGAACACCTCCATACTTTCTGACACATCCTGTCCCGGTTCTTGACCCAAGATTAAGCGAACCACCATCAGCCGGAACGCAGAATGTTATCTCTATATGTCCGCTGGCAATCAAATGGGCAGAGGAACCGGTGTGGTGGTGCTTTCCAATTGACCCTGTTATCTCAATCTCAGGCAAGAACAACATAGTCAAGCGCAGCGTGCTAAAAGTCCCCAACACTGACATAGAGAGGCGTGGAACTGTCAAGGAACTATGGAGCCAGGATGATTACTCTATCACCATATCGGGCATGTTTATTAGCAAATATAACGGTCTGATGCCTGAAGAAGACATACTACGCCTGCGCTCCTATTGCGAGGGACGTAAAAGCGTTGAGGTGAAAGCTGACATATTCACACTATACAATATAACCAAAGTGGCCATTGAGAGCTATGAGTTCCCTTTTACCAAGGGAATGGAGAATCAGATGTTCTCTATCAAAGCTTCCAGTGATGATTTTGACAAGAAGAACCTTCTAACTGCAATATAGTATGCTTGCAATGAACCATAGGATAACGGTGGGCACGTGGAGACTTGGCATGATTGATAGTGTTAAGATACATAAGAGCGTAGAGACACTGTCTGATACGGCCATTGTTGTTCTGCCTGGCACGTATATTAACGCCGGCATAGACATTGAAAGCTTTATACATACGGGTGACGAGGTGACAATCAAACTGGGTTATGACGATGACCTTAAAACGGAGTTCAAAGGATATTTAAAGAGCATTCAAACTGATGATGGAAGTATTACACTGGAGTGTGAGGATTCCCTATATCTGTGGCGTGTTCCTCTTGATGACATACAACTATCCAACATCAGCCTGAAGGCTCTGCTTCAAAAGGTGAGTTCACAGGTAAGTGCCACATCGGGTAAAATATACAACGTGGTTTGTGACTATGATTTTAATTATGAGAAGTTCACGTTTTACAAGGCCAGCGCAATAGATGTGCTCAAACAGGTTCAGGAAGAGACAAAGGCTAACATATATTTTGCGGAAGATGTGCTGCACATTCATGCACCATATAGCCAGATAAGGAATGCTGTCCCGGTTGTGTATGACTTTGCTGTGAATGTAGAGAAGAGTGATTTGAAGTATGTAAAAGCGACAGATAAGAACATCAGCGTAGAGGTCACATGCCTGATGCCTGACGGAGAAAACAAAACCGTGCAATACGGCAGCCCCCATGGGACGACAAAGCATAAGACCATTGCCGCAAGTGATGTGGCCAGCGCCAGAACTGCAGCAATGAGTGAGTTTAATCTGTGGTGTTATGATGGGTATGAGGGAAGCATAACGGGATGGCTGGAGCCATACGTTGAACCGACGTACAAAGTGATGATAAGGGATGCAGAATATCCTATGAAAACGGGCACGTATTACGTGGTATCAACGGAGGTGGAATTTGGTTCCGCCGGTGGAGTTAGAAAGGTAACACTTGGACGTAGAGTCTGACAGTACAAATAGTTAGTTATGGACATCTATTCAAAAATAAAGGACGCAATCAGAGAGATAGCTGGCAAAGAATTGTCATGGCTAAGGGTTGCCAAGGTTGTGAGCTGTAACGGTTACAAGTGTACTGTTATGATAGGAAGTCTTAGGTTAGAGGATGTGCGTCTGCGTGCAGTGGTGAATGATAAGGAGGATAAAGTATTGCTCACCCCTAAGATTGGAAGTATGGTGCTTGTATATGACTTAAGCGCTGGAAGACTGAGAGATTTGGTTGTGCTTTCCATGTCAGAGGTGGAGAAAATTGAAATAAAAGCAGGGAACACGACAATTGATATTGACAATAACGGTATAATACTAAACGGAGGAAACCTTGACGGTTTGGTAAAGGCACAGGCACTGACACAGAAACTTAACAACCTAGAGAATGACATAAACAATTTGAAGAGTGCTGTTACTAGCTGGTCTCCAGTGGTTCAAGACGGGGGAACGGCACTTAAAGGTGCCTTATCAGCATGGGCTGGCTCACAGCTGACAATTACACAAAAAAGCGACATAGAGAACACCAAGATAAAACATTGATAGCAATGATTGGATTACAATGCACACGAGCATCTGACGATTCAGGGTTTGACCTGATAATTGAAGGAGGCGGAGTCTCCCTTGGTGAAACCACATCGCAGAACACGGCGTTCCTGCTTATGGCTCATAAAGGGGAACTGAAAGAGTTCCCGATGCTTGGAGCCGGAATAAATGACATTATTAACGACCATGATTTAAGCGCATGGAAAAGAACTATAACTGAGACATTGGAGGCCGACGGACAACTTGTGAATAAGGTTGATATTAGTGGCGGCCAACTGACTATAGATTCTAAATACAAGTGATATGAGGAAGATTGACAAAATAATAATTCATTGCAGCGCAACCCCTGAAGGGCGTGACATCACCGCCGAAATGATTGACACATGGCACAAAGAAAAAGGCTATAACGGCATCGGGTACCATTATGTGATATACTTGGACGGCAGTGTACATAAAGGACGGCCTGATGATGTTCCTGGCGCACACTGCAAAGGACAGAATGCTCACAGCATTGGAATTTGCTATATAGGTGGAATGAGCCGTGACAACAAGCGTGCAATGGACACAAGAACACCGGCTCAGAGAGCGTCAATGGTGCGTCTTGTACGAGAGTTGCTTAAACGTTATCCAGATGCGAGTGTTCACGGACATAATGAGTTTGCGGCTAAAGACTGCCCGTCATTTGATGTGCAGAAATGGAGGAAGGAGGCAGGATTATGACAGAGGAGATAATCAGACTTGTAATAGAGTCAGTACTTGGCGGAACACTCATTGTTACCTTGGTAACTCTTAGATCCACCAAGAAGAAGGCTTCTGAAGAGGCCAAGTCAATGGAAATTGACAACCTTAAAAAACTGATAGACGGATTTAACGAATACATAGTAGAACCATTAAAAAAGGAAGTAAATGGACTTAGAAAGGATGTTAAAACACTCAATCGTGCCATTGCACGTATTCAGGACTGTCCTCATGCTGGCATGTGTCCTGTTCGCAGTGAGCTGCAAAACAGTGAAGACGGTGCAGAAGACAAATAGCCATGCGGAGTCAGAACTGGAGGTTCAAACAACCAGCAATAAGGATGTTGTTGACAGCTCTGTCTCCAGTTGGAGCAAGGTTGATTTAAGTGTGTTCTCAGATGACATTGTTATAACAACCATTACCACTACACTAAGCATCCCAGATAGTCTGGGGAGACAGTATGTGACTGGAGTGACAAAGCAGGTGGCTGAACGCAGCAGCAAGGGTTGTAACAACATTGTCTCAAACAGTCATAAAAACACAGAGACCGTTCTAAAGGAACAAGATGATACCAGCATAAGCGCCGCTTCTGAACAAAAAGAACAGTCTGACACAAAGCAAGAGGTCAAAATCAGCACTCCGTCATGGGTGATAACACTGATAGCGTCAATATTTGCGGTGGTGCTTGTTGTGATTTTGGTGATACTTAGACATTACAGAATAATATGATTACCGTTACATCCAGACAAGGGTTGTTTGATCTTGCGTTGCAGCACTGTGGCAATGCTGAGACTGCGTATGATTTGGCGTTTGACAATGGAGTCAGCCTCACTGATGACATCGCCGTAGGTGCTACTTTCAGCAATGTCCCAGCTGCGATGAACAAAGACACCGTGGCCAGATATGCAGCGGAATCAATTAAACCTGCCACTGCAATAACAACCACGGAGATAAACAACATACTTGAAACTGGTGAGGGAATTGAGTTCTGGAGAATAGAATTAGAATTTGAGGTACAATAACATGGCACGGACAATAGCACAGATTAAAACAGAGCTTACAGAGGCGTTTATAACTGACAGCACACTGCAGGCAAAGTATGGTTTCTCTGAAGGGGATAAGTTTGATTCCAGGTTCAGTAAAGTGAGCATTGAGAACTTGCTGCTCTACATAGTGGCAACAGCTATATGGACATTGGAGAAACTAATGGATTCTCACACGGCGGAAGTGACTGAATACATTGCGGCTATGAAGCCGCACTCCCTGCGCTGGTATGTGGAGAAGGCAAAGGCGTTCCATTATGGTGAATCTCTTATTCCCGGCACCGACAAATATGCGCTCGCGGATGACGATGAGGGTGTGGTTATGCCAGTTACGTTTGCCGCCTGCACTGAGAGCAATGCGACTCTATATCTGAAGGTTGCCAAGAGAGGACCTGAACCGCTGACAGATGAAGAGAAGAGCGCCTTTGAGGCTTATATGCGAGAGATAAAGGACGCCGGTGTTAGAATAGACGTAACATCACAAGACGGAGATTATCTAAGACTGGATATGACCGTGTTCTATAACCCGTTATTGATAACGGCAGAGGGAGAAAGCAAAGCTGACGGCTCTAAGGTAGCAGAGCTTGCAATTAAGAATTACATTGAGAACCTGCCATTCAATGGTGAGTTCCGCAAGAATGAGATGGTTGACGCATTGCAGAACACACCTGGCATTGTGATGGTGGAACTTGGCAATGTTTACCATGGGGAAATATCATCAAGCATGAAACCTGTCACGGCTTACTGTCAGCCTGTATCGGGATATTTCAAAGGAGACAGAGCAGAACTAAACATTCAGTATGTTCCGTATGATAATTGATTACAAGAAACTGGCCGTGTTACTGCTGCCTACATTCCTAAGGCAGCCTGTGATAATGTCACTGTTAAGGGTAATGATGATTCCTTTACAGGCTATGCATGACAAGCACCAGAGGAATCGTGACGTAAGACTTTATGAGATTACGCACACAAGCCAGATATGCCATATAAAAGCGGCCTTAAATGATGAGTTTGAAATATCAGACTATGCTGCCGGATTTGAGATTGAAGATGTGAACACCGTAGGGGAATGGGTTGTGGTTTATGATGAGGTGCCTGAATTTGACACGGAAGATTATGTTGTTATAGCGGACGATAATTCACCTGTGGTATATGATGAGTCACTGATAATGACACCTACAGTGGCCTTTGATGTGATAGTACCAGCTTCAGTTGATTGGAATGATTATAACCTGGCACGTATAAAGGCTGTGGTTAATAAATATAGATTAGCATCAAGAACATTTAACATACAACAATGAATACTCAAAAGTTCAAAAACAACGGGAGAAACAAATTCCCACTATCTACGGACACTCTTGATTTCATTCAGGAACAAATAAAGCTGGTTTACGGACTTACAAGTCTTGCTGGTACGAATATAATCCTGAAAGAGAGTTCTTCAACAGCACCTGGCCTGGTGATAGTTAACGGAGAACTAATGCCTCTTACAGGCACACCAGCAGCACGTATCGCAGTGGAGACAACATCTGAGGATGTCACGTTCTTAAGTGAAACCATTGAGAATGCCAGGACAACCAAGGTTGCTGTTTACTCAAGTTATTCAGGAACACTTGTGTCAAGTTTCTCAAAAGTGATGACTATGGAGGAATCACAAAAGCATCATGTACCCAAAGGAACTGTTATAGATTGGTACGGAGAAGCCTCCTGTGACAATCTGCCATTTGGCTGGGTTCCATGCGGCGGGTTCTTCCCAAATAACACAAGCGAGGTTGATGCAGAACTTGCGAAATGGCAGAGCCGCTACAACAGAATGAATATAGCAAAGCAGAAACAATATAACGGCTATACTTATTATGCAAAAATTACAAGTGTCAATGGCGTGAATGTACCTGATTTGACTGGTCGGTTTATTGTTGGTGCCGGCACTAATAGCAGTATGGATACATCGTACGCCAAAGGTTCTACTGGTGGCTCTAATAAGGTAACTCTTACAGCCGCACAGTCTGGATTGCCAGCGCACAGCCACACCGCAAGTGGTAGCGTGACGGCGGCAAAGCAGATGGCTGAGCATGGTTACTGGATTGGTGCAACAGCTGATAATTCAAGAATAGTTGGAGACGCGGCTCTTGGAGTTACAGTTACTGTTAATCCCACCTCCGCACAAAGCGCCAGTGGCCCGCATGAGAACCGCCCTCCATACTTTGCGTTATATAAACTTATAAAAGTGATTTAAACATTATTTAATATGGTTTCAATTAACACAATAAAATCATGGTTTCAGCGTGGCATGAAGCCTACTGCGGCACAGTTTGCAGCTGTATTTGACAGCTTTTGGCATAAAAGTGAAAAAATACAAATCTCAGATGTTGAGAGTCTGGATAGCGAATTGTCTGACATTAAGGATACTGTTGAGGTGTTGGATAACTCCCATTCCGTCAATTTTAAATATCAGGACGGCACGCCCATAGCCGTGCAGAAGGCTAATGAGGGAGGCTTCATCGCAGCTATGCCTGCAGTGGATGACGATAAAACCCGCAACAGCTGGCAGGGCAAGAAACTCTCTGAGCTGGTTAATATAACAGAGGATACCGATGTTATCCGTTACCAGTTTCCTGACCGCACTAAATATGTGTTCGGCTGGGAGGATGGAACCATGAACTACTCCGATACGGAGTTTATGGAAGACAAGGAAATTCTTACCACGTTGTCACTTCCCGACGGCACGGAGACTGTAAGCTGGCACGCCTTTATTAATTGCGTCAAACTGTGTGCTGTTACTCTTCCAGAGGAGCTTCTTGAGATTAAAGACGGTGCTTTCAAGGGTTGCAACAACCTTGTGGAGATAAATATTCCGTCCTCGCTAACTGCCATAGGTGCTGAAGCTTTCTACGCAGCTCCTATCCTTGGTGACCTTGACTTAACCGCCATGGACGTTGAGACCATTGGCGACTATGCGTTTTCAGGTGCAAAACTTAACAGTGTTGTGATCTCTGACGATGTGGAGATAGGTGACGGTGTTTTCTCTTTCTGTACACGCCTTAAGAGTGTTACGCTGCCCGCCACGCTTGAGGAGATACCGGACCACAGCTTTGACGGCTGCTCCCTGCTGAGAGACATAGAACTGCCGTCCTCGCTAACGGCCATAGGTGACTATGCCTTTGCTCGCACTGGATTGTATGCTGTTACGCTGCCTGTAGGAACTAATATTGGCTCAGGTGCTTTCGCCTACTGCTCAGAGCTTGGCTCTGTAGTGATACCTGAGGGTATAGGTGAGATAGGAGCATACGCCTTTGCGTATTGTGATAAGTTAGGCTCGCTGGAGCTGCCGGAGGGTATTGAGACTCTTGAAAAAGGCCGTGAGTTTGCTTACAGCGGCCTTGATGAGATAAGCCTGCCGTCCACACTTAAAAGAGTAGGCTCGTCATTTTCAGGTTGCAGCAAACTCCAGGAGGTTACGCTACCCGCAGGTATTGAGCAACTCAGTAATACCTTTGAATACTGTGAGAGTCTGGAGCGTGTCACATTTGACAAAGGCGATGCAGAGGTTGTGGAGGATCTACCGGAACTCATCCTTGATGGCACCTTTAGCGGTTGCACGTCCTTACGTGAAGTTAACTTCCGCACAGTTGACATGCCGGCTAAATTCGGTCGCATAGGAGATTATAAGTTCCCTGTAGATGAGACGTTCCACGTTACTAAGGATGGCACGTTCTCTGGGTATGAAGTGGCTGCGGTAATGCTACACTGTGATAGTAACGACTATGCTTTTGCTCTTGGAGACACCATTACATTTGTTGTGGATTATACAGAGGATCTTATTCCTACAAGAGGCATTCCAAGAATAACCGGTATAATAGGTGATTTCTATTATTCTTACAGTGGTAGTCTGGAAAGAGGAAGCAGCCGCAAAATAAACTTTGCTGACTATGACAGCATAACACTTGAACTCCAGTGCCAGTTCCGCCTTGGCAGCAAGGTGTTTGAGCCGGGTATTTATACGGTGAGCCTTGAGGATGGTGTGGTGAAAACCACAGGTAATACATCTCTATATAACAGAGTATTTAAATATATAGGGCTAACTCACATTGAACTGCCTGAGGGCGTTACAGGTATAGGCCAAGAAGCCTTTGCGTGCAGTGCCTTGGAGAGTGTTGTATTACCCGCATCGGTGAATGATATGGGCGACGGGGTCTTTTCGTATTGTGAAAGTATCGGTTCTATAGACCTTTCTCGCACAAGCATTGCTTCCATAGGTAGTAATATCATGGGACTTTTTAACGAGAATCATAATATAACACTCTATTTACCACATTCGGTGGGCAGTTGCGGAGGTCAATTTGGGAGTGTTAAAGAATTGGTTGTTACATCTAATTTAACTGATTCAGGTGCGTTTATAAGGAGTGAAGATTTAACAAGGTTGGTGTTTGCTCGTGCCCCATTCCGTCTTGACAAGGATATGTTCAAGTACAGTTGGGAGAGTCTTCTAACTAACAACATTGAAGTAATAGAGTTCCCCTATATGTGGGAGCCTAATGTGAATGCCGCAGATAACATCTTCTTCGCCTTCCCTGGCATCACGACTGAGACACTTGATATTATGCTTAACAGACTTGGTTACGCACGGAATGGCACTATGACAATATATGTGCATCAAGACCGTCAAGGAGAGATCCCTCAGACAACTTTAGACCGCCTTGCAACACGAGGCTACACAATAGAATACACAATACCTTAAAACTATATTACTATGCTTAGAATTTATCATACACTTTGGACTGCACCGATGACACGTGAGAAGGTGCATAGCACAATGTTGTGCTTTGCGTGCAGCTACTATTTTGCAAAACGCATAGGAGCGCAGGTTGTGCTCCATGCCGACACTCCAGGCGCAGCAATGCTCAGCGCAATACCATACGATGAGGTGTATCGTGACCTCAACGACCTGCCACGTGGCATAGCTCCGTTCTGGGCTTTCGGAAAGCTCTACGCCACCGCCAGGGAGCCGCTTGGCTCTATGCACATAGACGGTGATGTGTTCCTGAAGAACCCCAAGCTGGCAGAGCTCTTTGACGGCAAGTATGACCTGCTTGTGCAGAGTGAGGAGGGTGAGAAGTGGCGTACGGATAATACCTATCAATATTCACAACAGGCTGTAGGTCAGCATAACCTCCTAAAGGGCTTGCACATAGACTATCCGCTGGCATGGAATGCAGGTGTAACACAGTTTATGAACCAGGAGCTTAAGGATACGTATACAGATATGTACTTCAATACAGTTGCACGTGTACTGCATGATGACGGCTACAGTAGCCGTGTCAAGGAGATAATGGGTGCGGAAGAGGTAAAAGGGAACGTTATCCCAGACGTCGTGACGGAGCAGCAGTGTCTTCACGAACTAACCTCTATCATGAACAAGAAGGTTAAGTGCATACTTAACGGTGATATTCAGGAGGACGCTGCAAGGATAGGCTATACACACCTGCTCGCCGCCGCCAAGTACAACAGAGTGGACGAGATAGAAGATCTGCTAAAGCGCATTGCACCGGATATGCTCGCGCATACCAAGGAAAATGAGTATTGGAAATATAATACGGTAAAATGAAGATTGTACCAATATATCATAAAAATCCCTTAAACAGTAATTAAATCTTGTTTAAGGGATTAATTTTATAAAAAATTACACATTTGGTTTTAATTTTTCTTCACATTTGGTTTTGCCGATTATATTAACGAGGCAGATAGGAGAAAAGAGTTAAAACTCAAAGCTTTTCACATTTTTTATGAGTATGAAAAGTCAAGCATGCTGAAATGTCTTTAGAATAGCTTATTTTGTTTATCTTTGCAAATATTATAGAATCTAACGATAATGACAAAGGAGGAACTTTTAAATAGACTGACCGATATTGAGTGGGATGATTTTGAGTGTAAAGCAGCTCAAGATAAGTTACCAGAAGATGTATGGGCCACGGTATCAGCCTTTTCAAATACATCAGGAGGCTGGATTGTCTTTGGGGTTAAAGAACAGGGCAAAAGATTTGTAGTTCAGGGTGTCAATAACGGAGAAAAGACAGAATCAGACTTTCTCAACACACTACGGAACGGACAAAAATTCAATATGCGCCTCTCCGCTAAAGGGCAAAAGTTCAACATTGAAGGGAAAAAAGTGTTAGCATTCTTTATACCATCATCTGAAATTAAGCCAATCTACTACAGCAACCCAATCAACACATTCATTAGAACTGGCAGTGGAGACCGACGTGCAACTGAAACAGAGGTTATGGCTATGATGCGGGACCAAGCTTTTGGCAGTAAGAGTGAACAAGTGGTTGAGGGAACAAGCTTTGAAGATTTGAACAAGGGTTCACTTGAGACCTACAGGAATCATATCCGCAATGATAATCCAACATTTCCATACAAAGACCTCCCCGATGAGCAGTTTTGTGAAAAAGTTGGCATCTCAAGAAATGGGCTTTTGACCATAGGCGGCATACTGATGCTCGGCAAACGTGACATCGTGCAACGCTATATTAGCAACTTCTGGATTGACTATCTTGAGATTCCTGGCAAAAGCCTTGCAGAAGCACGAGTACGTTACACCTATAGAATGCAGGAGCAGGATAACATCTGGGAGTCATATCAGATTATCATCCAACGCTTACGCAACTTTGTTGACGCCCCATACAAGGCGCTTCCTAATGGTGTTGGCATTGAAGACGAATCACAGTTATACGCCCTTAGAGAAGGGCTCACAAACTGTTGCGCCCACGCTGACTACTTCAGCCCTATGCACCCTACTATCCGCGTGTTCACAAACCGTATTGAGCTACAGAACCCAGGACGGTTTATGTTCCCGCTGACAGAACTTCGCACTCAGATTCATTCCATTCCTCGCAATCCAAACATAATCAAGTTTTTCCGTTATGCAAAACTTGGAGAGAATGCGGGCTATGGCATTGACAAGATGCTGGCTTGGGAGCAACTGACAAAGGGGAAGGTAGAGTTTGCCGGCGATTTGGTTAGTTCCACCATCACTTACTGGTTTGGTGACCAAGTTGGTGACCAAGTTAGTGACCAAGTTAGTGACCAAGTTAGTGACCAAGCTAGGGAACAAGCTAGGGAACAAGCTGGGGTACAAGTCCTAAAACTCATTGATATTATTAGGGATACAACTATCTCAATGGACGAGTTACAAACCAAATTAAACATCTCAAGCAGAAGGTACGTTCGTATGAGTTTATTAAAACCAGCAATAGACAAGGGTTATGTACTACGTTCTTATCCAGATAAACCCAACCACCCCAAACAACGATATTACCTATCTGAAAAAGGACTTAAACTTGTAAAGTAAACAAAACACGATATGACAAACCGATATGTGATTATAGTGGCGGCTGGCAAGGGCGTGAGGGTTGGAGGCCCTGTGCCCAAGCAGTTCCTGCCCCTTGACGGCAAGCCTGTGCTTATGCACACCATAGAGGCGTTCCGTGGCACTGCAAAGATAGTGTTAGTTCTGGGCAAGGATAATTTTGACTATTGGCGTGAACTGTGCAGGCAGTATGGCTTTGAGGCGGAGTGTACGCTTGTGGCTGGCGGAGCGGAACGTTTCAACTCTGTAAAAAACGCTCTGACTGTTATCCCCGATGACGCCATTGTAGGTGTTCATGACGGAGTGCGACCATTTGTGACACCATCTGTGATAGAGGAGGCGTACCGCATGGCGGAAGAGCAAGGATGCGCCGTGCCAGTGGTTGACTGCACTGATTCTGTGCGCATTGTGAGTGAAAACGGAAGCTCAAACGCCCCCATTGACCGCAGCCGTGTAAAGTTAGTGCAAACCCCGCAGGTGTTTCGCGCCTCTATACTAAAACAGGCGTACAATGTGGAATTCAGCCCCTTGTTTACTGACGATGCATCGGTGGTGGAGCATGCAGGGCACAAAATATATCTTACAAAAGGAGATGTTAATAATAAGAAGATTACATATATAACCGATTTGGTGAATACACACACGTCATCCTGAGGCTATGCCGAAGGATCTCTTACGAATTGATGAGGGCTTGTCCCGAATAATTATTATGAGACTCTTCGCTACGCTCAGAGTGACGATAAAACTGTCAACTGTCAACTATCAACTGTCAACTGAATTTGAGCTCCCCCATAATGTATCTCCCCGGTGTGGGGCCTAAAAAGGCTCAGATACTGGAAAAGGAGTTAGAGATACTCACAATCTCTGACCTGATACACTATTTCCCATACCGTTACATTGACCGCAGCAAGTTCTACAAGATACGTGAGATAGAGACCGCCACTGCGTACGTTCAGGTGCGAGGCGTTATTAAAGGTTTCCGTCAGATGGGTGAAGGCCGTGCCAAGCGTCTGGTGGCAATGTTCACTGACGGCGATGACTTCATTGAACTGGTATTTTTCAAGGGACTGAACTACATTCTTGACGCTTACCTGCTTGATACTGAGTACATCATATTTGGCAAGCCGAGCCTTTTCAACGGCAAGTTCTCATTTGTACACCCTGAGATAGAGAAACCGTCGCCAGACCGCATTACTGGCTTTATGCCGCTTTATCACACATCGGAGAAGATGAAGAACCATTTTCTCAACTCCAAGGCTGTTCAAAAGCTGGTGCTAACCGCCCTTAAAAGCATTAACCGCAAGGAGATTGAAGAGACTCTGCCTCTGCATATTATAGATAAGTATCATTTCCCAAATGCGGCGGAGGCGCTTGTAACCGCCCATTTCCCTAAGGATATGCCCACGCTCGACAAGGCTTTGGCACGCCTCAAATTTGAGGAGCTCTTCTACATTCAGCTTGCCATTTTGCGGCAGGCAAACCAGTTCCGCAGCAAAGCTATGGGACATCCGTTCAACACTATAGGGCACTATTTCAACACTTTCTACAAGGAGTGTCTGCCATTTGACCTCACCGATGCGCAGAAACGGGTGCTCCGTGAAATTCGTGCTGATGTACGTGGGCCTGGTCAGATGAACCGCCTTCTGCAGGGTGATGTGGGTAGCGGCAAGACCATAGTGGCGCTGCTCAGCATGCTTATGGCCATAGATAACGGCTATCAGGCGTGCATAGTGGCTCCCACTGAGATTCTTGCCACTCAGCATTATGAGAGCATGAGCAAGATGCTTGAGCCTCTGGGACTTGAAGTGCGTCTGCTTACTGGCTCCACACGTAAGAAGGAGCGTGAATATATTGCAGATGGGCTGACATCGGGGAACCTTAAAATACTTGTGGGCACGCACGCCGTGTTTGAAGACAAGGTGCAGTTTGCCAAGTTAGGCATTGTAATAATTGACGAGCAGCACCGTTTTGGAGTGGCGCAGAGAGCCAAGCTGTGGGGCAAGAACGTACGTCCGCCTCATGTGCTTGTAATGACCGCCACCCCTATTCCCCGCACCCTTGCCATGACTCTTTACGGAGATTTGGACGTGAGTGTGATAGACCAGCTGCCGCCTGGGCGCAAACCCATACAGACTGAGCATGTCTTTGATGAAAAGCGCCCTCAGCTGAACAACTTCCTGCACAGGCAGATGGCGCAAGGCAGACAGGTCTATGTGGTCTATCCGCTTATAAAAGAGTCTGAGAAGTCTGATATGAAAGACCTTGAGAATGGCTTTGAGGCCATGAAGAACGTTTTTAAGGAGTTCACTGTCTGCATGGTTCACGGCAAGATGAAGCCTGCCGAGAAAGAGGCTCAGATGCAGGAGTTTATAAGCGGCAGAGCCAATATGCTTGTTTCCACCACGGTGATAGAGGTGGGTGTGAACGTGCCTAACGCCACTGTCATGGTTATAGAGAACGCCGAGCGTTTCGGGCTGTCACAACTGCACCAGTTGAGAGGCAGAGTGGGGCGTGGCGGAGATCAGTCATATTGCCTTCTTATAACTAAATACCAGATTTCCTCTGATACGCGAAAGCGTATTGACATAATGACACAGACCACAAACGGCTTTGAGATAGCAGAGGCTGACCTGCGCCTGCGAGGCCCCGGCGACCTTGAGGGTACACTGCAGAGCGGTCTGCCGTTCAACCTGCGTGTGGCAGACCTTAGCCGTGACGGTGCCTTGCTCACCATGGCACGTGATGAGGCTGAGCAACTCCTCACCTCAGACCCTATGCTTTCACATCCTGAGAATGCACTGCTTCTCAACCAACTCCACAGCAAAACCAGAAACGTTGTGAACTGGAGCTTTATCAGCTAAAATAGAGATATGTTGGCGAGTTCAGTTAAAATTCGCTAACTTAGCGCACTATTTTCGTCGGTAAAAAAAGGTTATTGGTCTATACTTTTGTATGAAAATAATTGTTAAATATTAAATTTGTTCCCTAATATGAAAAAAGTATTTGTTTTAACATGGGCAGTTGTAACGGCAACTGTGATGCTGTGCGCCCAAAATGACAACACATTTCAGAATTGGACACTTGAGCAGTGTATGCAATATGCGCTTGACAATAACACAACCGTGTTAAAGTCTATCACCGCCAAGAGTTCTGCTGAACAGGACTTACGTAAGTCTAAGGCGGCGTTTGCCCCTACGGTTAGCGCAAGCACTAACCAGAACTATGCATACCGCAATATGCTTGGTCCTGACAACGAGTCTGTGTATAACGCAAACTACGGCATATCCGCAGGCATGACACTTTTTAACGGTGGCAGGCTCACATACACAAAACGCCAGAATGATGTAATTTTACAAGCAAGCCAGGAGGGTGTTCTAAGCGCCAGGAAGCAACTGCAAAAAGATGTGCTTGGAGCATATCTCACCGTACTCTACAATAATGAGACCGTAAAGACCAACGAGAAAATTTTTGAACTTAGCAATGCAGAGTATGAACGCTCAAAGATAATGTATGAGGTGGGTAAGATTACCAAAAGTGACCTGGCACAAGTGGCCACACAGTGGAGTCAGAACAAATTCAATCTCTCAAAAAGCCGCAACAGCCTACGAACGGCGCTTCTGACTCTTAAGCAACTGCTTGAGATAGGCATCGATGTGGAGTTCAGCATTGCAATACCAGAAATAAGCGATGACGAGATACTTGAACCACTACCAGGCATGATGGACATCTACCACACAGCCATGGCAACCATGCCAAGCATAAAGCAGGCGGAACTGAACATTACGAGCGCAGAGATAGGTAAAAGAGTGGCACAGGGCAACTGGATGCCTACAATATCACTCAATGCAGGCCTTAGCGGCAGTTACTCCACCGCAAACTACGAAAGCCTTGGCGAGCAGTTCAAGACAAGCCTTGGTCCCACAGCCGGCATTGCAATAAACATACCCATCTATGACCAGCGCACAGCCAAAACAGCCGTTAACAAAGCAAAGATTAACATAGAGAACAGTAAGATATCCTACAGGCAGGCGGAAAGTAAAATCTCAAAAGATGTGGAGTCACTATACGTTGATGCACTCAATGCACAAGACAATTACATTAACGCCACAGAGAAACTGGGATTTGCGCAAGACAGCTATGACCTTGTGGCAGAGCAATATAATGTGGGCATGAAGAACACAGTAGAACTGCTTACTGCAGAAAAGAACTTATTTCAAGCCCAGCAGGAGGTGGTGCAGTGCCGC
This sequence comes from uncultured Bacteroidales bacterium, assembly GCA_900316995.1. Lineage (GTDB taxonomy): Bacteria > Bacteroidota > Bacteroidia > Bacteroidales > Paludibacteraceae > Enterocola. The sequence continues at coordinate 40,895 of ONEZ01000005.1, read as the reverse complement.
TATCAGGCCATAATAAGCATTCAGTTGCTGAACCTCCTACAGGACAAAGAGATTAAGGTTGGAGTCAATTGAAAATGAAAAGAATATCATACATATTATTAGCAGCAGCGGCATTGGTAAGTTGCAGCAAGCAACCTTCTGTGGAGGAGTCATTTGAAACTCAGGTGGTAGGGCGTACAACCATAACTAACAGCGTAACAGCCACTGGCAATGTAGAGCCGGTCAACAGCGTGGATGTGGGTACTCAGGTTTCAGGCATAATCAAACGCCTGTATGTGGACTACAACAGTGAGGTAAAAGCCGGACAGGTGATAGCAGAGCTTGACAAAACCACACTACAAGCTGAACTTCTCTCTTCACAGGCGAATCTTGAGTCTTGCAAGGCGGAACTTACATACCAGGAGGCAAATTATAAACGTATAAAAGAGCTTTTTGAACGCAAAGTAATAAGCGACTCTGAAATGGAGCAGGCTGAATACACATATTCAAAAGCCAAAGCAGCCTATTCAAAAGCGCAATCAGACATGGTAAGAGTCAAACAGAACCTTAGTTATGCCACCATATACTCCCCCATTGACGGCATTGTGCTTTACAGAGCCGTAGAGGAGGGTCAGACCGTGGCGTCAAGCTTTAACACCCCCACCCTCTTCACCATTGCTAAAGACCTTACCCAGATGCGGGTTATAGCAAACGTGGATGAGGCGGACATAGGAAACGTTAAAGAGGGGCTTGACGTGGAGTTCAGCGTGGATGCATTCCCTGATGAGGTGTTCCAAGGCAAAGTCACCCAAGTAAGGTTGCAAGCCACCACCACATCAAACGTAGTGACATACGAGGTGGTGATTACAGCGCCAAACAAAGATTTGAAGCTTAAGCCAGGCATGACTGCCAATGTAACCATAATAACAGCCAGAGCCTCCGATGCCATCTACGTGCCGTCTAAAGCGCTCACATTCAAGCCTGAAATATCTGAGCGTCCACATAGAAAGTTTAACGGCAAGGACTCATTGCAAGTGGTTATGCCTGACAGTATAAAGGAGAAGATGGCAAAGTTCCGCGATGCCAAGAAGGTGTTTGTAAAAGATGGCGGAATGATACACCCTGTTATAGTTACGACAGGTGTTAGTGACGGCACCAAGACAGAGATCCTGAGCGGGCTTTCTGTTGGCGACACCATAGTTACAGCTCAGACCGCCGAGGTGAAATCCTTGCCAAAGCCCACAGAAAACAGCACAAGTCCGTTCATGCCAAAACGTCCGGGCGGAAACAGAAGAAGATGAAAGAGATAATAGAGATACATGACCTTAAACGTGACTTTATTGTGGGCGATGAGACCGTTCACGCACTGCGGGGTATCTCTTTTACCATTTATGAGGGTGAGTTTGTAACCATAATGGGAACAAGCGGCAGCGGCAAATCAACCCTGCTTAACATACTTGGCTGCCTTGACCGCCCCACCGCCGGAGAATATATCCTTGACGGCAATGCAGTCAGGCAGATGAACAAGAACCGCCTTGCCGAACTGAGGAACAAGAAGATAGGTTTTGTGTTTCAGTCATACAACCTTCTTTCACGCACCACGGCACTTGAGAACGTGGAGCTTCCGCTGCTTTACAACGGCAATGTAACCCGCAAGGAGCGCAAAGAAAAGGCGGAGAAAGCTCTCATAGAGGTGGGTCTTAAAGAGCGTATGTATCACTTTTCAAACCAAATGTCAGGCGGACAAATGCAGCGTGTGGCAATAGCCCGTGCGCTTGTGAATGACCCTGTGATGATACTCGCTGATGAGGCCACAGGAAACCTTGACACCCACACATCGTTTGAGATTATAGCCCTGTTCCAGCGTCTGCATCGTGAGGGGAAAACAATAGTGTTTGTAACCCACAACCCAGAGCTTTCACAATACAGCAGCCGCACCATAACCCTGCGTGACGGACGTATTGTTGATGATACAAGCAACCCGCAGATGCTTGACGCACAGAAAACACTTGAATCACTGCCAAAAGAAGAGTAATGAACTACGCAAACCTGTTTTACATAGCACTAAAAGCCATACGGAGCAATAAACTGCGTAGTTTCCTCACTATGCTTGGAATGATTATAGGCGTATCTTCTGTAATTACCATGCTTGCCATAGGCCAAGGCTCCAAGCGTAGCATAAAGGAACAGATTTCCGAAATGGGCTCCAACATGATAATGATACGCCCCGGCGGTGGAATGAGAGGCGGAGTGCGTCAGAGCTCGTCTGATATGCAGACTCTCAAGCCGGAGGACTACACCGCCATTATAAGCGAGTGCCCGCACGTGGCAGCCTGCACGCCTCAGGTGAACTCAAGTGGTCAGATTGTTTTTGGCGCCAACAATGCGCCTGGCACAATATATGGTGTGAATGAGCAGTATCTTGACATACGCAGGTATAAGATTGCAGAGGGTTCTATTTTCACAGAACACGATGTTAAGACAGCCGCCAAGGTGGCTGTAGTGGGTAAAACAGTGGTTACAAACCTGTTCCCTGGCGGAGAAGACCCTATTGGCAAGGTGTTCCGCTTTAACAAAATACCAATGACCATAGTGGGAGTGTTAGAGTCAAAAGGCACAAACAGTATGGGTATGGACCAGGACGATGTGATACTTGCACCATACACTACCGTACAGAAGAGGCTCCTGTCAATAACGTACTTCCAGAGTCTGACAGCGTCCGCCACATCAGAGGCGGAATCTGACAAAGCCATAGCAGAGATACATTCAGTGCTGCGACGCAACCACAAGATAGCTGCCGGCGGTACTGATGACTACGAGATACGCTCACAGGAGGAGCTATTATCCACCATGAGCCAGACCACAGACATGATGACAATTCTGCTTGCCTGCATTGCAGGAATCTCTCTGCTTGTAGGCGGTATAGGTATAATGAATATTATGTTTGTAAGTGTTACGGAGCGTACTAAGGAGATAGGTTTGAGAATGTCAATAGGTGCCAAGGAACGCCACATAATGCTCCAGTTCCTTATTGAGGCCATTATGATAAGCATAACAGGAGGTGTGTTAGGAGTGATTTTAGGATTGGTGGCATCGTGGATAGTGGGGGCTGTGGTTGGCTGGCCAGTATATGTGCAACTATGGTCTGTGGTATTAGCATTTGCCGTTTGTACTGTGGCTGGAATATTCTTTGGCTGGTATCCCGCACAAAAGGCGGCTCGATTAGACCCTATAGAAGCAATCAGATATGAGTAACAGCGTCATACCATTAAAGAGAAAGGAGTCATACTGCATAATTCATGTGGTATTCTGGATTATATACCTATGCTTCCCATTCTTTATGTCATATCTTAGTGGTATCAGTCTTACAACAGAGCGTTATCTTAGAATGTTGCCTGACTTGATGATATGCCCCCTTGTTTTCTATATCAACTACTTTTACCTGATAGACAGATTCCTGTTTCATAAGAACATATTTCTCTACATACTGCTGAATTTTGTTCTGTTTGCCATTTGCATATCAGTAATGGTTTCCATATTCGGGTTTACACATCCTAAAAATGTAACGCCTCCAGGTTTGATAAGAGATGAGATGTTTAAAGCCACTCTACTGCAAAAACTTGTAGGAGTGCTACTGCATCAGGGCATTTCAATTGTTTTCTTTATAGCTCTGAGTGTGGCTATTAAGATGACGTATAACTCATACGTAAAGGACGTTACCATTAAGACATACGAGATGGAGAAGAAAGTGGCGGAGCTTGCAAGCCTTAAAAGCCAGCTGAACCCTCACTTCCTCTTCAACTCACTCAACACCATTTATGTACTTGCCGCTATTGACGCAGACAAAACCCAATATGCCGTTCACCATTTGAGCGATATGCTACGTTATGTGCTGTATGAAAGCAACAATGAAGCCCTACCGCTTAGCAAGGAGATTGACTTTATAAAATCCTACACTGAGCTTATGAAGATACGGTATCAGGGCGTTGTGAGCATAAAAGAGCACTATTGCCAGAATTGTCATGGAATAGAGATAGCGCCTATGATGTTTATTGCATTGGTGGAAAACGCTTTCAAACATGGCATTAGCACCATAGAGCCTTCATTTGTACATATCAACATCGATGTAAAAGACAGAAGCATTGTATGCCAAGTGGAGAACAGTAATCACCCACGAGCCGTATCAGACCATACCAGTTCAGGGATAGGTCTTGGAAACCTTAAAAGAAGGCTTGATTTTCTATATGAAGACAGATATTCCTTTATAACGGATATAATTGAAAAGAAATATGTAGCAGAACTAATTATTCACACTTAATACCCATCTTAACCCATTTAGCTATGAACTACAAGTACAAATGCATCGCCATTGATGACGAACCACTTGCACTGTCATTAATTGAAGCTTACATTAAGAAAACGCCGGAGCTTGAGTTTGCCGGTGCCTATAGCAACGCCATGCAGGCTATGGAAAAGATATCCACCGGTAGTATTGACATTGTGTTCTCAGACATCAACATGCCTGGAATGAGCGGTATAGAGCTCGCAAAGATCCTACCTGAACACACTTTTGTCATTTTTATAACCGCGTTTCAGGAGTATGCACTGGACGGTTTCAAAGTGGACGCCGTTGACTACCTGCTAAAACCAGTTCAGTATGTGGATTTCCGCAAAGCCACATTCAAAGCTGTACGCTACATTAACAGTATGCAGTTTGCATCGGAGAAGAGATACCTTACAATAAGGAGCAACTACCAGATAATAAAGATTGACACGGACGACATAATCTACGTGGAGGCGGTAAAGGACTATATGAAGGTGGTTACCAAACAAAGGGAGTACCTCACTCTGGTAACTCTTAAACAAATAATAAAGAGCCTGCCTGACCTTGAGTTTGTAAAAGTTCACCGCTCATTTGTGGTAAACATATCACAGATAAAGGTTCTCACAACAGACGGACTGATTATTGGCAAGCGCATTATTCCTGTATCAGAGAGCATGAAAGGGCATATTTTGAACATTCTAAACAGCAAATAGAAAACTTTTTACTAACTTTGCCGTTCTAAGAGAAGATTAAGACTTGTTATGAAGCGTATATTTCTTATTTTTTCAGTTCTATTTTTTATATTAGCTGCGGTTTCAGCACAGGAACTGGAGAACGGCAAAGGCTCTGTTACCATAAACCAGAGCGAGGAACTTGAGTCTGCCTTGTTTGGGAACACAGAGTCAAAACATCAGCCTCAGCAGGGTGTTATCACACAGGGATTCCGTGTACAGATATACTCAAGCAATAGAAACCAGATAGCAAAAAGAGGCGCTTTTGACATTGAGAAGGAATTCACAGAGCAGTTCCCTGAGACGCACGCATACATAACCTACACCGCCCCTTTCTGGAAAGTGAGAGTGGGGGATTTTTCCTCATACTATGAGGCTCTTATCTTTAGCAACAAGGTTAAAGACACTTTTCCTGAGCGTGCCACAGAGGTGTTTGTGGTAAAGGAGGATAATATCAAGCCTATCTATTTTAACACCACAGAGAATACAGAGCCTCAGGAGTTATGATATTGCGCATCCACTCTGAGAATCCCAACAAGAGGGAGGTATCACAAATAGTTGATATACTGCGTGGCGGAGGGGTTGTCATATACCCCACTGACACTCTCTACGCATTTGCCTGTGACATTAACAACGCCGATGCAGTAAGGCGCATAGCCAGAATAAAGGGCATTGACCCTGAGACTGCACTCTTCTCCATAGTGTGCGGAAGCATCAGCCAGATAAGCACGTTCACCACAATAAACAACGCCACCTACAAGATGCTGAAAGGGTGCCTGCCCGGGCCTTTCACTTTTATATTCAAAGGAAGCAAGGAGCTTCCGGGCATACTTAAAAGGCGCAAGCAAGTGGGGGTGCGCATACCAGACAACTCCATAGCACAAGCCATAATAGAGGAGTTAGGACACCCTATTCTGTCTTCTTCAATTCCTATAAACGAGGATGACGAGGAGTACTGCACTAACCCGGAGCTTATAGAAGAGAACTACCGTGATTTGGTTGACTGTGTTATAGACGGCGGCACAGGCGGCACAGAACCGTCAACCATAATAGACTGCACAGGCGATGAACCTGTTGAGAGACGCAAAGGGAAGGGAATACTTATAGGATAAAGTTATGAGTTCACTAAAAAAAACAATCTCCATTATATCTTTTTTACTTTTATCAGCAACAGTGTTTGCTGATAAACTTTTATCTGACAGCAGCAAACTTGTGGTGATTATCACTGTAGAGGATATGAACCAGGAGCTTATTGACAAATATTTTAATGAGTTTGACGGTGGTTTTAAGCGTCTTGCCTCCGGCACATACTACCCCAATGTGGAGTTCCAGTACCTTCCTACAGACTACGCCACAGACATTGCCACACTGTTTAGCGGCACAAACCCCAACTTTCACGGCATAATAGGCAGTAAGCGTTTTTTTTCAAAAGAGCTGAAATACATACACTCACTAACAGACCCCGATGCAAAAGGGCTAAATGATGACTGGCACCTTAGCGGCAAACCGCTACTCTCAACCACATACGCAGACCGCCTTAGTGAAGACAGGCATGGGCTGCCTAAGATTGTGTCAGTTGCCACAGACCCAACCATAGCCATGCTTATGGCAGGGCACAGCGGGCTTCCAATATATATGAACAACCTTACCGGCGAGTGGAGCACATCTTCATACTACGCTGACGCAATGCCCAAATGGCTGGAGGAGTATAATGCTGAGAAGCCAATAGACCAATATCTGGACCGTAACTGGGAGAACATATATCCTGCCGCCTACTATGTCTCAGCATCGAGCGTGGGAGGAACTGGATTCAGCTATAATGTACGCGGTGCCTGCAACGGCCTTAAGATGTTTCAGAACTTCACCACCATTCCGTACTGCAATGACTACATCTGCGATGTAGCTCTGAAGGCAATTGAAAAGGAGAAGATGGGGAATGACATGACCACAGACCTGCTTATGGTGAATTTCTCTCTATCAAGATTTTACCTGAAGCAGGAAGCAAAGACCTCACTGGAACTTGAAGACAGCTACCTGCGCCTTGACAAAACCCTTAAAAGGCTGCTTGAGAACGTAGAGAACAAGGTGGGCAAGGAGAATCTTACAGTGGTGCTTACAGGTTCACGCACATATATGCGTAACGTCACACAGGCCACCAACAAAAGAATTGAGTATAACGCCTTTAACGCAGACAAGTACTCCGCCCTGCTCAACTCATACCTTATGGCTTTTTACGGGCAGAAAAAGTGGGTGTTGAGCTGCAAAAACGGAAACATTTACCTTAACCGTGAGGAGATAGAGAAAGCCGGACAAAAACTAACGGATGTTCAGAAAAAGGCAATGGAGTTTTTTTATCTTATACCAGGGCTTCAGAATGTATGCACCTCAGCACAAATGGAGGAGGCTTTCTACACCACAGGAGTGCTACACTACGCCTACTATAGGGATTTGAGCGGAGATTTGCTCTACTGCCTTATGCCACGCTGGTATGAGACAGACTTGAACGATACGCCTACCGGATTCTTCTCTTCATACACAAACTCAGTGTCAATGTACATATATGGAGGAAAAAACCGTACCCCTGAAACCAAGGATACGGTTATAAAAGCTACATTCTTAGGAGAGCGCTAAGTTTATTGTTGCCTTGCTCTGAATCGAACAGAGATAGTCAGAACCAAAATCTGATGTAATAACCGTTATACGACAAGGCAATTACTCTCTCTTTAGAAAAGCGATGCAAAGTTACGTCAAATTTGATAAAAAACAAAAAAAAATATATTACCTTTGCCAAAATTCTAATGGAAGGTCACAAAAATGCAGGTTATAGAAGATTCTGAAAGGTTTGATTCAGACGGCGGATACGCTGCCGTAATAGGCTTTTTTGATGGTGTGCACATTGGTCACAAGTCATTGCTTGACAATCTTAAGAGTGCGGCGGCGGCAAGAGGTCTGAAAACCGTGGTGGTTACATTTGCCGTACATCCGCGTGAAGTGCTAAAGGCAAGCTACGTCCCCAAACTGCTTACCACAAAAGACGAACGCATAATGAGGCTTGAGAAAGAGGGCATTGATTTATGCTATATAATTAAATCAAAAGAGACATTTGATATGTCAAGCAGCTATTTCATGCATCATGTGCTTGCAGAAAAGCTGAATGTGAAATACCTGCTTATAGGCTATGACCACCATTTTGGCAAGGACCGCGAGAACGGTTTTGACTACTATAAGAGCTGCGGGACCAAGTACGGCATAGAGGTGGAGGCCTGCGGCGTATATTCAGTTTGCAAAAAGCAGGTCAGCTCATCTATGATACGCAAGGAGCTTGAGGCTGGCAAGGTTGACTCTGTCAGCCGTTATCTTGGCTACAACTACACAATAGAGGGAACTATAGTTCATGGCAGAAGCATAGGCAAAACATTAGGATTCCCTACCGCAAACGTGGCGCTCAGCGATGTCCGCAAACTAATACCTATGGAGGGTGTATATTCCGTAAAGGTTAATATTGAGGGGGACCGCAAGAGCTACAAAGGAGTACTTAACATAGGGGTGAGACCTACATTTATCGCATTAGGCGCCTCCAAGACCATAGAGGTGCACATCCTTGACTTTGAGAAGGACATCTACCAAAAAAAGATACGCATAGAACTTATCAAATACCTGCGTGCGGAGGAGAGGTTTGAGAGCCCTCAAATGCTGGCAAAGCAGATCAAGACGGATACGTTATCAGTCTGACACTCGTCATCCTGAGGCCACGCCGCAGGATCTCATAATGGTTGCGAGATGCTTCGCTCTGCTCAGCATGACGCGCTATACCTTAATATCCTTTACCATCAGCTGAATGGATTTGTTACCGTTAAAGTTGTTCTCTTCAATGGTGTAACATATACTTATGGGCTTTAGTTCCTTTATATGGTCATTGAACTGCTCTCCCATGCCAAAAGCTATGCCATTCATAACATTCTCACTGTCAGGCTCAGTAAGTTCCAGTTTAAGATGCTCCAAGTCACGCCCTACAAGGCGGCTGGTTCCAAAATCCACCACATTGTGAGTTACAAACACAGGTTTCAGGTTTTCAGGGCCAAACGGAGCAAACTTGTGCAAAATATTAAAGAATTTAGGAGTAATCTCACTAAAATGTATAACCGCATCCACGTCAATTTGAGGAGTCTTCTGATCCTCTGTTATATTAGCTGTCACATACTCGTCAAAACGACGCTGAAATTCAGGCACATTCTCCTCTTTAAGGGTGAGACCTGCCGCATAAATGTGTCCGCCAAAGTTTTCAAGCAAATCACGGCATGAGTCTATGGCTTTGTATATGTCAAATCCGCTTATGGAGCGAGCTGAGCCTGTGGCAAACCCGTTAGAGAGAGTGAGCACAACAGACGGGCGATAGTACTTTTCACTTAGCCTTGATGCCACAATACCTATGACACCCTTGCTCCACTTAGGGTTATAAACCACTATAGAGTTACGGTTTGCAAACTCATGGTCATCCTTTATACTGTCCAGAGCCTCATCTGTGGTCTTTTTGTCAAGGTCCTTACGCTCCTGGTTATAACGGTCAATGCGTCCGCTGCGGTCCTTTGCAAAACGCAGGTCTTTTGTTACAAGCAGTTCCACCGCCTCACCAGCAGAGTGCATTCTACCGGATGCGTTTATACGCGGACCTATCTTGAACACAATATCGCTTACAGTAACCTCCTTGCCACGCAGACCGCACACCTCAATTATCCCCTGCAAGCCTACACTTGGGTTTGAGTTCAGCTGCTTGAGACCGTACATCATCAACACACGGTTCTCTCCTGTAATAGGCACTATGTCTGAGGCAATGCTCACGGCTAAAAGATCCATTAACGGGAAGAGCATCTTATCAAGTGAGAATCCGTTGCTTGTGGCAAGAGCCTGCATTAGCTTAAAGCCCACGCCGCAGCCTGAGAGGTGAGAGTACGGGTATGTGGAATCCACACGTTTAGGGTCAAGGACCGCCACCGCCGGCGGAAGCACATCATCGGGGTTATGATGGTCACAGATAATTATATCCACGTTCCTCTGCGTGGCGTACTTCACCTTTTCCACAGCCTTGATGCCGCAGTCAAGCACTATTATCAGAGAGAAGCCGTTCTCCGATGCGTAGTCTATACCTTTGTATGATATGCCATAGCCCTCATCATAACGGTCTGGAATGTAAAAGTCTATGTTAGAGTAGAACTGCTGCAAGAACTTATACACAAGCGCCACAGCGGTGGTGCCATCCACATCATAGTCTCCGTATATGAGTATCTTCTCTTTCTTGCCCAACGCACGGTTTATGCGTTCCACAGCCTTGTCCATGTCATTGAGAAGGAACGGGTCATGAATGTGATTTAACTGCGGATGAAAGAAACGGCGGGCGTCCTCCATTGTGCGTATGCCACGCTGAACCAGAAGCTGGCACAATGTGGGGCTAATCTTCAACTCCTCAACCAAACTCTCTTTGCATCTTTCATCCTCCTCAGAAAGATTATTTATTATCCAGCGGGATTCCATATCTTATTTGTTTAATCGTACAATCGGTTAATCGATTAAACGATTAACCGGTTCACCGATTCATCATTTTGTATTACCTTTGCAGACACAAAGTTAATAATATTATGGAAAAAATAGAAGAACTTGATAAAATTATAGTTGAAGAAGTGAAAAAGGCGGTTCAAGTTATGCGTGACGGAGGCATAATTCTCTATCCCACAGATACGGTGTGGGGCATTGGGTGTGACGCCACAAACACCGATGCCGTAAGCCGCATATACGCCCTTAAACGCCGTGCTGACAGCAAGTCAATGCTCTGTCTGTGTGACTCCATGGCACGTGTCTCACAATACGTTAAAGAGATACCTGAAATAGCATACGACCTTACAGAACTGGCTGAAAAGCCGCTCACTATTATCTACCCCGATGCGGTGAACCTGGCGCCAAACCTGATTGCAGAAGACGGCAGTGTGGGACTGCGCATCACATCAGAGAAGTTCTCAAAATACCTCTGCGGCGCCCTTAAAAAGCCTGTGGTCTCCACATCGGCGAACATAAGCGGGGAGCCTGCAGCCGCCACATTTTATGAGATTTCAGACGAGATAAAGAGCGGAGTTGACTACATTGTGGATTACCGCCGGGGTGACAAAGAAAAAAAACAGCCTTCAGGCATAATTAAGTTAGAAAAAAACGGTACATTTGTACTTTTGAGGAAATAGTTACGAATGAAGGATAAGATTCAGTTATACAAGTACTTGTGTTTTGACGCCATCACTGCACTTATAGCATGGGCTATTGTAAATGGAGTAAGAACCATGGATGTACTGCGTACTGATGACTTCAGATACATGTATTTGCTGCCTGAGTATAACGCTAAAATAGTTTATCCGCTCATTCCCCTATTCTGGATAACCATATACTGGCTGTCAGGATACTACAACACACTGTGGTTCAAATCAAGGCTCTCTGAGTTTGTTTCCACCGCCATATCCACTGTTTTTGGCTCCATACTGCTGTTCTTTTTCATCTTGATAGATGACCCTGTTAGCGACTATACCGTATTTCTGCACTCACTTATGCTACTTATGGGAGTGCACTTCTGCCTGACATACGCTGCAAGGATTACAATAACATCTCTTTCCATAACTCGTATAAAACGTGGAGAGATAGGTTTTAACACCCTTATCTTAGGCGTGGGAGTCAAGGCCGCCAAACTCATTGAAGACCTTAAATCCACTCCAAAATCCACAGGATACATAGTTAAGGGGTTTGTGAGGGTCTCAGCGAGTGAGGACTCTGTGGTTGATGAAAAAATGGTTTTGGGAGATATATCGCAACTCAGGGATATAATATCAGATCTGGAGGTGTGTGAGATAGTGATAGCCAAGAATGACATTACAGAGAATGACATATATGCGGTAATAGGGCTTGTAGGCGACATGGGAGTGAAAATCAAGTTCATACCATCAAGGTATCAGCTCATTACCGGCAGTGTGAAACTAAACACCCTGTATGGAATTCCTGTCATAGACCTCTCAGCCATAAAAATGTCTGACCATGAGGTGTGCATGAAACGTGCCCTTGATATTCTTGTATCACTGATAATTCTGGTGGTGTTCTCACCACTCTATATCCTGTTTCTAATACTTATATGGCACAAACCTATAGTAGGACAGGAAAGGATAGGTATTCACGGCAAACCATTTATAATGTACAAATTCCGCAGCATGATTATAGGGGCTGAAAACGGCACCCCGATGCTTGCATCGGAGTGTGACAGCCGTATTACAAGACTTGGGAGATTTATGCGCAAGTACCGTCTTGACGAGCTGCCGCAATTTTACAATGTCTTACGTGGTGAAATGTCAATAATAGGGCCACGTCCTGAACGGAAATACTTTATAGACCAGATTGTGAAGGTGGCTCCGTACTACTATATGCTACAGAATGTGAAGCCTGGCATAACATCATGGGGAATGGTTAAGTTTGGCTACGCCAACACAGTGGATAAGATGGTGGAGCGTGCTGCGTATGACATCATCTATCTGGAGAACGCATCGCTGCTGCTTGACGCCAAGATTTCAATATACACCATACGAACTATTTTAACAGGAAAGGGAATGTGATGACTTGGAATGAGAGATACACTAAGATTCTGCAATGGAGGGAGAGGTCTATTCCCAATGACCGTTTTATCCTGTTGCTTAGTTTCATTGTGGGTATCTTTACATCGCTGGCAGCCAGCCTGCTAAAGGGTCTTATCCATCTAATACAGTACCTGCTCACCCTTAATTTCTCCATAAATGAGGTTCACTACCTCTACCTTCTCTACCCGTCAGTAGGCATTGTACTGGCGCTGCTATTTGTAAAGTACGTGGTTAAGGATGACATCAGCCATGGTGTAACCAAGATTCTGTTTGCAATATCACAGCGTAAAAGCATCATAAAACCACACAATATGTGGTCTTCCATTATCGCCAGCGCCTTTACAATAGGTTTTGGTGGTTCTGTGGGTGCTGAGGCTCCTGTGGTGCTGACAGGCTCCGCCATAGGCTCAAACCTGGGCAGAGCTTTCAAACTGGACCAGAAAACACTGATGCTAATGGTAGGCTGCGGTGCGGCTGGCGCCATAGGCGGCATATTCAAGGCTCCTATAGCTGGCATTGTATTCACCCTTGAAGTGCTTATGCTTGACATGACATTCTCATCTGTGATACCGCTTCTTATCTCATCTGTCACAGCCACCACCATAGCCTATATCCTACAAGGGGATTCGGCGCTATTTAATCTTAACAGTGAGGCGTTCTCTCTCTCACGCATTCCCTACTACATTATTTTAGGTCTGGTTTGCGGTTTCTCATCTCTCTACTTTACACGTGGGATGAACTGGATTGAGGATATGTTCAGAAAGGTTAAAAACATCTGGGTAAAGTTTGCAATAGGAGGCGTTATTCTTAGTGCGCTCATATTTATATTTCCACCTCTGTATGGTGAGGGCTATGACTCCATATCGGCACTGCTTAACCTTAACCAGTCACAGATCTTTGAAAAGAGTCTCTTCTACGGTTTGCAGAACAGCACTATATGGCTTGTTGCCTACCTACTAATGATAATACTCTTTAAGATATTTGCATCGGCTGCCACAAATGCCGCAGGCGGATGCGGAGGTATATTTGCGCCATCGCTGTTTGTGGGCTGTTTTACGGGCTTCCTGGTGGCTGTAATACTAAATGTCATGGGAGTTGACGTACCGGCGCAGAACTTTGCGCTTGCAGGCATGGCAGGGCTTATGTCTGGTGTAATGCACGCTCCGCTTACAGGCATATTCCTTATAGCCGAGCTTACTGGCGGTTACACCCTGTTCATACCGCTTATGATAGTGAGCGTTATATCTTACATTACGATATATGTTTTTGAGCCACACAGCCTTTATGCCATGCGTTTGGCCAAGAAAGGCGAGCTTATGACCCACCACAAGGACAAGGCCGTGCTAAGCCTTCTTAAAACAGATGACCTTATAGAGACTGATATTCAGACCATAGCCCCATCCGCCATGTTTGGAGACCTTATAAAGCTTATATCACAGTCTAAGCGTAATATTTTTGCTGTGGTTGATAATAAAGGCGTGTTTCTTGGGATAGTGTCATTAGAGGAGGTGCGTAACATTATGTTCCGTCCAGAGCTGTATAACCGTTTCACAGTGCGCCGCCTTATGGTGTCTCCTCCTGCTAAAGTCTATATTGGAGATTCAATGGAGACCGTAGCCCGCAAGTTTGACGATTCACACGCATGGAATCTGCCTGTGCTTGACGGTGACAAGTACGTAGGGTTTGTGTCCAAATCAAAGGTGTTTACCGCTTACCGTGATGTGCTTGTGGAGCTATCATCAGAATAACGAAGCACGCATCTGCGTGCCGCACATAAAAAAAGGTCAGCCGTTCAGCTGACCTTTTTATGTGGGCCCACTTGGACTTGAACCAAGGACCTGCGGGTTATGAGTCCGATGCTCTAACCGACTGAGCTATGAGCCCATCATATAGCCTCTGTTTCCAAAAGCGTTGCAAAGGTAGTGCAATTCACCTACAAAACCAAAAAAAATCAAAACTTTTTACAAAAAATGTTTTGATACTATGCGCCTATAAGTAGAACATAGTTCTTCTTGCCCTTCTGCACAAGAACGTATTTGCCACCAAGCAGCATATCTTCTGTGAGTGTGGCGTTTGGATCTGTAATTTTAACTTTATTCACAGAGAAGCCGTTGTTTTGAACAAGCTTACGCATCTCGCCCTTTGACGGAAACACCGGCGCTTTGTCAACCATAAGGTCTGCAAGCCTTGCTCCCATATTCTCAGCAATAGAGAACTCAAAAGTGGGCACACCTGCAAACACATCAAGCATAGTGGCCTCATCAAGGCTACGGAGTGCATCGGCTGAACCACCACCAAACAGAATCTGTGAAGCCTCTACCGCTTTATCATAGTCCTCACGTGAGTGAACCATTACTGTAACCTCCTCTGCAAGTTTCTTTTGCAAAACCCTTAGATGCGGAGCCTCAGCATGCTGAGCTATAAGGGCATCTATCTCGTCTTTAGTGAGTGATGTAAACACCTTGATGTAACGTGCAGCATCATCATCAGCCACATTGAGCCAGAACTGATAGAACTTGTACGGTGATGTGTAACGACGGTCAAGCCATACGTTACCGCTCTCAGTCTTACCAAACTTGGTGCCGTCTGCCTTGGTAATAAGCGGACAGGTTATGGCGTACGCCTCACCACTGAGTTTGCGGCGGATAAGTTCCGTGCCGGTTGTAATGTTACCCCACTGGTCTGAGCCACCAAGCTGCAAACGGCAGCCTTTTGTCTCATATAGGTGCAGGAAGTCATAGCCTTGCAGCAGCTGGTATGTGAACTCAGTGAATGAGAGTCCGTCACGTGCCTCACCGTTAAGGCGCTTCTGCACTGACTCCTTGGCCATCATGTAGTTTACTGTGATGTGCTTGCCTATCTCGCGGGCAAAGTCAAGAAAACTGAAATTCTTCATCCAGTCATAGTTATTGACCATCTCAGCAGCGTTTGGCTGAGTTCCGTTAAAGTCAAGGAACTTGGAGAGCTGGTTTTTAATAGCCTCCTGATTGTGGCGGAGAGTGGCCTCATCAAGCAGGTTACGCTCCTGGCTCTTGCCAGACGGATCTCCAATCATACCAGTGGCACCGCCTATAAGTGCAATAGGCTTATGGCCGCATCGCTGAAAGTGGCGGAGCATCATAACTCCGCACAAGTGCCCTATATGAAGAGAATCTGCAGTTGGATCTATACCAAGGTATGCAACTGTCATCTCTTTATTCAAATGCTCTTGTGTACCAGGCATGATGTTACTTAACATTCCACGCCATTTAAGTTCTTCTACAAAATCCATCGTTAAAAATTTTTGAACCGCAAAATTACAAAAAAGGATGGAATATCACGAAAAAAATTTAATTTTGCTCTAAAATGGGCAAGCAGAACTCAGAAATACTGGCATACCTCTTTGCACACGCAGAGCAGGAGTATGGTGACTTTAACTGCCGCATAGTGCATACTGTGCCAAGAGAGGCGGTTATAGGGGTGCGCACTCCATTGTTACGCCAATACGCCAAGCAGCTGCAAGGCACACTTGAGGAGTGGACACGCCGCAAAGCCATACAAAAAGCCCGTGAAAGCTACCGCATCACCCCAGAGCAGAAACAAGAGTTGAAATCTGCAAATTTTCCTACGTAGGAGCGTAAGAATCAATTTTTTTGCGTAAGTTTGCAGTAATATTGGGCTTTGAAGGGATGTTTGCATCGGAGGGGTTATGCTCAAATACTGTTTGTGAGGATTCCGTTTATTACGAGGCTGATTAATAATATAAACAAGAAAATAAGTAATATACATATTTGATTTTTAGAGCGTACGCTCTTATTCTCTACCAGAAAATTCGGCAAAATTTTAACACGGAGAATAAGCCAGCGGAATGTTCACGTCATTAGGCGTGAGCCGTTTCGTGCTTGTTAGTGTTAGGGCTTTGCCGAGCCTTCTGGTTTAATAAGCAAATTAAACGGTTCACGTTTTTTATGGACGGCACACTGCATATTGGACATTTGGTTAAGGCGGGACTCCAGTGGCTGGCGTTTATTTGGTAACGGTAGGCAGTGAGTCTGCAAAAATACTGGTGAAGTAATTTGAATTTGCTTCCAAACTTAAAATCTCCATGTGCAAGCTGCGTGTGGAGATTTTTGCATCGCCAGAGGTCAAACATTTTGAGATTCCATACATAAATGGCTAAAAACATTTTGAGATTCCGACAAAATGGGCTATTTTTGCACATGCAAATACCAAACATTTTGAGGAAATGGAAAATCAAGAACGGATATTTAAGCGCAAGATATATGAAAAACTTCTTGAGTGGAAACGGACAAAAGATGGCAAATCAGCTCTTTTGATACGTGGGGCCCACCGTGTAGGAAAATCAACCATAGCAGAAGAGTTTGCAAAGAGGGAGTATAACTCATATATAAAAGTTGACTTTGCCGATGCCCCAGATGCGCTGTGGGAAGCCGTTGGGCATATTAGTGACCGCAACTATTTCTTTCTGCAACTACAGCTTATCTACAATGTCCGTCTGTATGAACGCAAATCAGTAATTATTTTTGATGAGATACAGAAAGCGCCCAAGGTTAGAGAAGCAATTAAATATCTGGTAAAAGACCATAGGTATGATTATATAGAAACAGGTTCTTTACTTTCCATTAAAAAGAACACAAAGGGCATTGTGATTCCAAGTGAGGAGACAAGAATAGATATGTTCCCTCTTGATTACGAGGAGTTCCGCTGGGCACTGGGTGACGAGGTTACTGTTTCAATAATGAAAGAAACATTTGATAAACAGGTAGGTGTAGGGGATGCTGTGTGTCGTAAGCTAATGAGAGATTTCCGCTTGTATATGCTCGTAGGCGGCATGCCGCAGGCTGTAAATGCCTATATAGATACAAACAATCTGGCAGAAGTGGATGCGGCAAAACGTGAAATAATAGACCTTTACGCAGAAGACTTTAGAAAGATAGACCCTACGGGCAGGGCAACCAGAATGTTTATGGCTGCTCCGTCACAGCTTACAAGCAACGCCTCACGTTATCAGGTTAGTAGTGTATTAGGGCGTTCTCAAGATGAAAATGAGATGAAGGAGATTCTGCAGGATATGGAAGATAGTATGACTGTTAATTTTGCATATCATGCAAATGACCCGTCTGTAGGTCTGTCGCAGCATAAGGATATGGAACGTTACAAGATGTACATAGGTGACACTGGATTGTTTGTAACCTTGGCGTTTTGGGACAGCAGTGTTACGGATAACATAATTTACCAGAAACTGTTAAGTGACAAGCTTGCCACGGACTTAGGTTGTGTGTATGAGAATGTTGTTGCGCAAATGCTCCGTGCGGCTGGGAACCAGTTGTATTACCATACATGGCCAACGCCAAGCGGGAAGCACAACTATGAGGTTGATTTCATCCTGTCAAGGGGAGCAAAGATATGCCCCGTCGAGGTCAAATCCTCAAGCTACAAAGCTCACACATCGTTAGATGAATTTTGCAAAAAATACTCAATGCATGTTGGTGACCGCTATCTGCTGTACACAAAAGATTTGCGTAAGGATGGTGCATTGCTAATGCTGCCTGTATATATGACACAGTTTCTAACAACTACAAAATAATAACGCACCGGTCGTTTCATAAACTTATGGTGATTTTTTCACTATCTTTGCAAGAAAATAAGCAATTATGGAGACAATAAGCACTAAGAACGCTCCTGCGGCTATAGGGCCGTACAGCCAGGCCATAAAAGTTGGGAACTTAATCTATACATCGGGACAGATACCTATAGACCCTGCAACCGGCGCACTGGTGGCAGGCGGCATTAAGGAGCAGACACGCCAGTCACTGCTGAACGTACAAGCCATACTTAAAGAGGCTGGACTTAGCATGAGTAGCGTGGTTAAGACCACCGTGTTTATGGCAGATATGAATGATTTTGCCGATATGAACGCCGTGTACGCCGAGTTCTTTACCGAACCCTACCCTGCCCGTTCTGCCGTAGCGGTAAAGGCTCTGCCCAAAGGCGCATTGGTAGAAATTGAGGTGGTTGCAGCTGTATAAAATGCCGGCAAAAGCCCCAAATAACAGAACACTTACGGTAGCCCCAGATGAGGTTGCCGCACTAAAGGAGCGCATTGTAAGCAGCAATAGCCTGCCAGATGCGGCAGAGTTCCGTAACCTGCTTATAAACGCAGACCTTATGCAGGTTATAGATAACATTCCAGACGGAGTGGCAGACCTAATAATAATAGACCCGCCATACAATCTCACAAAAAACTTTAACGGAACCACCTTTACAGCACGCTCTCAAAGCGAATATGAGGCATACCTGCACACTTGGTTCAGCAAGGTATGCGGCAAGCTGAAGCCACACGGCAGTCTCTACCTGTGTGGTGACTGGAAGTGTACATCGGCGTTACAAACAGTTATGCAAGAGGAACTTACAGTGCTCAACCGCATAACTTGGCAGCGTGAGAAAGGGCGGGGCGCACAGCGGAACTGGAAAAACTCAATGGAGGATATCTGGTTTGGCGTCAAGGACCCAGACAACTACTTTTTTAACGTTGACGCCGTAAAGGTGCGCCGCAAGGTTTTGGCTCCGTACAAGGATAACGGCAAGCCTAAAGACTGGGAGGCCACGGAGCAGGGCAATTTCCGCACCACATGCCCCTCTAACTTCTGGGATGACATAAGTGTGCCATTCTGGTCTATGCCAGAGAACACAGACCACCCCACACAGAAACCTGAGAAACTCTACGCAAAACTAATTTTGGCATCATCAAAGCCAGGCGATGTTATCTTTGACCCCTTTATGGGCAGCGGCACTGCCTGTGTGGTGGCTAAGAAACTGGACCGCCGTTACATTGGGGTGGAGATAAACCAGGAGTACTGCCTCTGGGCTGCCAAACGCATATTGATGGCAGACTCCAACCCTACCATCCAAGGCTACGCCGATGGGGTGTTTTGGGAGCGTAATAGCGAGAAGCGTTAAAACTGATTATCTCTTATTCTTGAAGAACTCTTTCATAAGAGAGGCGCATTCAGTGGCAAGGATACCACTGGTAACCTCTGTCTTGGGGTGAAGTGCAGCAGGAGAGACCTGAGTGTAGCCATACTTTGCATCGGGGGCGCCATATACAAGACGTGCAATCTTAGCCCAATACATAGCCCCGGCGCACATTACACAAGGCTCTACGGTGACATAAACCGTACATCCCTCCAGATATTTGGAGCCTAATGTCTGCTCAGCTGCTGTAATTGCCTGAATCTCTGCATGAGCGGTTACATCGGAGAGCGTCTCCGTTAGGTTATGTCCACGACCTATTATCATACCACTATGCACCACTACGGCACCTATTGGCACCTCGTCACGGCGATAAGCCTCCTGAGCTTCTGTCAAGGCCGCCTTCATAAACCTTACATCTTCCTCCATTAGTCAAAAAGGCTTGGGTAATCCTCCTCCAAACGCTTTAACACTGCTTTCATAACAGACTCTCGTATGAATTTGGATTTGTTAGACACCTTATATTTTTCAAAAAAACGATTCAGAGTGGCATACTCCTTATCATTGAACACAACAGTAAAGCGGTTGCGTCTTAGATAAGGATTATTTTTCTTGGTTTGCATTTATTTTATTACCTTTGTGACCTCTGTAATTACAGGTAGCAAAGATAATGATTTTATGATGAATAAACAAGTGGCACAGCACACTGTATTAGGCGTTGAGGGGGAGGCTGCCGCTATAAGCCACCTGAGGAGTAATGGTTATACCATACGCAACACACGCTGGCACTGCGGGCATCTGGAGCTTGACATTGTAGCTGAGAAAGAGGGGATGCTGGTGGTGTTTGAGGTTAAAACCCGCAGCACAAGCGAATACGGAGACCCCGCCGATGCCGTCTCTGACCGCAAAATACGCCGCATTGTAAACGCCACAGACGGTTACCTGCGTTATTACAAATTAGACCTTCCGGTTAGGTTTGACATTATTTCAATAATAAAACAACCCGACGGGCGTTTTGACATAGAGCATATAGAGGATGCGTTCGTGAGTCCGATTTTTTAGTTAAGGAGTTGAGGAGTTCAGGAGTTAAGGAGTGAGACTTGCAGAAGCCAAACTTATTTGGATTATGCTGAGGCAAGGTAAGTTCCCGGACGAAGTCCAGACAAGAGCACTTCTGTGCTAAGTTGAAGAATTACGGAGCGTAGCGACAAGAGCACTTCTGTGCTCCGCCCAAAGGGCGAAAAGTTCTATGAGCGAAGCGAGTAGAACTATAAAAAAGCAAAAAGAGTAACCAATAAGTGCATTTTCATAAAAAAACTTATTGGTTGAATATAAAATAAACATTTAAGACTTTTTTTATGAAAATAGCACTTATTGGTTACGGTAAGATGGGCAAAATAATTGAGAGAATAGCCCAGAGCAGAGGCCATGAGATAGTGGCACGCATTGACATAGACAATCAAGAGGATTTTAACAGCGACGCATTCCGCAGCGCAGATGTAGCAATAGAGTTCACCGCACCAAAAGTGGCTGTGGAGAACTACAAGAAAGCATTTGAGCAAGGAGTACGCGTAGTGTCCGGCACCACAGGCTGGACAGAGCGTATGCCTGAGATAAAAGAGCTCTGCGAGCAGAAAGGGTTAGCATTCTTCTGGACATCAAACTTTTCACTTGGCGTAAACATTTTCTTTGCACTGAACAAGTATCTTGCCAAGATAATGAACGGCTTTGAAAACTACAATGTAAACATGACAGAAACCCACCACATACATAAGCTTGACGCTCCAAGCGGCACCGCAGTAACACTGGCGGAGGGTATTCTGGCAAACATTGACCGCAAAAACAGCTGGGTGCTTGGCGCGGAAAAGCAAGCTGATCAGATAGGCATAGAGGCGGTGCGTGAGGGCGAGGTTCCAGGTATTCACACCATACAATATGATTCAGATGTTGATACCATAACCATCACACACAGCGCCAAGAACCGTGAAGGCTTTGCGCTTGGAGCAGTAATGGCCGCGGAATTTACAGCAGGCAAAAAAGGTATGCTTACAATGCAGGACATGCTACAATTCAGTTGACAGTTGACAGTTATAATAACTCCAAGGCTTCGCCTTTCCGTGATTTTGGCTGCACCTCAGCATAATCCAAACAAGTTTGGCTTCTGCGTTCGGTTTGCACAAAATTCAATTTAATACGATTAACCGATTAAACAGTTCACCGATTCACCGATTCACCGATTCACCAAAATAAATGTTCAAAAATTCAAATTTCAGCCTTGCGCAGTGGATTAAGTTTGCCATAGTGGCAGTAATCTACATCTTGTTTATTATATGGGTGGGGAACTACTGGTGGTTATTATTACTCATACCCATATTTGACATATACCTTACCAAGATAATACCTTGGACATGGTGGCGTAAATACAAGGATACCAAACCCACACTCTACACTATATGCAGCTGGCTTGATGCCATTGTATTTGCACTTGTGGCAGTATATTTCATAAACTTGTACTTGTTCCAGAACTATCAGATACCATCATCAAGCCTTGAGAAGTCACTGCTTGTTGGAGACTTTCTGATGGTGAGCAAGGTAAGCTACGGTCCACGTGTGCCACAAACACCGCTGTCAATGCCGCTCACACAGCACACAATGCCGTGGTCACAAACCACGAAATCATACTCAGAGCTTATCAAATGGGACTACAAACGTTTAGCCGGGCTTGATACTATAAAGAGTCTTGACATAGTGGTTTTCAACTTCCCTGCTGGTGATACTGTAGCTGTGCTACAGCAAAATCCGGACTACTACACACTGTGCGCCATGTACGGACGTGATTTCATAAAAGCGCATCCAGAGAAGTTTGGAGAGATTATATGCCGTCCTGTTGACCGCCGTGAAAACTACGTGAAACGCTGTGTGGGTCTGCCAGGTGACTCCCTACAGATAATAGACAATCACATATACATTAACGGCAAGCCACAGCATGAGCCTGAGTATATGCAGCTCAACTACTTTATTGAAACTGACGGACGCCGTATGGCGAACAGCCAGTTTGAAGAGTTAGGTGTAAGCGTTGACGACCGCAATTTTGTGAACGCTTGGGCGCAGGGTCCTAACCTTCTGAATTACATGGGGTACACTACGGCGAGCAATGGAGTGTTTAACCCTGTGTATTATGTACCTCTCACCAAGGCAGCCCTAAAAAAAGCACAGGCTATGAAAAACGTGGTAAGCGTAAAAATTGACAAAGGCATATTCACACAAGATGTTTACCCATTAGGCCAGGGGAGATGGACACGTGACAACTATGGGCCTATCTACATTCCACGCAAGGGTGCCACCACCCCGCTTACCATGGAGGACCTGCCATTATATGAACGCATAATAAAGAACTATGAGGGCAACACCTTAGAGGTCAAGGACAGCACCATATACGTGAACGGAGAGCCGGCCGACCACTATACATTCAAAATGAACTACTACTGGATGATGGGAGACAACCGTCATAACTCCGCAGACTCCCGCTTCTGGGGCTATGTGCCGGAAGATCACATCGTGGGCAAGCCGCTTTTTATATGGCTCTCATGGAACAAGGACGGTAATTTCTTCAGCAAAATACGCTGGAGCCGCCTGTTTAACAGCGTTGACAACATAAAATGACCATAACATTACCATCAGCATACGCAGGAAGCACCGCCATTTACAAACTTATGGCAGGTGCTTCAGTTGTTTATGTTGAGATATATGACAATTACAGCCGCCAGACGTACCGCAACAGAACAATAATAATGGGGGCTAACGGGCGTGAGGCTTTGACCGTACCGGTAGTAAAACCAGCAGAAAAGACCTTGGTTAAAGACATACTTGTAAACAATGACAAGAATTGGCAGACAGAGCACCTGCGCGCCATACAGACGGCATACAACACATCGCCGTTCTTAGAATTCTACATTGATGACCTGCTGCCTTTCTATACCAGAAAGTTCAAATACCTTGCAGATTACAATATGCAGATGACCCAGACCATCTGCTCCATTTTAGGCATCAGCCCTGAACTGCGTTTTACAGACCACTATGAGAAGGTGCTTGAAAATGATTACAGGCACCTGGCTGAAAAACACGCCCAAGTGCCTGAGTATCTTTATTTGGAACCATACTATCAGGTGTTTGGCATGAAGTTAGGCTTTCAGCCAAACCTCACCATACTTGACCTTATATTCAATATGGGGCCTGAGAGTATATTATTTATTAAGAAAGGCTTGAATATCATTCCAAATAGCGTCAGCCTCTGACTCTATTTCAAACTCATCAAGATTATCTGTATGAGTGCCTCGTGTAATCAGATGGTACTTTACATTCTGAGGGTCGCACTCCTCTTTTTTCACCCCGGCTCCAGTCCAGTAATCATTGGCGCCGTAAACCATTACCATCTTGGTGCCGCCAGTATTCTTAATAAATTCTACAACATTGTGCATGGTTGCATTGTTAAATTCGCGACTACCTATCTTGGCAAAATCCTCTTTTGTCAATTCATTTTTCAAATCACGTCCGTGTTTCTCAGGGTTAAGTCCGTATTTAGAATCAAATCTGGACAAATCATCTGAAAAGAAGCCCAACTCAAGCCAAGCCTGAATATAATACGGATAGGTTAGTGTGTAGGAGTCAAGAGGCGTATCAGGTATGTTCTTCTCAAACATATACTTGTAGTAGTATCTATACAGCGAGTCTGTTGAAATAGTGCTACTATTCTCTTTCTGCGGCACCAGATTTATCCATTTGTCCACAGCCTGAGAAGTCCACATCTGGTAGAATCTGGCCAACACACCAATTTTCACACTGTCTCGGTAAGATTCCAGTTTAGCAGGCGGAATCTCAGACGAACCCTTACCCTCGCCCTTCTTATATATGTAGGCGGCAATCTCGTCCATCCTGTCAAGTGCCATGACTTGAGAGTTATACAACTTTTGTCTCTGCTCGGAAGTTCCTATCTTATTATTCAAATAATCTGCTATTCTACCATCTTTTCTACCTATGCAGAAAGGCGCGTCAAATGGCACATAAACATCCATATCATTAGGATAGTGATTTGCATAGAGAGCCGTGGTTATACCATTTTTACTGCAGCCCGTTGAAATCCATTTGCCTCCCAACACTTTCTTCAGCGATGTCGTCACATCATGCAAGTCTGCAGACTCCTGCACGGCGTTAAAATAGGTGTAATTGGGGTCGATGCCACTTGGGTCTGAGCCATAGAAATACCGATGTTCCACCTCCACTAAGTTGTAACCGCCTTTCAGAGAGAGTGAAACAAATCCCATCTCCATATTCTCACTCAAGCTATACCCTGCCGTATGCAGAACTGTGTTAGTGTTTGGGCCAGCGTAAAAAAGACGGACACGCTGGTAGAATGTGGGGCCTGAAGGGTTATTGTGATCAACAGGCTGTATATACAAGAATTCCAGACACTCCTTATAGGTACCTAAGATTTTAGCCCTATAGGGATCTAATCCTTCAGAGATGATATCATTTATGTTATAAACTTTAATTTCCTGAATGTAAGGGTCTTGACTGAGCGCCTTTACAAGAGCGGAATCCTCCGCCGGAACAGGTTCATCTTTTTTACACGATGCCAGCATAACAAGCATGCCGCACAAAATAAGAGTAATTGTTTTTTTCATATTTTTAACCTTTTGACGTGCAAAGTTAAAATATAAGCTCCAATATTCAAAACATTTTCATAACTTTACACCCGTATAAGCATTTGTAAGTGAAGAGACTTCTCTACATATTAACCTTTCTGACTGTAACATTAACAGCACACGGCCAAATTAGCAGCGGCGGAATACCATACCGTTTCAACGCATCTGAGTATGGTACCGTAAAGAGAGCGCCGGCTGGCAAGTTTAGCTGTTTAGGGGCGTATGGCTCCTTTTTTACAACTCTTGATGTGGACACTGTCAGGCGCGAGCCGGAAAACAACGGGTTCAAGTGCCTCTATGTGGGTAACACATGCAAATTAGACCTCACACCAGAGAACAGCGGAACAGTGTATTCACAAGACGGGAACCTGATATGGCGCACTGGTGTGACATCGGCGGGAGCAAAGTCCATAGGACTGGTCTTCACCGAGTTCAACATCCCCAAAGGGGCCAGGTTATTTATCTACAACCCATCACAGAGCATTATTTTAGGAGCTTTTACCGCAGACAATAACAATTGCAGCAACATACTTCCAGTACAGCCGCTGGCGGCAGACTCATTAGTGGTGGAGTATGTGGAACCAACTGACGGTGGAAAAGAGTTCAAGGGCAGATTGCGCATAGGCGAGGCAAGCCATAACTTCTATGACATTGGGGAGCTCAGACGAGCCAACCCTGGTAAGGGCAATATCTGTACACCTCACGTTAACCAGTGGGCATACGGCAACCCTGTAAAGGACGCATCGTGCGCCTTGTACATAACAGGCACAAGCGGCTCTTGGTTCGGCTCCGGCACACTTATAAACAATACCAACCATAAGCCATACGTAATATCTGCGGCGCATCTGCTTGACGATGTGGAATGGGCAAAAAAAACAGTCTTCTACTTCCAGTACCAAACGCCCGCACAAGATACGTTAGTCATTGGCTCTATGGAACTTACCATTGCAGGAGCTGTAACACGGGCATACAAGAAAGACATTGATATGCTGCTTATGGAGTTAAACCAGACACCGCCTCAAGACTACAGGCCATATATGGCAGGCTGGGATTTAACCTCCAGCCCCTCATCTCCCGTATGCTGCATACAACATCCTAATGGTGACTTTACAAAGATTTCAACATCATACTCCACGCCTCAGAAATCATATATAAGTTTTAGCCGTGACGTGTTTCCTTATGAGAGTTTCTGGAGGGTGTCACGCTGGAACAAGGGTACCACACAGGCAGGCTCTTCCGGCTCTCCTCTGCTCGATGCCAATAACCGCATTATAGGTACACTGACAGGAGGAGCTTCAACCTGCACCAGCCCTATAAATGACTATTTCTCACAGATTTCTGCACAGTATAACTTCAACACAGCACCCTCTGAGAGCCTCAAAACGTGGCTTGACCCTGCATCTACAGGCATTACGCAGATGGATGGAGAGTATCTTTATAAAGACCACGATGCCTGCACCCGTCTTACAAACACATCTGACGGTGACATACTTGACGCATACCAGCTTGATGGCGCATATAAAGGCTACCAGGCAGGTGACAACAATCTTGGATTTTATGAGTATGGAGAGCGTTACACTTTTGACGAGGATATGACCATTGGAGGTGTGTATGTCATGACCAGCAAAGGCATGTACAGGGCTGAACACCCTGTGTATCTGAACATCTATAGAAAAAACGACGGAGGAGTTTTTGAAAAGGTCTCATCTACGGTTGTCAAGCCTACAGACTATATGTTCACATACTCAGGAGAGCTTAAATCATCAATCTTTACAAACTGGACCAAACGAGAGATTTACGTTAGGCTTGCAGAGCCTGTGAGGGTAGGAGAAGAGTGCATGATAGGCGTTCAATTTGAGCAGGCCACAGGCACTAAAGACACTCTTGCACTATATCAGACTGTAAACCGCACTGGCGGCTCCTATAACACAGCATACTATAAGAACTCTAACAGTTGGAAACCATTTACAGAGTACCCCACAGATGCAATGCCTGCATCGCTGTGGATAGAGCCTGTAGCGCACCCCTCAAACGGGACTCCCGCGGCAGAGGCTGAGGCAGACGTCACAAAATACAAATTCAGCATATTCCCTAATCCGTCAAACGGCAGCACATATCTGCACGCTCTCAGTTCATCTGTCAATGCAGTAAGTTTCCGCCTCTCTGACATTAGCGGCAGGACATTGCAGAGCAAGACTATCAAGATTGATGGTGAAGACACACCAATACAACTACCAGAAGCTAAGGGTGTCTATCTGATTACAATCTTTTACGGTGGCGAGCAAGAGGTTCATAAAATTATCAGGAGGTGACACTCAATGCTTACCAAAACAGAGGGCATAGTATTACGTTGCTATAACTACAAAGACAACAAATACCTTGCGCACATACTCACACGTGAGCACGGAATTGTCACATACGCCGTTTACGCTCCACAGAGCAAACGCAGCCGCACAAGAATGTCATACTTCCAGCCGCTCACCCTGCTTGAGTTAGATGCAGAGCACAAGCCAAACCGCACCATTCAGGCCATAAAAGAGCTGCGCCCAGTGTCCACAGGCATGAACATACTATCAAGCCCCGGTAAGATAGCCTTGGCTATGTTTGTGGCAGAGGTTACAAACGCCTGTATTCTCCCTGAGAACCCCGATGCTGAGCTCTACAGTTCACTACGCAGTGTAGTTGAAAGTCTTGACTCTGACACGCCGCCTGACGGTCACTTTGCGCTGAGATTTATGATTTCCCTCTCTGATTATTTAGGGTTCAACCCCACTCACGATGCAGAACGCCTTGTGGTGAATGAGTTTCTCAACAGTGCAAAAGAGCCAGATGAACGAGAACTGTTTCTCCGCCTTATAGAGGCACAGAAGAGCTGCAAGGAGAGAGTGTTCACACATACAGAACGACAAATTCTGCTCCGCGCCATGCTACGTTACTTCAAGTTCAACCTGCCTGATATGCCTGAGATTAAATCTTTGTGTGTGCTTGAAGATTTGTTTGGGTAAGCAGATACTCCTGCTCCGTCTGCCCTGGGGTGGCGCTCCACTCCAGGTTTGTTTTTCCAAGCAGATGCATATCCATCACTGTAGTGTAGCCTGAGCGGCAAATAATCTTTTTAGCCCCAAGTATATATGGTAGCAGATCTGACGCTGTTAGCACCCCTTTAACCTCTATATTGCCATAATCAATACTACTTGGAACTAAGCCAGACTTTCCACGCACCAGTATAACCTTTAGTTTTGAGCCATGGTAACGCTCTGCTATGCTCTTTTCAAAGAGTGTGCGGTGAGGCTCCACCCCAGACATAATGGCTAGCACATCACAATCTACAGGCTTGCACCCATCCTTCATATCTGTAAATCTTGACAGAGGTCCTATAAACCTTGCATTATGCGGAAGAGGATATTTGTGGGTGAGGTCGCCAGCCAGCGAACGCTCCGCCTCAGCATAGTCAGGAATCCAGCACTCATCATACCGTTCAATTATACGCTTATGCATACGGTAACCAAGCGGTTCCAGCAGTTTCAGCCAAGCTGGCATCTTTACCATTATCTGGTGAGTTATATAGACGCTGCGCACACCGCTTCCAAACAGGCCGAA
Organism: uncultured Bacteroidales bacterium; assembly: GCA_900316995.1. Classification (GTDB taxonomy): domain Bacteria; phylum Bacteroidota; class Bacteroidia; order Bacteroidales; family Paludibacteraceae; genus Enterocola. Next base: position 11,932 of record ONEZ01000005.1, on the reverse strand, counting down.
ACGGTTATCTGAAATAACCTCAGTGATATTGTAACGCCGTACAATATCCTTTATGGCTTTATGCTCTTTAATGGAATAATGAATTATAGAAGGCAACTGCCTAAGCACAGCCCATACCTGTGATTTGCCACTGGAATACTTAATATTAACCCCTGGCAGCTCCACATATTTAAGATTAGGAAATTCAGCTCTGAGAAATTTAAGGGACTCACCATTACCGCCAATCATCACCTCAGCCCCCTCATTTATAAGGCGGTTTATAATTGGGATTACTCTTGCGGCATGGCCGAGCCCCCAATTTAGCGGTGCTACTAATGTATAGTTGACAGTTGACAGTTGACAGTTGATAGTTAAACGATTCACCAGTTCACCGATTCACCGATTCACCAAAAAATTACATTTACGGCGTGACAAGAACGCCGATGCCAAGTTTCTTAACACGCACGGCAACGCTGTTTAGGAACTCTTCCGATGCGGGATGCAGGGTGTTGAACGGAGTCTTGCGGTCAAGACTGTACAGTTGTACCAGACGAGGCTGTATTTTAGCGTATGCGGCAAGCAGAGCGCTAACCTCTTCATCGGTGGTGTTATTTACAGTATCACCCGTAAGGAATAGCGTTTGAATAACGCATGTGCCGCTGAACTGCGCAAGAAGCCTGATGTGTTCCTCTATGTTAAACTCAGGACTTACTGGGCGGTTGATGGCTGATACGCTTGAAGCAATGGCACTGTCAAGTTTTAATATATTATTATCCACCATTTTTAACGCCTTTGCCACCTTGGGGTTGCTTACCTGCCAGGCGTTGGTAAGAACTGATATTTTTGCAGACGGAATATAGCGGTTACGGAGCATAATGGTATCATTAATAATACCGTCAAATTCAGGATGTACGGTGGGTTCTCCGTTACCTGCAAAGGTTATGCTGTCTATCTGCTCATTGGTGGTTTTTAGATAACTGTCAAGTTTCTCCTTAACCTCAGCACGTGACGGTATCACACGGTCATCACGTCCGTCAGCATTAAGGCCGCACTCACAATATACACAGTCAAATGAGCATATCTTGCCATTATTAGGAGCAAGGTTCACCCCTAAGGAGTTACCGAGCCTGCGGCTGTGTATCGGTCCGAATATTGTAGAATGGAATAACATTTTTAAAGTTCAGGAGTTCAGGAGTTTAGGAGTTTAGGAGTTCCCATTAATTAATGCACTCTCAGCGTTGTTTACCTTCTCAAATGGGAACTGGGCTATCACACTCTCCATAAGAGCTGCAATCTCTTTATTGCAGAGGTTACCTATGCTGCCTTCATGAGTATGGTTAATCTTCTTATTTGGGGTAAAGTTGCCAGCCTCTATATCAAGCCCCACCTTGCGGTATGCGTCACGGAACGGCATACCCTCAGTAGTAAGACGGTTCACCTCCTCCACGCTGAAAATGTAGTCATACTTAGGGTCATCAAGAACATGCTCATTAACAGTTATCTGCTCCATCATGCTTCTAACCATGCCAATGCAGTCAAGAATCTCATCAAACATAGGCATATAAACCTCTTTGATAATCTGCAAATCACGGAAGTAACCCGATGGCAGATTGTTTACAATCAGCGTAATATCATTAGGGATGCTCTGTATGCGGTTGCATTTAGCACGTGTAAGCTCAAATACGTCAGGGTTCTTTTTATGAGGCATTATGCTTGAACCGGTGGTGAACTTAGGGTCAAGTTTCATAAACCCAAAGTTCTGCGATGTAAACATACAGCTGTCAAAAGCAAGTTTAGATAACGTTGCAGCCACGCCTGCAACGGCCTGTGCCACTATACGCTCTGTCTTGCCCCTGCCCATCTGAGCGTAAACTACATTGTAGTTCATTGAGTCAAAACCAAGCAGTTCCGTGGTCATGGTGCGGTTTAGCGGGAATGAGCTGCCGTATCCTGCAGCACTGCCAAGAGGGTTGCGGTTAGACACCTTATAGGCACTGAGAAGAAGTTGCATATCATCAAGCAGGCTCTCTGCGTATGCTCCAAACCACAAGCCAAATGATGACGGCATGGCAATTTGCAGGTGAGTGTAGCCAGGTATAAGCACATCCTTATAACGTTCACTCTGTTTCTGTAAAGTGTCAAATAGCTGCTTTACAGCAAGTACAACCTGTTGTAGCTGGTATCTGGTAAAAAGTTTAAGATCAAGCAGAACCTGGTCGTTACGTGAACGTCCGCTATGGAGCTTTTTGCCCACATCGCCAAGACGCATCTCCACCTCTGAGTGAATATCCTCCACACCTTTGCCTATACTGAACTCTCCTTTCTGAATCTGGGCATATATCTTTTTGAGACCACAAAGGATGGCATCGCGGTCAGCTGCAGAGAGCAGCCCTATAGTTTCAAGCATGGTGGCGTGAGCCATTGAACCTATAACATCAAACGGGGCGAGATACATATCCATCTCAGCGTCCTTGCCTATTGTGTAGCGTTCTATTTCAGAATCAACAGAAACGTTCTTTTGCCACAGTTTATTAACCATAATCAGTACTCTATTTTTGTCAGAGCCTCAGCCGCCATCTCAATACCCTGCTCCAACTTATCTTTCAACATCATTTTTATCATAAAAGGTATGTCAGCCTTAAGAGTGAGCCTTATCTTGGTATCGCCAGGCTCTTTCTCTACAAGCTGAATCCAGAAATTAAAATCAATAGGAGACTTGTCAGATTCAAACTTCAAAGTTTTGAACGGTTCCTTCTCTATGAGTTTAAGCCCCAATGTACCCATTGGCTCTATGCAGAAATAAATGCTGTCATCATTTACCACCACATCCTTTATTTTCACCTTGTCATCAGGCACCTGTTCCTTGAGCTTTTCAACAAAAGGTTCTAACTGTCTGAGATTTGAGAGTTTGTTAAACACTCTCTCCGCCGGAGCGGCAATATGCTTTACGCTGCTTTGATAGGTTGTCATTATGCGTTCCAGTGTGACGGGTCTTTACGCCACTCCTTCAGGGTTGGCAATGCTGACTCTGGTATATAGTTGATTTGTAGTGCTTTCTCTATAACAGCCTCATAATTTGAGAGGGTTGTCAATTCTACGTTCGCATTACGGAACTGCTCCTCTGCAAGAGGGAATCCGTATGTGAATATGGCAACCATACCCAGTACCTCGCACTTCTTCTCATCTCTAATGGCCTGCACAGCCTTAAGACTGCTTCCTCCTGTGGATATCAGGTCTTCAATAACAACCACTTTCCTACCCTCCTCTATATACCCTTCTACAAGGTTCTCCATTCCGTGGTCTTTCTTTGATGAACGGATATATACAAACGGCAGTCCAAGCAGATCAGCCACTAACGCACCTTGCGCAATAGCTCCAGTGGCAACACCTGCTATAGCCTCCGCATCGGGGTATTTCTCCATTACTATGCGTGCAAGCTCTACTTTTATAAGACTGCGAACCTCCGGGTATGAGAGAGTCTTGCGATTGTCACAGTAGATTGGTGATTTCCAACCTGAAGCCCATGTAAAAGGTTTCTCTGGCTGTAACTTTACAGCCTTGATTTCAAGCAGTTTTCCTGCCACTAATGATTGTACGGTGTTCATATTATTGTTTAATCGGTTATTCGGTTATACGGTGAATCGTTTAACTGTCAAATGTCAACTGGAATGGTATTCTCTCCATTTTGCAATAAGCTGCATCATATCTTCTGGCAGCTCCGATGTGAACTCCATGCGCTCATGCGTTACGGGATGTTCAAATCCGAGTGTTCTGGCATGCAACGCCTGACGGGGGCATACCTTGAAGCAGTTCTCCACAAACTGCTTGTATTTTGCAAAAGTGGTGCCACGTAAAATTTTGTCACCACCATAACGTTCATCATTAAAGAGCGGATGCCCTATATGTTTGAAATGCGCCCTTATCTGGTGTGTACGCCCTGTTTCAAGCCTGCACTCCACAAGTGACACATAACCAAAACTCTCCAATATCCTATAATGCGTCACAGCATGCTTACCTTGCTCACTGCCTTCAGGAAATACGGCCATAGCAAGACGGTCTTTAGGGTCACGGCCTATATTGCCTATTATAGTTCCCTCCGCATCGGGTTCTCCCCATACAAGCGCATTATAGAGGCGGCTTGTTGTCTTATTAAAGAACTGTGCCGCAAGATGCGCCTTTGATTGCGGGGTTTTAGCTATCACCAGTAACCCCGATGTATCCTTATCTATCCTATGTACCAACCCAAGGCGGTCATCACCAGCCTCAAACGGCTTACGCTCGCCAAAATGCCATGCAAGTGCGTTAAGCAAAGTCCCCTGAAAGTTCCCATGCCCTGGATGCACCACCATTCCGGCAGGTTTGTTCACTACAAGCAGGGAGTCATCTTCATAAACCACGTCAAGCGGTATATCCTCAGGTACTATTGAGGTGTCTTTAGGAGGGTAACTCATCATAACAGTCACTACATCGCAAGGTTTGACCTTGTATGATGATTTCTGCGGTTCCCCGTTCACCTCCACATTGCCGGCATCGGCGCTCTGCTGCACCCTGTTACGCGACGCTCCAGGAATACGGTCTGTTAGGTACTTGTCAACCCTGATAGGAGTCTGCCCTGGATCTGCCGTAAAGCGGTAATGTTCATAACGCTCCAGTTCACTCTCAAGTATGCTCTCTGCGTACTCTTCCATTAGAAAGCAATATCCTCTTCAAGAGATTCCTTTATAATATTATCTCCAGAATTTGACAAGCTGTCCTTCTGTGCCTCGGTATTTCCGCTACCCACATACAATTCCAGAGAAGACTCGGCCTTTATCATTTCATCAGGGTGCACCTGACGACCGCGCATATACACACCCAGCACCAAATCCTTGTACTCACTTGGCTTATATGTCACCCTCTCCACCTTAAAACCAGACGCGCTTAAAATAGTGGTGGCTTGGCGTATTGATATGTCAACCACATTTGGCAACGCCACCATACGGTCAAGAGTTGCGTTGATTATAAGGTATATATTGCGTTCCTCTTTCACCATACTGCCAGCTGCGGGGTCCTGCTCCACCACACAACCCTTCTCTACCTCTTTTGAATATACTGAATCAACCACCTCGTATCTAAGACCTTTACCCTCAAGCAGCAAAGCTGCAGACTCCACCTTTAGCCCGCACACATTTGGAACAATCTGCTTCTCACCATGACGTGTATATAGTGTAAGGCACCACATTAGCAGGAACATCATGATCACCATCACAATACAGAGCAGTATGAACGTCCTTATGATAGGATGGGTATTAATAAAGTCTGTGAACTTTTTCATCTGTTTACATAAATTTTACAAAAATACTCATTTTTCCTGACAAAAGAGAGTTTTTACAAAAAAATAAGGGAGCCGCCAAATGACGCTCCCTTATGACTACGGTTTGAAAGACTTTTTAGTTACGACGAACATTTGGTTCATCAGAAACGGTCAGCTTCTTTCTGCCTTTAGCTCTACGTGCAGCCAAGACTCTACGGCCGTTTGGAGTTGACATTCTCTCTCTGAAACCGTGCTTATTGGCTCTCTTTCTGTTTGAAGGTTGAAATGTACGTTTCATAATATGTTAATTTTTATCATTTTCCGCTTTGAGCGTGCAAAGGTAGTGTAAATCGCAAAGAAATCCAAAAATTTTTCAACAATTTTACAATTCTACCATAATCTGCATTTTCTGTTAATTGAAAATAAGATTTTTGCCAGTCATTTCAGAAGGTTGCTCTATATCCATTATGTGGAGTATAGATGGCGCCACATCAGCGAGAATGCCGTTCTGCACCTTTGCATCTTTATGTTCCTCTGATATATAAACAAACGGCACAGGGTTAAGCGAGTGTGCTGTGTTTGGTGTGCCGTCAGCATTGATGGCGTTATCTGCATTACCGTGGTCAGCAATTATAATAGCCTCATAACCAGTTGCAAGCGCAGCTTCAACCACATTATGAACGCAAGCATCCACTGCTGTAACGGCCTTCTCTATGGCGGCATACACACCAGTGTGACCAACCATATCGCCGTTAGCAAAATTAACCACTATGAAATCATACTTATCCTCACGTATCGCCTCCACAAGTTTGGCGCATACATTGAACGCACTCATCTCAGGCTGGAGGTCGTATGTGGCAACCTTTGGCGAGTTTACAAGGATACGGTCCTCTCCATCATACGGGGTCTCACGTCCGCCGTTAAAGAAGAATGTTACATGAGCATACTTCTCCGTCTCAGCTATGTGAAGCTGTTTGAGCCCCTTTGAAGACAGGAACTCACCCAATGTGTTTGTAACGTTCTCTTTGTCAAAGAGAATGTGAACACCCTTGAATGAAGCGTCATACGGAGTCATGCAATAGTACTGCAAATCCTTGATTGTGTGCATGCCTGCCTCTGGCATATCCTGCTGTGTGAGAACAATGGTAAGTTCCTTGGCACGGTCATTACGGTAGTTAAAGAATATAACCACGTCTCCCTCCTTTATCCTGCCGTCAAAACTCTTGTTCACTATAGGTTTTACAAACTCATCAGTAACACCAGCGTCATACGATGCCTGCATTGCCTCCGCCATATCTGCATACTCTGCGCCTTTGCCGTTTACAAGCAGGTCATAAGCCTCCTTTACACGCTCCCAGCGTTTGTCACGGTCCATAGCATAGTAGCGGCCTACTATTGAGGCTATCTTACCGGCGCTCTTCTTAGTGTGAGCCTCAAGAGCCTCTATAAAGCCCTTGCCGCTCTTTGGGTCTGTGTCACGGCCATCCATAAAGCAGTGGATGTAGGCATTGTCAATACCATACTCCTTGGCTATGTCACACAGTTTGAAAAGATGATCAAGAGAACTGTGAACACCACCGTCAGATGTAAGACCCATGAAGTGAATGTTCTTACCATTCTCTTTCGCGTATGTAAAGGCTGAAACCACCTCCTTGTTTTTCAGTATTGAGCCGTCTGCGCAAGCCTTGTTAATCTTCACAAGGTCCTGATATACCACACGTCCTGCACCAATGTTGAGGTGTCCCACCTCAGAGTTACCCATCTGACCGTCTGGCAGACCAACATTTTCACCAGAAGCCTGCAACTGTGAGTTTGGATATGTGCGGTTCAGATAATCCCAGTAAGGGGTTGGTGTACAATATATAACATCGGCTTTAGAGTGAGCGCCTATGCCCCAGCCGTCAAGTATCATCAATAATGCTTTTTTACCCATGACAATGTCTCCTAATTTTAATTATTTCTTAATATCACCCTCTTTTACAAGGTACTCAGCTATCTGTACTGCATTTAAAGCAGCACCCTTACGAATCTGGTCACCAACACACCAGAAAGCCAAACCGTTTTTATTTGAAAGGTCTTTACGTATGCGGCCCACATAAACTTCATCTTTGCCGGACAGGAATAGTGGCATTGGATAGAGTTTTTCAGCAGGATTATCCTGGAGAACCACGCCCTCAGCCTTACTGAACGCATCACGAGCCTCTTCTACTGATATAGGGCGTTCTGTCTCAACCCATACAGACTCAGAGTGTGCACGCAGTGACGGAGTGCGCACGCAGGTGGCGCTCACCTCAACATCGGAGTGCATAATCTTACGGGTCTCATTATACATCTTCATTTCCTCCTTGGTATAGCCGTTCTCTGTGAAAACGTCAATATGAGGAATTACATTGTATGCTAACTGATAAGCAAACTTATTAACAGTGACGGGCTCATTGTTAAGCACCTGACGATACTGCAATTCAAGTTCAGCCATGGCAGCCGCACCAGCTCCGGATGCCGCCTGGTATGTGGATACATGAACTCTCTTAATGTGTGAAAGATTCTCAATAGCCTTAAGGGCAACCACCATCTGTATGGTTGTACAGTTAGGGTTGGCAATCACACCGCGCGGACGAATCTTGGCATCGGCGGCATTAACCTCAGGAACCACAAGAGGCACGTCAGCATCCATGCGGAATGCACTTGAGTTGTCAATCATAACTGCGCCAAATTTGGTTATATCCTTCTCAAACTCTTTTGAAATACCAGCTCCAGCCGATGTAAAAGCTATATCCACGCCCTTAAAATCATCACCATGCTTTAGCTCTTTCACTGTATATTTCTTGCCTTTAAACTCATACTCCGTGCCGGCGCTTCTTGAAGAACCGAACAACATAAGGTTATCGATAGGAAAATTTCTCTGAGCAAGAACTTTAAGAAACTCCTGCCCCACAGCACCACTGGCGCCCACAATTGCTACATTCATAATATTTACGTTATTTTTTAACCCCACAAAATTACAACTTTTTTGGCACTAAGCAAAACTTTGCATATCTTTGTGCTTCAATACTCCCTTAAGCGCAGCCTGTCTTGCCTCAGATCTTTAGAAATGAGACATATACAGGCACTGTTTCTTTTTATTTTAACTGCACCGTATCTATACGCCTGGCACGGCGATGTGGATAAGTTCAGCTTCAGTTCAGACACCATAAGGCTCAACGCTCCCGCGGAAACGGCCGAAGCGTACATAGCAGACACATCAAGTGTGGTTTTCAACGCATATTGGCGCTGCACTTTCCGTTTTGACTACGCCCCGTCATCATCTAACTACGCCAAGTGGTACCTGATGTCTGATTCAGAGAATCTTACAGAGAGGCTTAACGGCTACTACATTCGCATAGGCCACACAAACAAGAACATAGCCTTATGCCGCCAAAGTGGAAGCAACAGCCAGGTGGTTGCACAGGGAGAGACAAGCCGCATTAACGAGCCATGTACATTCACCATATCAGCGCTGCGCTCTGAAGCTGGCGTATGGCAGGTGTATTCACAAATAGAAGCAGAGCCGGACTCCACTTTAGAGGCGGAGATACAAGAGAACACATTTGATCATGCCACCCACTGCGGCTTTATGTTTAAATACACATCCACCCGCAGCCACGCCTTTTCTGCATGGGGATTCAGCCGCACTGGTGTAAGTTTTGACTATGATGCACACCCCGCTGGCAGCGTATGGCTGCTGTCAGACATCTTCACCCCTGACGGGAGCGGAGAAAACCAGCTGGCATACATCTGCTACAGCCTGCCGGAAAGCTCCACCGCCAATGTTTACATATTCAACACTAACGGAGTGCTTGTAAAACGCCTTGCAAACAACGCCATGCTGCCACCAGTAGGTTTTATAACATGGGACGGGAAGTCAGAGCGCAACCTACAGATGCCACCCGGAATATACGTGGTCCTGTTTGAAGCCTTCACCAGTGAGAGAGTGATATTACGACGCAAGGTTCCGTTTGTAATATCTTTGAAATAAAAAAATCCGCTCTCAAAAAAAATGAGAGCGGACTAAAATTAAAAGTGTATCAAACTTATTACTTCATCTTATTTACATGAAGAGCCAGCTTAGACTTCAAGTTACTTGCTTTGTTAGCGTGGATAACGTTAATCTTGGCAAGTTTGTCAAGCATTGCAGATACCTTAGGAAGCATTGCTTCAGCCTCCTCTTTCTTACGAGCTGCACGCAAGTCTCTAACGGCGTTACGTGTAGTCTTTGCATAATAACGATTATGCAGTCTCTTTGTTTCAGTTTGTCTGATTCTCTTCTCAGACGATTTGTGATTCGCCATTTCTTATTGTTTTTTGTTATTCGTAGCCCATAGCAGAATCGAACTGCTCTTTCAAGAATGAAAATCTTACGTCCTAACCGATAGACGAATGGGCCTTCCCATTTTTTTGAGAGTGCAAAAATAGTGCATATTTTTTTACCACACAAATTTTTTTTACAATTTATGGATAAATTTCGTATCTTTGCACCCACAAGGTGCAGCCAATCTGACAACACTGGCATTAAAGACTGGAAAGAAAATGACCGTCCGCGTGAGAAAAGCATCCTGAACGGCATCCAGACTCTGTCTGACACTGAACTGCTTGCTATACTAATAGGTTCGGGCAGCCGTGAGCAGAATGCCGTGGAGCTTGGGCGTAGCATTTTGGGGGCAGCCGGCAACAAACTCACAAACTTAAGCAGAATGAGCTATAAAGAGCTTTGCGGCATTAAGGGAGTGGGTAAGGCTAAAGCGGTTACAATAATGACCGCATTTGAAATAGGCAGACGCCGCCGCATGGAGGAGGCACCTGCAAGAGAGCGGCTCTGCAAGAGCAGCCAGCTTGCAGAAACCTTTATACCCATGCTTGCAGACCTGCCGCATGAAGAGTTCTGGATTTTGCTGCTGAATAATGCAAACCACTGCCTTGCAAAAATAAAGATTTCACAAGGCGGAGTGCATCAGACATCGGTGGATCCTAAGATAATATTTAAGGAGGCCTTGCAACATTTAGCCACAGGAATAGTGCTGTGCCACAATCATCCGAGCGGGAATCTGACACCCAGCAAGCATGACACCGAACTCACGCACCGTATAATAGAGGGTGCAAATGCACTTTCAATAAGGGTGCTTGACCATATAATAGTGGCTGGTGAGAACTATTATAGTTTTGCAGAAGAAGGAATATTGTTTTGAAATTCTTATAATAAGATGAAGGTATATATCTACACAGAGAAATACACATCGCGCTTTAAGTATGTGGCTGAACATGTATTCAAGCATATACTAAGGGAGGATGTTATATTCTTTAGGGATATAGAAAAAGCGAGGCAGTGTAAAGAACCGCTTATATGCTACTCACGCACTGTAACTTTGCCTAATGCCATCAATATCTGCCCTCACGGATTGCTGTTCCAGTCCGGAATACGCAAGCAGGAGATAGCTGTAAGTGACTGGGATGACACCCGTATGTTTTTTCAAACTGGTTACGGAGACTACGATGTGCCGTTTGACATATTCTCTGCATCCTTCTACCTGTTAAGCCGCTATGAGGAGTATGACGCACCTGTTGATGAAGAAGGTCGTTACAAGAAAGAGAACAGCTTAGCATACAGAAACGGATTCCTTGACCGTCCTGTAGTGGATGAGTGGGCGTACAAATTAGAGGGCATGCTTGTTAAAAAGTTCCGTTGTACCCCAATGGTTAAGATTGGCTACCGTGTACACCCCTCTGTAATTATTGACAACTATTACAAGTATCGCCATTGTTCTGTTTTGACAAATATCGGGAAACTCTTTAAAAAGTTTTTCAGTGGGGATTTCAAGAGTTTCAACAAACAGCTTAGAATAATGCTGTACATAGACAAGGACCCGTACAGCAACATTAAGGAGATAACAGACTTCCATTATGAATCTGACCTTATGCCGTCATTCTTCGTAATGGTTAAGAAAGGCAAGAAAGATTGCAGAAACACATATACAATGTTTTATTCCCTGCGTAGGTCACTGCGCCGCATGTTTGTTACAGGTTTGCATCCTTCATACTATTCAGACTCTGACCCTAAGAAAATGGCTAAAGAGCTAAAGAAGTTAGAGGGCAGCATTGTAAAGAACCGTGTTTCAACAAATTTGTTCCATAACTTTAGATTTGAGATACCACGCAGCTATGAGAGTCTGCTCAAGATAGGTATAGAAGAGGATTTTTCAATGGGTTACCCTGATGCTGTAGGTTTTAGAGCTGGCACTTGCACACCGTTCCGCTTCTATGATATAAAGCATGAGAGCAAGACCCGTCTTCAGGTACACAGCATGGTGTTCTGTGACTATATGTTAAGGAACATGGGAGTTAAGCCATCTGAAATGGACAATTTACTTAAGCCATTGATAGATAGAGTAAAGGCTGTAGAAGGGCAACTTTGCTGCGCAGTCAGCAACTGTGCGCTGTCTGACAGTGGACGCTGGCAGGGCTGGAACACACCGCTGTCATACGTTTACCGCTACGCATCTCTGCTTGAAACACACGACAAAAAGAGTGCCGAGCATTTGGCAAAATAAACATACGCCTCTGTAGTTCAACGGATAGAATAGAAGTTTCCTAAACTTTAGATAGGGGTTCGATTCCCCTCGGAGGTAC
>ONEZ01000004.1 GCA_900316995.1 uncultured Bacteroidales bacterium | reverse complement strand
CCAAGAGTGTCCCTGCCACTGCCCACAGATTCAATAATCTCCTGCTGCAGACTGCGGAATGAGTCATAGCCCCAATATTTTTTTAGAATTTCCTGATAGGTCATATAAGTTGACAGTTGACAATTGCAAAGTTATGAAAAAATATATAAATTTGCGGTAGAATCTGACGTGCTATGAAAAAAGATACGTTAATGTTCATAATTAATCCTGCCGCAGGCGGATACACAGACTCTGTATGGCAAGATGTGGCGGTTGTTATGGACCGTAATAATCAGGAGTTTGCTTTCTACAAGACCACTTGCGCCGGCGATGCAGTCAAAATGGTGCAGAATTTCATAACTGAGGGCTACAGACATTTTGTGGCCATAGGTGGTGACGGTACCGTGAGTGAGGTGCTTAACGGATTCATGCTCCAGAATGTGGTGGATTATGATGAGTTGCTGCTAAGCGCAGTGTCGTATGGAACAGGCAATGACTGTGTGCGTTACTACGGGCAAAGTCCAGTGCTTGAGGAGGCGTTGCAGGGTATAATTTCAGGCACCATATACACTCAGGATGTAGGGCTTGTCCACTATTATCAGGACGGTGAGCATAGACGCAAATACTTCATAAATTCAGCTGGCTTTGGGTTTGACGCTCAGATAATTAAGGCTACTAAAAGTATGACAGCCAAGGAGAGAGGCCACAAACTCACATATCTGTACAGTCTGCTTAAATGCCTCCTTTCAAGTAAAAAGATACCATTTACTGTATGCTATGAGGGAGGTTGCATCAGTGAGAATGTTCTCTCAATAAGCGTGGGTAACGGTAAATACACAGGTGGTGGAATGATGCAGACTCCCGATGCGGTGAATAATGACGGCTTTTTTGATGTGGCTGTGTTTGGTGATATTAGTAAATTCACTGTGATAAAGAATGTAAACCGCCTCTATAACGGTTCCATAAAGCAGGCCAAAGAGAGCAATATGTACCATTTCCGTACATCGGAGTTAACAATAGAGGCTCCCGTAGAGACCATTTGTGAGATAGATGGTGAACTGATAGGAACAGGCCCGTACAAAATTGAGATAGTGCGTAATGCGCTTAAGGTTAAATTATAACATCTTGCAGAGTGAAACTATAACGTCATGCTGAGTGAATTTATAACGTCATGCTGAGTGAAACGAAGCATCTCGAAAAGAATCAGATAAACTTATGAGAGCGAATATAAAAAGGAATGAACTCACCCGTGTGGTGATAGTTGGCGGCGGTTTGGGCGGCCTAAGACTGGCGCTCAGTTTTAAAAAGACCAATTTCCAAGTAGTGCTTATAGATAAAAACAATTATAACCAGTTCCCTCCGCTTATATATCAGGTGGCTTCTGCTGGTTTGGAGCCAAGTAACATCTCTTTCCCGTTCCGCCGTTTGTTTCAAGGCAGGAAAAACTTCTTTTACAGAATGGGTACAGTGCTAAGCGTTGACCCTGTGGAAAAGGCTGTGCAGACCACATTTGGCACGGTGCATTATGACTACTTAGTGCTGGCGGCTGGAGCTACCACTAACTTTTTTGGAAATAAGGATATTGAGGCACATGTGTTGCCAATGAAGACTGTTACAGAGTCCATGCACCTGCGGAATACCATATTTGAAAATCTGGAACGTGCTGAGATAGAGGATAATGAGGAACGCCGTCAAGCATATATGAACGTGGTGGTTGTGGGTGGAGGTCCGTCTGGCGTGGAGATTTCAGGAGCATTGGCGGATATGCGTAAGATGGTGGTGCCGCGTGATTATCCTGAGCTTGACGCTTCAAAACTACACATATACCTTATAGATTCTGGCGAGCGCCTCATCAAAGGAATGGATGAAAGGTCCTCTTCCCGGGCTTTGAATGACTTGAAAATCATGGGCGTGGATGTTATCCTACAGACTCGTGTTGTGGACTATAAAAATGGGGTTGTACAGCTTAGTGACGGGCGTGAGATACCTGCTAAAACTGTAGTTTGGGTGAGTGGTGTCAAGGCTAACACCATAGATGGACTTACGCCTGAGAGCCAAGGACATGCAAACCGCATTATTACAGACCGCTACTGCGTTGTAAAGGGTATGGAGAACATCTATGCTATAGGAGACTGTAGCATTATGGAGGGTGATCCTGAATACCCTATGGGACATCCGCAGCTGGCGCAGGTGGCATTGCAACAGGCAGACCTTGTGTCAAAGAATATAAGGCTTTTAGAGAATGGCGAGCAACCCAAGATGTTCCATTATAAGAACTTAGGCTGCATGGCTACCATAGGCCGTCGCAAGGCTGTGGTGGAGATAGGCAAGTTCAAGTTTGGCGGTTTCTTTGCTTGGATTCTCTGGCTTGTGGTTCACATCCGCTCCATCTTGGGCATCAAAAACAAAGCCTCTGTATTTGCAAACTGGATGTGGAACTACGTTAACTATACCCAGAGCCTTCGTCTGATACTCAAGATAGGAAAGTAAACTGCTTCTCATACTCATTGGTGTACTCCAAGAAGAAGTTGCGGTTAAGGATTAGGGAGATTTTAAGAAGAAGGTCTGTCTGAATCCAACTGCGACGGTAAATCTTATACACATTTCTACGAGAAAAGTTAAGCTGCTCGGCAAGCCAAATTGTGGTTTGCCCCTGCTGGTGCAGTTCTGCCTTAATCATTTTACCTATGTGCAGCTCTGGTTGGTTCATAAAAATGGCGTCAACTATCCGTTTACTTACCACATCGTAGGCCGACCAAAGCCCTGTAGAATATAAGCACGTAACAGTTCACGCCACAAGACGCGAACCTTATGCCCCTCATCCTATTCTACAGTAAATTGGTCGTTTACGATGTGAAGAATAAGAGCGTAAAGCTCAAACTATAAGTGTTTTATTGAAATATCTTCTCTGCTATATAAAGTCCTTTCTTGAATTAATCTTTCCCACAAAAGTAGTCATTTTATTTAAGAAACTCAGCTTGTCACCCACATTCTTTTAGTCCAAGCTGAATTTATTGTGTTTTTAGTGTGTACTGTTTGTTCCCTGTGAACCATTGGTACACAGGATTTTCCGTATGTTTCAGGGGAAGAATGGTATATTTGCAATGAGAGAAATATAACCAAATAAAATAACCCTTCAAATTATTAGAATCATGAAGAAAATTGAGAAAGAGAAATTAATCAGGGAAGTACAAGCCGCAGTATGTGAAGAAATTAGATCCTACATATTAGCGCATAATGGAACTAAAGGTTTATTGCAACATTTGAGGAACTATAAATTCAAATTTGATCAAGAAAAAATAGAGGAGGTGTATGGAAGTAGTGCCTCTCATTTTGATATTTTTAGGGATCAAGAAATGTTGGATGCCTTTATATCTGAAAAGGGATTATTAAACGACATACAAATAATCAGTTAGAACCATCCTTACTTTTTCCCCTATGCGTTATTAATCTGAAAATTGCTGAATATGAAAAAATCACTACTCATTCTAAGTTCGTTGACACTAAATGTACTCGCTGTTGTTGCTCAAACAACTGGTTTGGTTACTGATGTTTGCGGGAATACATATAACTATGTGAAAATAGGCGGTCAATACTGGATGGCCGAGAATTTGAAGTGTACAACGTATGATACCCAGAGCGAGCGTGCTGGAAATACACTTAATACATCAGATATTGGTACATACGCTCCAATTTATATTGATGGAAAGGATGTTGTTACTGACAAGAGCGGAAATCTTTCAACAGAGCAAAGACAGAAACTGGGATTGCTGTATAATTGGGCTGCTGCAGTGGGTCTTGCGAATGAATCAGAGTCACAAGCTATGACATCTACATTCAGTGTGCCACGTCAGGGTATATGCCCTAATGGGTGGCATTTGCCAACTGATGCAGAATATGAGGCTTTAATTACACATATAGAAACTATAGAGGGGAAAGGAGAAGGCACAGCCGGTAAACAATTGAAGAGCACATCAGGATGGTATGACGATGGTAACGGAGCAGACCTATATGGCTTTGAAGCTTTGCCGGCAGGTCATGTGACTGCCTCTGCAGGAAGCACTATAGGTATGCGTACTTATTACTGGACCTCTACTCCAATCAACGAGGATTATGCTTATGAGTACTACTTAAGACATGATAATGACAAACTAGAGCGTTATTCTCTTTCTAAATTTGAAGTACGTAGCATCCGTTGTGTTAGAAGTCCGATAATCAAATTCATAAACTACGACGGCAACGAATTGCAAAGTACGGAAGTAGCTTATGGTGCAATGCCAGTCTATACAGGCGCAACTCCAACCAAGCCTTTAGATGCAGAATATACATACACGTTCACGGGTTGGGATAATGAAATTGAACCCGTCACGGAAGACAAGACTTATGCCGTCGTGTTTAAGGCTGTGTCAAATGGAACGATAAGAGATATCTGTGGGAATGCATACCATTATGTAAAGATAGGTAATCAAGTGTGGCTGGCTGAAAACATGAAGTGCAACAAGTATGACACTGAGAGCGAACGAGCTGGTGCCACACTATCTGCATACGGAGAATCTTCTTATTATACACCATACTATGCGGATGGAAGGAATACAACTACAAGTTACAGTGGAAACCTCACAAACGAACAAAAAGCCCAACTTGGTTTATTGTACAACTGGGCAGCGGCAGTAGGCTATGCAACTGAAGCAGAAGCAAAAATTGACACTTACGAATATAATGGCTTCAGGCAAGGAATATGCCCTAATGGGTGGCATATACCAACTACAACAGAATGGGAAGAACTTGTTAAAACCATAGGTGGCGAAAGCATAGCAGGGAGCAAGTTAAAAACTACATCAGGATGGTACGAAGATGGCAATGGTAGAGACTTGTATGGCTTTGCCTCCTTACCAGCTGGTTTTGCAGGGGGTACGAACATTAAAGAAATTGGTGGCGTAACAAGCTATTGGACTGATAAACCACACAGTGTTAATGAGACATATTTACGCTTTACCAATTATACGGATGCAAACCTGTTTGATAGCCATAGTAGCAAGGAGAATGCTAGAAGTGTACGTTGCCTAAAGAACAGATACGTATCCATTAGTTTTCTGAACTATGATGGCAATGAATTACAAAATAGTGAAGTCGAGTATGGTGCAACGCCAGTCTATACAGGCGCAACTCCAACCAAGCCTTCAGATGCAGAATATACATACACGTTCACGGGTTGGGACAATGAAATAGAACCCGTTACAGAAGATAAAACTTATACCGCCGTGTTTAAGGTAGTGTCAAATGGGGCGGTAAGCGATATTTGTGGTAATACATATCGTTATGTGAAGATTGGAAATCAGGTATGGCTGGCTGAAAACATGAAGTGCAATAAGTATGACACAGAGAGTGAGCAGGCTGGAGTTACACTCCCCACGTCAAATAGCACAACGTATGCCCCATATTACACAGATGGAAGAAATACCACTACAAGTTATAGCGGTAACCTAACAGATGCTCAAAGGGAAAAGTTAGGATTCCTATACAATTGGGCTGCTGTCGTAGGTTTGTCTAGTGCATCAGAAGCAAAAGAGCAGACGACGGCTTTCGGCGGAACCCGCCAAGGTATCTGTCCAAACGGATGGCATGTACCATCTGAGACGGAATGGAATGAACTTGCAGAAACGCTAGGTGGTTCAGCTGATTCAGGGAAGAAACTAAAAACTACATCAGGTTGGTATGACAATGGGAACGGTACGGATTTGTATGGATTTGAAGCACTGCCTGCTGGCTATGGGAATGCATACAGCGTATTAAATGTCGGTTATGGTGCTTATTTTTGGACTGCAACACCCTATGATGAAGAGTTTGCAAGAAATAAATACTTTAATTACACAATGGATAATCTCGGTAGTGCTAATATTAGTAAGTGGTATGTAAGGAGTGTTCGTTGTGTCAAAACTAAATACGCAGAAATTATTTTTCTGAATGATGACGGAACCGAGCTTCAAATCAGTGAATTCGAGTATGGTGCAACGCCAGTCTATACAGGCGCAACTCCATATAAACCATCAGATTCAGAAGAATACAAATATGTGTTTAGTGGTTGGGATAGTGAAATAGTCCCTGCGACAGAGGATAAGGTTTATACTGCGACATTTATTAAGCGACTAGTATATAAGAATGGTGTCTTGAATGGTGAATTTTCCGTAGGAGAGAATAAAAAAGTACATTTCTCACAAGGTAATTTACAATATAATGCGGCACTTGGCACTCATCAGTGCGCCGATGGTACAACGCAACAAGGAACTTGGCGCTTTGCAGAAAACCAATGGGATTATGTAGGTGATGCCACAAGAGGTACTGTATATGAGAATGGTATAAAAAGTGACAATAGTTTAATCTCATCAACGTACAATGGTTGGATAGACTTATTTGGATGGGGAACAAGCGGTTGGGATAGTGGTGCTAACGCATTCCAACCTTTCTCAACCAGCAATAATCAAGCTGACTACTATCCAGGAGGAGATTATAATACAGATTTGCAGGGCTTATATGCTTATTCTGACTGGGGAGTGTATAATGCTATTGCAAATGGAGGGGATATGCCTAATCTATGGTATACATTAAGTGATGTTGAGTGGAAATATCTATTCAATACTCGTGAAAATGCAGAAAATTTGCGAGGAAATGCGACCGTTAATGGAATCCACTGTTATCTTATTTTGCCAGATTTGTGGTCTTTACCGCAAGGATTAACTTTTACCCCAGGAACTAATAGTTGGGATAAAAATGTGTATTCATTGGTGGAATGGTTTCAAATGGAAGATGCTGGAGCGGTGTTGGTTTCAAATGCTTTAAGAAGGGTTGGTAGCACGCAATTTGATCCGACAATTGCATACTGGTCCTCTTCTCATAGCGTTGACCAACCAGCGAAAAGTGCCCTTGGAATCGCCAAAGAGACCACTTATGAGGCTGGTTTTAATTTTTCTCGTTCGGTAGGTCATTCAGTTCGTCTAGTGCAAAGAGTAAAGTATGAGGTTAAGTTCGTAAACTATGACAACGAGGAACTGCAAAGTGAAGAACTTGAATATGGGGAAACTCCTGTGTATAAGGGCTCAACACCTGTCAAGCCGGCTGATGCCCAATATACCTACACTTTCAATGGTTGGGAACCAGAGATTACCGAGGTTATAGGTCCTCAGACCTACACTGCTCAGTTCTCAAGTACAACCAACAAATACACCATCCGTTTCTTGAATGATAACGGTGAGGTATTGCAGTCAGAGAGTTTGGATTATGGTGCTACACCTGAATACAAAGGCTCAGAACCTACCAAACCAGCCACTGCACAATACACTTACACCTTTGATGGTTGGGATAAAGCTATTAGTAGTGTTACTGAGGCAACGGACTATACTGCAACCTATAACAGTACGGTAAACAAATACGATATAAAGTTTGTGAACTATGATGGTGAAGAGTTGCAGAGTGAGGAACTAGACTACGGAGCTACTCCAGAGTATAAGGGTCAGACACCTGTTAAGCCAACAGATGCCCAGTACACATATATGTTTAACGGTTGGAGTCCTGAGATTACTGAGGTAACAGGTCTGCAAATCTACACCGCTCAGTTCTCAAGTACCACCAACAAATACACCGTTCGTTTCCTGAATGATAACGGTGAGGTATTGCAGTCAGAGAGTTTGGATTATGGTGCTACACCTGAATACAAAGGCTCAGAACCTACCAAACCAGCAACAGCCCAATATACCTACACATTTAATGGTTGGAACAAAACGATAACCACCGTAACTGAGGCAACTGACTATACAGCAACCTATAGCAGTACAGTAAACATGTATGAAATTAAGTTCGTCAACTACAATGGTGATGAACTACAAAGCGAAGAACTTGAATACGGCGTTACACCTGTGTATAAAGGTCAGACACCAGTTAAGCCAGCGGATGCTCAGTACACCTATACATTTAGCGGCTGGAGTCCAGAGATTGTGGAAGTGACAGAGGCGAAGACTTATACTGCCCAGTTCTCTAACACAACCAATAAATACACCATTCGCTTCTTAAATGATAACGGTGAGGTTTTGCAGTCTGAAAGTTTGTATTATGGTGCAACACCAGAGTACAAGGGATCAACACCAACCAAACCAACTACGGCCCAGTACACTTACACCTTTGCAGGTTGGGATAAAACGATAACCACTGTAACTGAGGCAACAGACTATACTGCAACCTATAACAGCGTAGTGAACAAGTATGAAATCAAGTTTGTAAACTATGATGGTGAGGAGTTGCAGAGTGAAGAACTAGACTACGGAGCCACTCCAGAGTATAAAGGTCAGACACCTGTCAAGCCAGCAGATGCCCAGTATACCTACATCTTTATTGGTTGGAGTCCTGAGATTGCGGAAGTGACTGAGGCGAAGACTTATACAGCCCAGTTCAGCAGCACAACCAACAAATACACCATCCGTTTCTTGAATGATGACGGTGATGTATTACAGTCTGAGAGTTTGGATTATGGTGCAACACCTGAGTATAAAGGCCTAGAGCCAACCAAACCAGCCACAGCGCAGTACACCTATACTTTCAATGGTTGGGACAAGGCAATAACCACCGTAACAGAGGCTACAGACTATACTGCAACCTATAGCAGCGTAGTGAACAAATATGAAATCAAATTTGTGAACTACGATGGTGAAGAGTTGCAGAGTGAAGAACTAGACTACGGAGCCACTCCAAAGTATAAAGGTCAGACACCGGTCAAGCCAGCAGATGCCCAATATACATACACATTCAGCGGTTGGGAGCCAGAGATTGCTGAGGTAACAGAGCCAAAGACCTATACCGCCCAGTTCTCAAGTATAACCAACAAATACACCGTAAAAACTATAGCACAAACAGAAGGTGTGACAACAGGTGACGGCGTATATGACTATGGAGAAACAGCCACACTTACTGCAACTCCAAATGAAGGTTATGAGTTTACGTATTGGAGTAATGGAGAAAAATCTTCAGCCATACATATAATCATAACTAAAGACACCACACTAACAGCCTATTTCCAGTTCATACATTGCACTGTGGAGAAGGATATAGATGTTTCTGTCCCAGAGGGCGGTGAGATTACACTTAAATCAGGTAAGACTATATTTGTAACCAAGAGCCAGAGAATAGATGACCTAAAGGTAACTCCGCTCAAGTGTGACAGCCTGTTCCACTACAATATAACAATGATACGCCAGAGCGCGGACAACACCCCTGCGTGTGACAACGCACCGTCAGTAGCAAAATATGACTGGCTGTTTATGATAAACGTTAAGGCACTAAACGCACAAGGCTACGCCTTTGGTGAGGGCAACGTAAGCTGGTACAGGATAGTTGGGGAGATGGATAACATTGATGATCCAGCCTCAATGCATACAGACCAGCTTGTGGGCAAAGGCTACGGCTACACCATAGACAAGTCTTTCGTCGGTACAGGAGACTACTACGCATTAATTGACTTGCCAAAGCAGACCTCAGAAGTTGGCTGCAAGGGCATAATGCGCACACAGGTGTTCCGTTACGGAGCGTCAAAGAGGTCTGCTCCAGCAGTGATTCCTACAATAGCCTATCCAAACCAAAGGATGCAGGTTATGCACCTGCCACAGGAAGAGAACTGTGAGATATACGTCTATGACAATGTAGGCAAGCTTTGCAGACATTTTGCATCGCATGGTGCGGATACAGCTGAGTTTGAGGCTGAAATGAGGCAGGGGAGCTACATAGTGGTTATTAAGAGTGCTGATGGAACGGAGTCTGTAAAATACATTGTCAAGTAAAAGGGAAGGAGGTATAATATGAAAAGCAAGATATTTTTCACACTGATAAGCGTAATAGCCACCATAACAACAGCTGGTGCTGTAAATGTAGGCGATAAGGTAACTTTGAGTGAGACAGCATCAACATACGCCACAGGCGAGCGCATACCGCAACGTTTCTTGGGTAAGACATACACTGTACAGCAGGTTGGAAGCAAGCAGCACCCCGATGGTGTACTGCTGCAAGAGATATACTCTTGGGTTAAAGTGGCTGATGTTCCTGTTGCCACCAAGGAGCAGGAGAAGAACGTGTTGCACATAGCAGACTCAAACATTGACAAACTGGGGCGCAGGTACGTTATTCTATATGATACTGTGATTAAAGTTGTTACAGATACGCTTATTCTGAGAGACACCATATACAAGGACCGTAAGGTGGAGTTCAGCATAGACACGGTGTTAAAGGTTAACCGCAAGGTCATTATACAGTATGACACCATGTTTGTTGATGGTGGCACAAAATGGCAGAGCAAGGATACTGTATATATAGTGAAGCCTGATTCAGTCAGCGCTGCTGCTCAAACAAAGATTGATTCAATCGCCTTGAAAGGTTTTGACCGTGTATCCGTAGGATTAAGAGGCGGTGTTGCCGCCAACACATTTACAGAACAGAACTACAGTTGGAAGATGGGCTACAACGCCATGCTTGACATTCAATATGCTCATTACTTTAAGCGTAGCAATGAAAATAAGCCTTATTGCGGCATTTTGGCTGGCGTTTCTGTAGGCTATACATCGTCTGGCATAAAGGGAAGTGTAAATGACCAATATACCACTACAGATGCTGACGGAGACCGCATTGACTACACTATTACCGCCGATGCCGTGAACGCTACGCTTGGGCAGTTGCAGGTTCAGATTCCTTTGATGTTCACATTGCTGCACAAGGGTTTGTTCTTTAACGTAGGTCCACGGTTTGTAATACCTGTCTATTCACCATACAGTCAGACATTAGAGAACCCGCATATTGCCGCCTACTACGATGCCTACGGCGTTACACGTGTTGATAATCTGATAACAGGTAGAGTTACTGACGAGCAGAAGAATGCAAAGGGAGAATGGAGCGCACCAATGTTCCAGCTCTACGCTTCGGCAGAAATAGGTTATGAGTTCAAACTTAAGAATAACCAAAGTCTGGGCATTGGGGTGTACGCGGACTATTGCGCCTATAACACCTTTAAGCGTAACGCTGAGGCAAAGAGCCTGATTTCAATACCGCAGATTGGTGCAGACCCTCAGAACCCAGCACCAGAGGTTAAGGTGTTACCTGCTGTAGATGCAGCAATTAACAAGTTAGGTTACTTTGATGTGGGTATTAAGGTTGTGTATAACATCAACTTTGGCAAGTAACTTCCTCTTGAACTGTCACAAAAATTCCGCCACTGCCCAACCATACGGGTAGTGGCGTTGGTTTTCAGGCTCTTATCAAATCATTTTTTGAGTTTTGCTACACTTTTCCCAACGAATATTTGGCTGTTTGCCGCACTTTTTCCAACGAATGTCTACTGCAAAGTTGTCTAAATCTACGAAAATTTCAAATACTTTTATTTCAAATAAAATCATTTCAAATAGTTTTATTTCAAATAAATTTATTACATTTGCAATGTGATAGCAATAACACTGTAGATAATAAGCAAGACACATTGACTATGGAGATACCTTTTATATATGGGAAAATAGCTGACGGAGCTTCATTTACAGACAGGAAACAAGAGACAGAAGCACTTGTAAACAACTTTAGGGGACTAATTAATACGGTTATAATTTCACCACGACGCTGGGGGAAAACGTCTCTTGTAAACAAGGCATTATTAGAACTATCAGAAGACCCGGATTTTATAACAGTAAGCATTGATGTGTTCAATTGTAGAACTGAGGCGGATTTCTACAACACTTTTGCATCTGCTGTACTAAAGGCTGGAGTTTCTAAAATTGAGGAATTTGTGGCATCGGCGAAGAAATATCTTGGAGGCCTTTTGCCTAAAATAACATTGGGTGACGGGATGGGAACCGCCGAATTATCACTTGGTGTGGATTTCAAAGACAAGCAGTTCTCAGTTGATGAGATACTTGATTTGCCGCAAAACATAGCCAAAGAACGGCACAAGAGAGTAGTTGTGTGTATAGATGAGTTTCAAAATATATGTGAATTTGATAATACTCTTGATTTTCAGAAGAAATTACGTTCACACTGGCAGAAACACACATCGGTATGCTATTGTCTGTATGGAAGCAAACGCCACATGCTTTTAGACATCTTTGGCAATTACTCTAACCCATTCTACAAATTTGGAGATATTAAATTTCTTGAAAAAATTGATGAAGAGAACTGGGTAGAGTTCATAACAGAAACTTTTGCACGCACAGGTAAAACCATTTCTGAGGATACAGCGCTTGAACTTGTACTGCTTGTGGATTTGCACCCGTACTATGTACAGCAGCTTGCACAGCAGAGTTGGCTAAGAACTAACGACGTCTGCACGTATGAAATTGTAAAAGATGCATTTGACGGCATTATAGGTCAGCTGAATCTATTGTTCTGCAACTTGATAGACTCCCTTACAGCCAAACAGATTAATTTTATCAATGCTATTAATAATGGAGAAATAAACTTTTCTTCAGAAGCAGTGCTTAAGAGGTACAATTTAGGAACATCAGCCAACATCAAGAACCTAAAAGACAGCTGCCTTAAGAAAGATATCATAGATATTCTTCCCTCTAAGAAGATAGTTCTTCAAGACCCAATGTTTGCCTACTGGTTAAAACAACAGAGGTAGCTTACTGGCGCATGGTGGTTTCCAAGCCGTCCTCTCCTATGGTTATGCTCTCATAGATGCATGGCAGTATCTCCTTGCCGTGCTCATCTATAATACCCCAGCCGTCATTCCCCTGTATGGTAAAGTAGATGGTGCCATCCTCAACGTAAGCTGGGGATATGGCTTTGTAAAGCAGTGGTATAAGCACATTGCCAAACAGGTCTATAAGTGTGTAGAGGCCGTCTTTGCCGCATACGGCAAAAAAGCGTCCGTCTGCCTGTATGATTGAGAGTGAGCTGAACTCTGGTTTGTAGGTCATAGTCCAGCTGTCATTATTCTTGTTTTTTGTAATCAGTCCCCATTTAGGGTTCTTCTTGCCCTTTGCCACACTTATAGGTGCGTTCTTGTCCACGCAGTTAACATCGTCAAATTGGAACCAGTAGGTGAATTTGCTTGCCCAAGCTTTGTTCCTTCTGGTTAGGTCAGCGATGCCCCATTTTTTGCCAGTCCAGCGTTGTATGCAGGCGGCATGGCAGTCATATAGATACATACGGGTCATTATGCTGGCTTCTGGAGTGATAACCCATTTCTGCTCTTCGTCATCCCAGATGGAGTAGTACCCGTCACTGTTTTTGGTTACGTAAAAGCCTCCGTCACCATTGCCAGCCTGTTTGCTGATTTCAGATGTTATCTGGCGCTGGCGGTTTGAGCTAAGTGCCGCAGATAACATACCTCCAAGCAACGATGTTGCAGTTGATATAAGGTATTGGTTAGTGGATACGGTTGAGCCTGAATAACCACTGGTGGTACGCGTGTTGTATGAACCTGTACTTGTGGCGGCGCTTGTGGTGGCATACGGGCATGTTGACTTGTGTGGGGTTCCGTTAAGCGGTACACCGCAATATGCACATACAGGGTTACTTGGCTTAGGTACGGTAACGTCTGTGCCAGCAAGTGTCTTTAGTTGGTTATAAGCGGATTGGGCTGAGGCTGTGCCACATATTGTGATAAGCAATAAAATAAGGGTAATTGTCTTTTTCATGGTGATGGGGGTTGTGTTACTTGTGCCAAAGATAGTAAAAATATCTTGATTAAATTGGAAAACAAAAAAAATGTATTACCTTTGCAGCCTGTAAACTAAAACACTTGCCCGGATGGCGGAATTGGTAGACGCGCTGGTCTCAAACACCAGTGGATTAACCTCCATACCGGTTCGATCCCGGTTCCGGGCACAATAAAAGCTGACCCTCCGTCAGCTTTTATTGTGCCCTTTTTCATTCATTATGGCAGCTACGCTGCCCTTTCGTGCTAACGCACGGCACGCAGAAGCGTGCTTGCTGACTCTCCGTCAGCCTTTTTTGTGCCCTACTCATTCATCAACCTTTTTCACAAAAAAGATTTGCATCATTAGGGTGTAATACATACCTTTGCACAAAATGGGTTTACTTGACAACATATCAAAACTAATAACGCTGAGGCTCGCCTTGGTGGTGGCTTTGCTGTGTGCGTTCTTAGGGGCGATGGGCGCTCCATCTAGCGGTCCTACCCCTATTGATGCACCGCAGAATGAGCACTCTATAGTTGTTATTACTGATATATGTGGAAACAAGTACAATGTAGTGAAAATTGGAAAACAACTATGGATGGCTGAAAATATGCGCTGCAATAAGTATGACACTGAGAGTGAACGGGCAGGCGCAACTGTTCCATTGCCTCGTGTGACCAATGCTTATTATCCTTATTATCAGGTGTATCCTTCTTCTGGCACTAATCAGGCTGGATTTAACGGTAAATTATTAAGCAGCCAGATTCCTTACCTTGGCACTTTCTTTAGTTGGGCGGCAGCGGTTGGCTTTGCCAATG
This sequence comes from uncultured Bacteroidales bacterium, assembly GCA_900316995.1. Lineage (GTDB taxonomy): Bacteria > Bacteroidota > Bacteroidia > Bacteroidales > Paludibacteraceae > Enterocola. The sequence continues at coordinate 114,198 of ONEZ01000004.1, read as the reverse complement.
ATACGGAGGCCCTGTCCCAAACAACTCCTTTTAAGAACCGCAGGCAGGGAATATGCCCTAACGGATGGCATCTGCCTACTACTGATGAGTGGCATGAACTTGTTGACTTTATAGAACTGACTGACAGCAAGGGAGAAGGTACTGCTGGCAAACATTTAAAAACAAAACAGGGGTGGCATAATGATAAAAACGGTTTTGATACATACGGTTTTTCTGCACTGCCAGCTGATAGGGCGGATATGTCTGGTACCTACGGTGTTGGAGGCTGGGGCAAATGGTGGACATCGGATGCCATATCAGACGTTAATGTCAGCACTGTGCAGGTGTATTACGGTGGTGATAACTTTATGTTTGGTGCCAACGAGATAAAAGCTAAAAGTCATGCATTATGTGTACGTTGTATAAAAAATCCTGAGAAGTTTGAAATTAAGTTTGTGAACTATGACGGCACAGAACTGCAAAGCGGTGAAGTGGAGTATGGCTCACTGCCGGAATACACTGGCGAAACGCCAACCAAGGATGCTACCGCCCAATATACCTACACTTTCAGTGGTTGGTCTCCAGAGGTGGTTATGGTTACAGATGCTGCAACATACACAGCTCAGTTCAGTAACACTGTAAATAAATATGTTATCCGTTTCTTAGATGAAAATGGTGACGTGCTTCAGAGCAGTGAGGTGGCTTACGGTTCAACTCCGGCATACACAGGAGAAACCCCAACCAAGCAGGCTACTGCACAATATACATACACCTTCAATGGTTGGGATAATGAGATAACAGAAGTAACTGGTGCAAAAGATTATACTGCTACATACAGTTTAACTACAAATAAATATTTTATCCGTTTCTTGGATGAAGACGGCACGGAGCTTCAGAAAGAGGAACTTGAGTATGGTGCAACTCCTGCTTACACTGGAGAAACTCCGACCAAGGATGCTACTGCACAATACACATACACATTCAAAGGCTGGGATTCTGAGATAGCAGAAGTTACTGGTGCTAAGGACTACACAGCAACTTACACCAGCACTGTGAACAAATACACAATAGTATTTAAGAATTATGATGGAGATGAGTTGCAGAGCGGTGTGGTGGAGTATGGTCAGACTCCAAGTTACACAGGAGCAACTCCAGAGAAGCCTGCGGATGCTGAGTTTACATACCACTTCAGTGGCTGGTCCCCAGAGGTGGTTATGGTTACAGATGCTGCAACATACATAGCTCAGTTCAGTAGCACTGTGAATAAATATTTTATCCGTTTCTTGGATGAGGATGGTACTGAACTGCAAAGTGGGGAACTTGATTACGGAGCAACTCCTGCTTACACAGGAGAGACTCCAACCAAGGAGGCTACTGCACAATATACCTATACATTTGCAGGTTGGGATAGTGAGATAGTGGAAGTTGCTGGAGCAAAAGATTATACTGCAACTTATACACCTACTACTAATAAGTATCTCATAACCTTTGTGAACTACAATGGTGAAGAACTACAGAGTGGTGAAGTGGAGTATGGTGTAACTCCTGCTTATACAGGTGAAACTCCAGAGAAGCCAGCAGACGCTGAGAACACTTACGTCTTCACAGGTTGGTCTCCAGAGCTAACATCAGTAACAGAGGCAAAGACCTACACCGCCCAGTTCAGCAGCACAACTAACAAGTACGTAGTGCGCTTCCTGAATGATGATGGTGCTGTACTCCAGAGTGAGGAGCTTGCATACGGTGCAACCCCAGAATACAAAGGAGAAACACCAACCAAGGAAGCCACTGCACAATACACCTACACCTTCAAGGGTTGGGATTCTGAGATTGTAGCTGTTACAGGCGCAAAAGATTACAAGGCAACCTACACTTCAACCACAAACAAATACGAAATCAAGTTTGTGTACTATGACGGTACAGAGTTACAGAGTGGTGATGTGGAGTATGGTCAGTCCCCGGCTTACACAGGTGCAACTCCAGTGAAACCTGCTGATGCTGAGAATTCTTACACGTTCAGTGGCTGGAGTCCAAACATTACAGCCGTAACAGGAGCGCAAACTTACACCGCAGTGTTTACTAAAGTGCTGAACACATATACCGTAACAGCAGAGGTAACAGGCGATGGCGGAACTGTGAGCGGCGGCGGAACATACAGTTATGGAAAAGAAGTGACTTTGACCGCAACCCCAGAGCACGGCTACCATGTAAGTAAATGGAGCACAGGGGAGACATCGGCGGAGATAAAGATAACAGTAACAGAAGATATGGCGTTTACAGTTTCCTTTATACATCAGACCGCCGATAACACCCCAGAGTGCGCTAACGCTCCGGCTGTAGCCAAGTATGACTGGCTCTTGATGTTGAACGCAAACGCCCTCAAGGATAAGGGTTACAACCTGAATGAGAACATTGTAGACTGGTACAGAGTGGTTGGCGAGATGGACAATCTTGACAGCGGAGAACGCGACGATGAGAAGGTTGGTACGGGCTACTACTATACTATAAACAGCAAATTGAATGACACAGGCGACTATTACGCCCTTATAGACCTGCCATGGCAGACCACTGAGGTAGGCTGTAGCGGACTGATGCGTACAGTGGTGTTCCACTACGCCCCTAAGGGTACTACTAAGCGTGCAATGGCAGTAAGTCCTACGATAACATATCCGGAGCAGCAGATAGAGATTGTGAACCTGCCAAAGGAGGAGGTTGAGGTCTATGTATATGATGTGGCAGGCCGCTTGTACCGCAGTTTCCGTACAGACGGAGAGCCAGCCGCAGCGTTCAAAGCCGAGCCTATGGCAGGCACATACATTGTGGTGGTGTGGACATCCAAGGGCATGGAGACCTTCAAGTACATAGTAAGAAAGCGTTAAATGAAATAAGTCACAATGAGCGTGAGACTCTTCGCAAGGCTCAGAGTGACGGGAATAATAAGAATGGTAGAGAGTGCTCAAATAGCAAAAAGGGTGGTACTTGGCACTATGCTGACACTCAGCGTGCTGTGTACATACGCCGCATCAAGGTTTAACAGAGGAATGAATCAGTTTGGAGTAGGGGCGAGAGGTGGAGTTTCTTCAATATCAGCTCCCGATGCAGGCATCAGCGGAGGCATGGGCTTTGCCGCCAGACTTGATATGGAGTACACCCGTTATTTTAACCGCAGTATGTATAACCGCCCTTTCCTTGGGATAAAGACAGGACTAAGCCTTGGCTACAGTACGGCAAGTTTAAGCGGCTCCGTAAAAGATCAGTACACTACATCTGATTCAGAAGGAGACCGCCTTGACTATACTGTAACTGCAGAGAATGTAAAGGCTCAGCTCTCTCAAGTTCAGTTGCAGATACCGGTCATGTTCTCTTTTCTGTTTAACGGCCTCTTTTTTAACGCAGGAGTGAGAATGGCATTCCCGCTTGCAGGTACGTATAATCAGACCGCTGATGACATACACATTACGGCATATTACGCCAAGTACGGAGTAACGCTTGTGGATGAGCCGTTTACAGGCTGCGTAAATGATTATACGGTTAAGTCTAACGGCTCATGGAACACCCCTAAGTTCCAGCTCTTTGCCGGCGGCGATGTTGGCTACGAGATAAAAATCAAGCACGGTCCTGGCATCGGGGTGGGAGCCTATTTTGACTACTGCGTATATAATGTGTTTAGCCGTAACACAGTGAACAGCATGGTGTATGTTCACGGCATAGGAGAGAACCCTCAGGCTCCTGCCGCCACAGTAGATGTGGTCTCCGTCACAAATTCAGCCAGCTCACTTGGTTTTTGGGAAGCAGGGCTCAAGATTACCGTCAACTTCAGGTAGAAATTTTTTTGCACATCCAAACTCAAAGTGTTACTTTTGTACTCCAAACTCAAAGTGTTACTTTTGTACTCCAAACTACAAACGTTTTGAACTTAGATGACAACAAATAACAACTACTGCGTGATAATGGCTGGCGGAGTGGGGGCGCGTTTTTGGCCCTACAGCAGAAATTCCAGACCAAAACAATTCCTTGATTTCTTAGGCACGGGGCGTTCATTGCTCCAGATGACATACGACCGTACTGCAAAATTGGTGCCAAAGGAGAATATACTCATAGTTACAAACAAGGCCTACCGTGATATGGTGCTTGAGCAGTTGCCCATGGTATCAGCCCGTCAGGTTTTGCTGGAGCCTGCACGCAGAAATACAGCTCCTTGCATAGCGTATGCCGCAGCCAGAGTGTATGCCGCCAATAAGAATGGTGTTATGTTTGTGGTTCCCTCAGACCATCTCATAACTAAAGAAGCGGAGTTTATTGAGGCGGCCATACAAGGCATGGATTTTGTGGCGAACAACGATGCGATACTCACGCTTGGCATCACCCCTTCACGCCCTGAAACAGGTTACGGCTATATTCAGGCTGGTCAAGAGGTGGAGAACGGCATAAGAAAGGTTAAGACCTTTACAGAAAAGCCTAATGCAGAACTTGCCAAGGTGTTTATGGATAGCGGAGAGTTCTACTGGAACTCAGGAATGTTCTTCTGGAGTGTGAAAACCATACGCGCCGCATTCCGCAAGTTCCTGCCGAATACATTTGCAAAGTTTGAAATGGGACTTGCCTTTATGGGCACAGATTCTGAGCAGGCGTTTATAGATGAGTACTTCCCGTCATGCCAAAAAATATCAATAGACTATGGTATTATGGAGCATGTGACCAACGCCCATGTACTGTTTGGAGACTTTGGATGGTCAGACCTTGGAACTTGGGGCTCACTCTATGACACACTTGACAAAGATGACAATTCAAACGCAAAACCCAAAGGGAAATCCCTCTGTTATGACTGCCATAAGAACATAATAGTGGTGCCTGAAGGTAAAATTGCTGTGGTCCAAGGACTTGAAGATTGCATAGTGGTGGATACAGATAACGCGCTACTCATCTGTAAAAAGAGTGATGAACAACGAATAAGGCAGTTTGTTAATGACGTCTCACTGCTTGAAAAAGGGGATGAGTTTATTTAGTTGAGAGTTGACGGTTAACGTCATCCTGAGGCTTTAGCCGAAGGATCTCGCAATGTTACATGACATGGAAAAAGAAAAACTAATACTTAGAACGGAGCATTTGTTCAAGCAGTACGGTAAGCGTACTGTTGTCAACGATGTGTCAATACATGTGGAGCAAGGGGAGATTGTGGGGCTTTTAGGACCAAACGGGGCAGGTAAGACCACTACATTTTATATGACCACAGGCTTGGTAAAACCTAATTCAGGCAAAATTTTTCTTGATGACCTTGACATATCAAAATACCCGGTATATAAACGTGCCCGTGCAGGAATTGGCTATTTGGCACAGGAGGCATCAGTGTTCCGTCAGCTTAGCGTGGAGGACAATATAAAGGGAGTGCTTGAAATGACAAAGTTCTCTAAAGAGTACCAAAAAGAGAAACTGGAATCTCTTATAGAGGAGTTTCACTTGCAGAAGGTGCGTAAGAGCCTTGGAGACCAGCTTTCAGGAGGTGAACGCCGCCGATGCGAGATAGCCCGCTGCCTTGCCATAGAACCTAAGTTCATTATGCTTGACGAGCCTTTCGCAGGTGTTGACCCTATAGCGGTAGAGGATATTCAGAATATAGTTTTTAAGCTGAAATTCAAGAATATAGGCATCCTTATAACAGACCACAATGTGCATGAAACCTTGAGCATTACAGACCGTGCCTACATGTTGTTTGAAGGTAAGATAATGTTCCAAGGTACAGCAGAAGAGCTTGCTGTAAACCCAGTGGTAAAGCAGAAGTATCTTGGCTCCAACTTCGTACTTCAGAGAAAGAATATGGACGGAATAATCAAATAGTTGAGAGTTGACAGTTGAGAGTTGACAGTTGAGAGTTGACAGTTAACTCTCAATTCTCCATTATCAACTGCTTAAGAGTCTGAATTTCTTCCGCCCAAATCTCCTCGTTGGGTGTTTCAAGAATGAGTGGAATATTATCTGTGCGCGGGTCTTGAATAATGGCTTTGAAAGCCTCCATTCCTATTTCTCCCTGCCCAAGGCTCTCATGGCGGTCAACACGGCTTCCTACACCTTTCTTGGCATCGTTGAGGTGCATTCCACGCAGATATTTAAGACCAATTATGCGGTCAGCCTCCTCCATTACAGCCTTATAGCCAACGGTTGCAGTGGCAAACATATCGGGCAGCGATGCCGCATCGGGGCGCAAGTCATAACCTGCTGCAAAGGCGTGGCATGTGTCAATACAGAAACCCACACGGCTCTTATCCTCCACACCGTCTATTATTTCAGCTATGTGCTCCCAGCGGTATCCAATGTTACTGCCTTGGCCGGCGGTGTTCTCTATAACCGCTGTCACCCCCGATGTCTTGTCAAGAGCAATGTTTATAGATTCTGCTATGCGTTTAATACACTCGGTTTCAGAAATCTCCTTAAGATGGCTGCCCGGGTGGAAATTAAGGCGGTCAAGGCCTAATGCCATACACCTCTGCATCTCTCCAATGAAAGACTCTCTTGACTTTTCAATCTGTTCATTATCAGGATGTCCAAGGTTTATAAGGTAGCTGTCATGTGGCAGAATCTGTGCGGGGGTGTAACCTAAATCCGCACATCTGGCTTTGAAAAGTTCAATACTTTGCGCTGTAAGCTCTGGCGCAAACCACTGTCTCTGGTTCTTTGTGAAAAGTGCAAACGCCGTGGCTCCTATGGCATGGGCGTTAAGCGGTGCGTTCTCCACGCCACCGCTTGCACTTACGTGTGCTCCTATAAATTTCATGTGGTAAAGATACAAAAAAAGCGGCAAAAAACGCCGCTTTCTTTGATAAACATGGTTTTACATTTTTAGTAATTGTAATTGGCATCATCGCAGCTCATCTCATCTTTGTATTTAGGAGCAGCTTCGTAAGAACATTTAACGGAGGAACTAATTTTTTCTGTCTTCTGTAGGTGTATAACAAGCGTTCTTTCTGTACACCAGTAATAGCTTTCATCAGTGCCTGTGTGACCGGCTGCTGAAGCTTTAATAGTTGCTTTCCAGCATTTTTCTGTTGTGTCATCAAGTTTAGATGGGTCAAGGCTTGATACGCTTTTTTTACAAGCTGAGAATGACAATGCCATAGCGGCAACTGCAATAAATGTAAAAATTTTCTTCATGGTGATTTAATTAGAATAAGTAAATAATAATGTGTTTCTCTGTTATGCTTGCAAAGGTATGTATATTTATTTGAAACACAAGAAATAGTCTTATTATATTTCATTTTGTTTACAATTTTTATGAAAAGCAAGGCGGATTTGTTAAAAAATGTGGATATGTATGAAAAGATAATCAAAAAATATCTACCTTTGCACAAAAAAATTGGGATATAGTTCTTAATCAATATTTTTTAATTATGAAAAAGAAATTATTACTACTTGTTACTTTTGTGGTGGCTTCTATTGCTGCTGCATACGCACAGCCACGTGCAATTGGTATCCGTCAGGGTTATGGTACCGAGGTTTCATACGAGCATGGTCTTGGCAACAATATGCTGAGCATTGACTTTGGTATTGTTGGATATGCCGGTCTTGAAGCTGCCGTTACATACGACTGGATTGATCCGTTTGGTGCAACTGTACCTTGGAGCCATAAGGGAGAGTGGCACTGGTATATGGGTGTCGGTGGTGCAGTAGCATGGTACTGGCCAACTCTTCCTGCATTAAACATGAGCGTGGGTGCTGCAGGCCGCTTTGGTATTGAGTATGACTTCTGGTTCCCACTTCAGCTCTCATTTGACTGGCGTCCTGTTATAGGTCCTGCCTTCTATGCATACGGCGGTGAAGGTGGTGCCGGATTTAATACAGGCGGCCTTTACGCAGGAGCTATCTGCCTTGGCGTAAGATACAAATTCTAATTGAGATTTGAGAATTGAGAGTTGGGAATTTTTAATTCCTGACTCTCAATTTTTCTTTATAAATGTCTTATATGAAAAGAGCTGTCCTCTTCTTTGCCGTCATTACGTTTGGCTTATGGGCATACGCTCAGCCAAGGGCTATAGGTGGCCGTACGGGTTCTGCTATAGAAGCCTCTTACCAGCACACAGTGGGTAAGAATATGGTCTCCATTGATTTTGGTTTTGTATATGACATATTCCCTGTATATTTCCATTATGGATACGGCGGTTACGGGTACTACTATTACAGCGGTTCGGTAGATGCCATATTCGGCGTGGAGGCTGTAGTAACATACGACTGGATATTTAATATTAAGGCTTGGACTGGAAAGGGAGAATGGAACTGGTATGCAGGTGTTGGTCTTGGTGCAGGATATCACAGATATGTTGTCTATGGTAAATACGGTGCTTACAGCGAATACGGAGGAATTAATCTTGGATACGTGGGCGCGGCAGGCCGTATAGGTGTGGAGTACAACTTCTGGTTTCCGTTACAGCTCTCATTTGATTGGCGCCCCGTTATTGGCCCTATATTTAATGGAGATGTGGCAAGGTATTACGTTTCAGGGCTTTATGCAGGCGCATTCTGTATCGGCGTAAGATACAAGTTCTAATTGAAAGTTGTTAATTTTTGGCTCTCAACAGTTCTTTATATGTCTTATATATGAAAAGATTTATCCTTTCTCTTGCAGTAGTTGCGCTGTGTGTATGTGCATACGCTCAGCCGCGTGCAGTAGGTGGCCGTGTGGGTTCCACTGCGGAGGTTTCATACCAGCATGGTATAGGAACCCGTAATATGGTGACAATAGATGCCGGTCTTGTTTTTGACGTGTGTGTGCCTAATGTATATCCTATGATATATGCAGCTGGTACCAAACCTTGGCTTGTAGGTGTGGAGGCAGTTGCCACATACGATTGGATTTTTCCAATAAAACAATGGGATAAGAAGGGTGAGTGGAACTGGTATGCAGGCGTAGGTCTTGGTGCTGGTTATCTAAGAGGCGGTGATGCGTGGAGCAAGTATTACAATGACGGTTATGATTCCGGGTTTGTGGGTGTTGCAGGTCGCATAGGCGTGGAGTACAATTTCTGGTTCCCATTACAGCTTGCATTTGACTGGCGTCCTGTGTTTGCACCGTTGTTTGTACGCTCTGTTTATGAGCCTGTTAAGACGGGTTACTATTTGTCCGGACTCTACGCTGGTGCGTTATGCCTAAGCGTGAGATACCGCTTTTAGTTGTCAGTTGACAGTTTATGATAAAAAAAAGATTGGATGCGGCGCATTCAATCTTTTTTTATGCGTCTTTTTTGCAATATAGTAGGTGTTATATCGTTATTATTTAGGAACAGTGATAAATTGAGAGTTGAGAGTTAAAAAATGTTTGAATATATATCTGGAAATCTTACAGAACTGAGCCCCGCTATGGCGGTTGTGGAGACTGCGGGGGTGGGTTTTGCTGTTAATATAACACTTGGCACATACTCCGCTCTTAATGGCAGGCAGAACGTAAAACTATATGTGTATGAGGCTATACGAGAGGATGCCTATACACTCTACGGATTTGCCACCAAGGAGGAGAGGCAGATGTTCACCCTGCTTGTTTCAGTATCAGGGGTGGGCGCAGGTACTGCCAGAATGATACTCTCTTCTGTTAGCACGGCAGAGTTGCGTGATGCGGTTCTGACCGGTAATGAGAGAGTTCTTAAAGGTGTTAAGGGTATTGGTCTTAAGACTGCGCAGCGCATTATTGTGGACCTTAAGGATAAGGTTGGAACAGTGAGCGTGAGCGGGTTGGAGACAAAGGGCTCTGCTGTTGTCAGCGCTGATGCCGATGAAGCCGTACAGGCTCTGCAGATGCTTGGCTTTGCAGCACCTCAGGTTCGCAAAACTGTGCAGAAGATTACAGAGGAGAACCCGTCAGCCAGTGTGGAGCAGATTATTAAACTTGCTCTCAAAATGATGTAATTAGCTTAAAATGGATAGACACTACATATCTTACCTACGTATATTTTTACTTGCCGTACTGGTTCTGTCAGGTGCCGTGACGGCAGATGCACAGGAGGAGGTAAACGCCGCCGCTGCCGCAAGACAGGATTCTGCCAGACGCTATCGTCCGGCGCCTGTGTATCCGCAAAATCCTGAAGACTTGAATGTTAAGGGTTCTACAGACCTTGGTCGGCCTGAGAATATAAATACGGAGGTAAACTATGATCCAGCCACTGGTAAATATTACTACAACACTCGTGTAGGTGATGAACAGCTAGATGTGCCATTCTATCTGCAAAGCAATGAATATGCAGATTACATGGCGCAGCAGTCAATGCGGGAATACTACAAGAACCGTACAGCTGAGGAGAAATCCAAGAAGAACAAGTTCTCCATCACAGACATGAAGTTCAATATTGGCAAGGCTGACCGTGTGTTTGGTCCGGGAGGCATACAAATTAAGTTACAGGGTTCTGCTGAATTGGATTTTGGCTTGAATTTCAAGCGATTAAAAGACCCTTCGTTAAACGAGCGAGCACAGAAACCTGCGCCTACTTTTGATTTTGATGAGAAAATACAGCTTAGTGTTGACGGCTCCGTGGGTGATAAACTTAAATTTGGATTGAACTATAACACCGAGGCCACCTTTGATTATGATCAGTCTCTTGTAAAGGTTAAATATGAGGGTAAAGAGGACGATATTATAAAGGTTCTGGAGGCTGGTAACGTAAGTATGCCTCTCTCTGGTAGCCTGATAACCGGTAATACAAGCTTGTTTGGTTTCAAAACACAGTTGCAGTTTGGCAAACTCACCATTGATGCTGTTATATCACAGCAGGAGAGCGACGGTAAAACGGTGAGCACAAGCGGCGCCCAGACTTCCAAGTATGAGATAAGGGCTGACGCATACGATGAGAACCGCCACTTCTTCCTCACGCACTTTTTCCGCAGCCATTATGATGAGTGGGTGGCAGACCTGCCAAACGTATCATCGGGGGTTACAATTGGAGATGTGGAAGTGTGGGTGACTAACAAGAATTCAGTAAACTACAATAATGTGACTAATATAGTTGCTTTTGTGGATTTGGCTGAGAATGAAAAGGCTAATATATACAATCCAGGGTTTAATCCTACTGGCATGCCTGCTCCTGACAATGATGCCAATAACCTTTTCCCTGATGTAGTGCGCAGTGTTGGCGGATTGCCAGACATCTACAGCGTTGATTCCTATCTGGCGGGCTATGCAATGGAGGCTGGCGTGGATTACTCCAAACTTGAAGGTGCCAGAAAACTTGATAATAATGAATATACTCTTAACAAGACTTTAGGTTACATATCGCTCAAAACAGCACTCAATAATGATGAAGTGCTGGCAGTGGCTTTCCAATACACTTATAAAGGCAATGTTTACACTGTAGGTGAGCTTTCAAAAGGTTCTGACCACGCAAAACCGCTTGCCCTCAAGATGCTGAAGACAGTGGAGACTTCACCTGAGCTTCCTACTTGGAAACTTATGATGAAGAACATCTATTCATTAGGCGCATACCAAGTGCAGCGTGACAGGTTCTCTCTCAATGTTATGTACCGTAATGACTCCACAGGTATAGACCTGCGCTATCTTGATGAAGGTCCTATAGCTCGTGAGCCTCTCATCAGGGTGCTGAATTTGGATAATTTGGATACTCACAACCAGAAGACTCCTAAGGGTGATGGTATGTTTGACTTTGTGGAGGGCTTCACTATCCTGCCACAGAACGGCAAGATTATATTCCCTGTGCTGGAGCCTTTTGGCAGCTATCTGGCTAAGAAACTTGGCAATGACCCTGAATTAGTTAAGAAATACTGCTTCCAAGCACTGTATGACTCCACTTTGGTGGTGGCTCAGGAGATGGCTGAGAAGAATAAGTTCTACATGAGCGGAGAGTACCGCGCATCGTCAGGCTCAGAGATAAGGCTCAATGCCATGAACATACCTAAGGGGTCTGTGAAGGTTACTGCTGGCGGACGCACTCTTACTGAGAATGTAGATTACACCGTGGATTACATGATGGGTGTGGTTAATATCCTAAATCAGGATATTATAGAGTTAGGTACTCCGGTAAGCGTTACTCTTGAGAGCCAGTCTATGTTCAATATGAAGCGTAAGTCTTTGATAGGAACCCACCTAAACTACGCCTTTAATGACCATTTTAACATTGGTGGTACAGTGATGTACCTCAGTGAAAAACCGCTTACTGAGAAATCTTCATACGGTGATGACCCTGTGGCTAATACTATATGGGGCTTGAACGCCTCTTATCGTAATCAGTTCCAGAGTATTACAGACGCATTTAATAAGATACCTATTCTTAATCTCAAGCAGCCGTCAACCATAGTGTTCAATGCTGAGTTTGCTCACATGATTCCAGGTACTGCCCGTGGCGCAAACGGCAAGGTGTATGTAGATGATTTTGAATCCACTAAGATAGGTTTTGACGTACGCTACGCATCAAACTGGAGACTGGCATCTACGCCGTCGCGCTTCACAGAGTCTTTGCTGGGCAATAACGTGGAGTACGGTAAAAACCGTGCGCTTCTCTCATGGTACTACATTGACAATATGTTTAACCGTAGCACCGCTTCCACGCCTGCTCACATACGTACAGACAAGGAACAGCTTTCTAACCACTTTGTGCGTGAGGTGGCTGAACAGGAGATATTCCCAAACAAGGAGCTTGTGTATGGCCAGTCATCATACATACAGACTCTTGACCTCTCATACTATCCAACAGAGCGTGGCCCTTATAATATTTTTGCTCAAAACTTTGACAGCAAGGGTAACCTTATAGATCCTAAGTCAAAGTGGGGCGGCATTATGCGTAAATTGGAGACCACAGACTTTGAGACCAATAACATAGAGTACCTTGAGTTCTGGCTGATGGACCCGTTTGTATATAATGACGGTACAATGAAGGGTGGTACCCTCTATGTGGATTTTGGTAATGTATCTGAGGATATTCTAAAGGACGGACGCAAGTCATACGAGAACGGATTGTCATCAGGCGCAACACCGTCTGACTACACCACCACAGTCTGGGGCAAGGTTTCAAACAAGCAGTCTATAAACTACTCTTTTGATTCCAATCCTGCCGAGCGTGCAGTACAGGATGTTGGTTTGAACGGCCTTTCCACCACAGAGGAGAAGGAGTTTGGTGCATACAAGGAGTTCGTGGATGCCTTTAGGGCGAAACTTGACCCTGATGCTCTTAACAAGAACATGAGTGACCCGTTCTCTCCCCTCAATGACCCTGCGGGTGATAATTTCCACCATTACAGAGGTGCTGACTATGATAACAATGCGGTGTCAATCCTTAACCGCTACAAGCGTTATAATGGTACAGAGGGTAACTCTCCTGTGGCAGATAATGGTGAGGGTTATACAACTTCAGCCACTAACTATCCCGATGTGGAGGATATCAACTTGGATAACACCATGAATGATACTGAAAAGTATTTTGAGTATGAGATTCCTCTGCATCCTGATGAGATGGTTGTAGGGCAGAACTACATATCAGATGTGGTGACATCGTCAGTAACACTTAAAAACGGAAACAAAACCACCATAAAATGGTATCAGTTCAAGGTGCCTCTAAGAGATCCTGACGCATATAAGTCTGTGGGCGGTATAAGAAGCTTTAAGTCTTTACGCTTCATGCGTATGTACCTTACAAACTTTGAAGAGGAGACACACTTGCGTTTTGCCACCATGCAGCTTGTTAAGGGCGAGTGGCGTACATATACCAAGCCTCTTGACCAGGATTACTATAACACCTCTGCATCTATAGAGTCATCTGCTGTAAGCATTGAAGAGAATGCCTCCAAGGTGCCTGTAAACTATGTACTGCCTCCGGGCGTTACACGTGTGATTGACCCAAGCCAGCAGCAGGTGCGTCAGGAGAATGAACAGTCAATGGCAATAAATGTAAGAAATCTCTTCCCTAAGGACGCCCGTGCGGTCTATAAGAAACTTGGCGGTTATGATATGCGCCAGTACGGCCGCTTGCAAATGTTTGTTCATGCTGAGGCTTTGCGTGACGATAATCTGCTGGAGAACAAGGATGTGAGCATCTTCATGCGTATAGGTTCTGACTACCAGAACAACTACTATGAGTATGAGATACCGCTTGACTTAACGGCTCCGGGAGTTTACTCCAATAATAATCAGACAGACCGTAAGTCTGTATGGCCTGATAATAATAAGTTTGACTTCCCGCTATCTTTGTTTACTGATTTGAAAAAGAAGCGTAACCAGGAGAAGGGTAGTTCTTCAAGTGCTGTCACAAACCTTACTGAATATGCCAGTGTTGACCCTGACAAGCCTTTGAACCGTGTGGCTATAAAGGGTAATCCAAGCCTTGGTGAGGTTCAGGTTATTATGATAGGTATCCGTAATAACTCCCGTCTGATACAGTCTGCTGAAATTTGGGTTGATGAACTTCTGCTCACAAACTTTGATCAGAGGGGTGGTGTGGCTGCTCTCGCAAACCTTGACATAGCTATTGCAGACTTTATAACATTCAGTGCTGCAGGCAGGGTTGAGACCATAGGTTTTGGGCAGATAGAGCAGAAGATTTCTGACCGTCGTCAGGAAGACTACTATCAGTACAATATAAATGCGGGCATAGACCTGGGCAAGCTGTTCCCTGAGAAGGCCAATGTGGTGTTCCCTATAAAGTTCTCATTCTCTAATGAGATTATGAACCCTAAGTATAATCCGCTTGACAAGGATATTCTGCTAAGAGACGCCCTGCGTACCACAGAAGACCGTGCTATGCGTGACTCCATACTGCGTCTGGCTCAGACCGTTCATACAAACAAGAGTTTGAGCATCCCTAACATACGTGTGGGATATACCGGCAAGAATGGTCCGCGTCCATGGGACCCTGCCAATATCACTATAGGTGGTTCTTACTCTGAGACCACATCACGTGACCCTAACACAGTACGCAACTATGAGCAGTACTGCAATGTATATGGCCAGTATGAGTTCTCTTGGACTCCAAAGCCTTGGGAGCCGTTTGGCAAGATAGACAAACTAAAAAACAATAAGAACTGGCGTTGGATATCTGATATAGGCATCAATTACGCTCCTAAGCGTTTTGCTTACAAGACAAACTTTACAAGAAACTATTATGAGCAGCAGGTTCGGGATTTCAACAATGACTATGCGTCACTTGACCCTACGTTCAAAAAGGATTTCCTCTGGAATAACAGTTTTGACATCGCTTGGGACATAACAAAGAACATACGCCTCACTCTTACCACAAACAACTCTTCTCGTATTACAGAGAATGAGGGTGGTGTGAATAGTGTACTCTATCCTGATGAGTATCAGGCATGGAAGGATTCTGTGCGTAAGAGTTTCGCACATCTGGGCAGCCCTATGAACTATGACCAGAGGTTTACAGCATCGTGGGCTATACCGTTTAACAAAATAAACTTCCTTAACTGGCTATCTGGTAACATGAAGTATGACGGTGTTTATACATGGGCATACGGTAACCAGACTATTGCTAACACGGCTAACAGCAAGGGAACGTGGGGCGTTGACGGAAAGATTAACTTTGAGACACTTTATAACAAGTCTGCATACGCTAAGGAGGTTAACCGTAAATATGGCGGTAAAAACGCTCCTAAGAAAACTGCCCGTAAGCCTCGTAACTTTAGCCAAAAGGTTAAACTGGTAAAGGGTGAGTATGTTACTATAAACCACAGGCTGAATAACACACGCCTTAACTTGAACGCCACTATTGACGGTGCGCCTGTCAAACTCAAGTATAAGGTTGTGGATAACAATACTATACGTATTAAGGCAAAACAAGACGGTGAGCTGTCGCTCAATATAGCCACAGATGAAAGTGAGAATGTGCCTCTTGATGTTACCGCACGTGTGGGTATGATGGTGCGTAATGTAACATTCAACTATACTCAGTCTGACGGTACTGTACTGCCTGGATTCAAACCTGGAGTGGCGTTCCTTGGTTTGAGCAGTTTTGAGGGGCAGTTAGCTCCGGGTTGGGATTTTGTGTTTGGTGCGCAGAAGGCTGATATGTTGGAGCGTGCCATTAGAAACGGCTGGCTTGTGACTAACGGTGCTGTATATAATGCCGCCACCATGGCTCATACAGAGTCATTCAAAGCCACTGCACTTGTGGAGCCTATAGGTGGCTTGAGAATAAATGTAGCAGTTGACCGCCAGTATGTGAACAACCGTGAGGTTCAGTTCCAGAATGATGCGTTTGTGACATCGGTGGGTGGTAACTTCTCTATGAGTTTTGTGGCTATCGGGACTGCTTTTGCCGCTATGAAGAGAGACGGAGGCCTGCAGTCAGAATTGTTTGACAAATTCCTTGCTTACCGTAGTGTAATGCAGCAGAGGCTTAACAATAAGCACAATCCTAATACAAGTTACGGATTAAACACAGACGATGTGCTTGTTCCTGCATTCCTTGCGGCTTACGGCGGACGTAGTGCTGATGGTGTGTCGCTTGACCTTATACCTAAGTTCTGGACGTTCCTGCCAAACTGGCAGGTTACATTTGACGGCCTTACCAGAATCCCTTGGGTTAAGGAGCATTTCCGCAGTGTGAATATTACTCACGCATATAACTGTAAGTACCAGATAGGTTCATTTACAGCAGATCAGTCATATATAGCGGTGAATGGTGATGAGTTTGGTTATGTAAAGGATGTTATGACTGGCGGTCTGGCTCCGTCTGGCAGATACACTATTGGTTCTGTAACCATTACAGAGCAGTTCAGTCCGCTTATTGGTGTGGATATTAACCTTAAGAATTCTCTATCGGCCAAGGTAGAGTGGCGTAAAGGACGCTCGCTTGGACTTAACTTGGCAAGTAACCAGATAGTGGAGTCATGGAACAATGAATACGTAGTGGGTATAGGTTACAAGTTTGCGGATCTTTCATTCACCATTAAACAGAAGAACAGGGACAAAAAGGTGAAGAATGACCTTAACCTGCGTGCAGACTTCTCTTTAAAGAATACGCAGACCATTGTACGTAAGATAGAGCTTGCACAGTCTCAGGCAACAGCTGGTGATATGGTGGCCGCCTTCAAGTTTGCTGCAGACTATGTGTTCAGTGAGCGTATAAACTTCCGCCTCTACTATGATTTGCAGGTTCGCAAGCCTATGGTTTCAACCTCATATCCTACCACCACATCTGATGTGGGTATTGCGGTTAAGATTCTGCTTACAAGATAGTGTGTTATGCTCAAGACTCTGGATTTCTATATAATCAAAAAGGTGCTGGGTGCATACGTGCTCTCATTACTTATGATTATTAGCATTGCCATTGTTATTGACATAACTGAGAAGATGGATGACTTTTATAATGAGAACCTCACTTTTATGGAGGTGGTTACGCAATACTACATCCATTTTGTGCCGTATTACGCTAATTTGTTCAGTCCTCTGTTCACTTTTATCTCTGTTATTTTTATAACATCTAAATTAGCGTTTCACTCTGAGATTATAGCCATGCTGGCTGGTGGTATATCATTTGCCCGTATAATTAGGCCATATATGATTTCAGCCGCCCTGATTGCTCTTTTTACGTTCTATATAGGCGGATGGGTTATTCCTCCAGGAAATGACCAAAGACTCAATTTTGAGTCTGTTCATGTGGATCACATGCCTCCTTTCCATGTATTGCATAATGTACAGCTTATGACAGCGCCTGGTGAGATAGTGTATATGGAGCGTTATGACCTTAAAGACAGTATTGGCTATATGTTCTCCCTTGACCGTTTTGACGGGAAGGTGCTTAAAAGCCGTCTTACCGCCAAGGTGGCATGGTTTGATTCTGCTGATACATGGACTATTAGAAAATATCTGCTTCGTGAATTTGTGGGTATGCGTGAAATTTCAACAAATGGAGACTCCATGTGTTTGAACCTTTCTATGCACCCGTCTGAGTTTGTTTTAGCTAAGAACCATTTTGAGAGACTGACTAATCCTCAGTTGAAGGAGTTCATTGAGCATCAGGAGGCGCGCGGACGTGCCGGCCTTAATAATTACAAACTTGAGTATCACAAGCGTTATGCAGGACCGTTTGGTTCATTTGTGCTTGCTTTTATTGGAGTGTGTGTGGCTTCAAGAAAGGTGAGGGGCGGTACTGGTTTGCACATGTTTATAGGGCTTGCATTAAGCGTTGTGTATATACTTTGTACGCTGCTCTCCTCAATACTCACATCGCAAGCCAGTGTTAATCCTGCGCTTGCGATATGGTTACCATGTTTTGTGTTCGCCTGTGTGGGCGGTGTGCTGTATTATAAGGCTCAGAAGTAGGAACCGTATTATTTACTTCTTTCTAAGTGAAGGTGGTGTGTCAAAGTCTGAGAAGTTGTCATCACTGGTGTCTGCCCAGTCTTCAAACCCTATAACCTCCATATCATCTTTCTTCTCCTCTTTTGTCTCTGATGCGGCTTTTTCTGTGTCTTCCTCCGATGTTACGATGTCTGCTGTGGCGTCAGCTTCTGTCTGAGCCTCAAGTTCACGTTTTCTGGCACGGTCTTCATTGTGCTGCTTTACAGCGTTTTCTCCGTAATATGTGTTGTATATGGTGCCAGTGTCAGTTATCTCTGATATGTTCTCAGAGTTGAAGCCTGTGGCTATGATGGTTATCTTGATTGATTTCTCAAGGTTGTCATCGTATGTGCCGCCCCATATCATCTCCTCCTCGCTGTCCTTGTTTATGTCATTGACAAAGCGTGATATCTCTCCCATTTCACGCATTGTGAGCTTGTGCTCTGATGATGTATAGACGTACATTAGTATGCGTGTAGCCTGCTTAATGTCTTTGTTCTTTAGAAGTGGGGTGGAGAGTGCCTCTTCTATGGCTTCTTTTACACGATTCTCACCCTCAGCCATACCACTGTTCATTATGGCTACGCCGCTGTCTTTAAGTATGGTGTTTACATCGGCGAAATCCACGTTTACAATCTCCCCCTTCTTTGTAATCATCTCTGCTATGCCCTTTGCTGATTCTGAAAGCACCTCGTCGGCCTTATAGAAGGCTGCGTCAAGGGTCATGTCAGGGTATAGTTCTATAAGTTTCTCATTGTTTATTATAAGTAGTGCGTCAACATATTTGCTCATCTCTGTTACGCCTTGTACAGCTTTGCGTATGCGGCTGCCAAGCTCCAGTTTGAATGGTATGGTCACTATTCCAATGGTTAGCAGACCCAGCTCCTTGGCTATGTTTGCCACTACTGGCGCGGCTCCGGTTCCTGTTCCGCCACCCATGCCTGCGGTTATGAACACCATCTTGGTGCCGTCACTAAGAAGCTCCTTTATGGCATCCTCACTCTCAAGAGCTGCCGCACGTCCTATTTCTGGTTTGGCACCGCAGCCAAGCCCGTCTGTAAGTTTTTCTCCTATCTGTATCTTGACTGGTACTGGAGAACTGGTAAGGTCTTGTATATCAGCGTTGCATACGGCAAATGAAACGTTGTGTATCCCCTCCTGGTACATGTGGTTCACAGCGTTACTTCCACCGCCGCCTACACCTATCACTTTAATGATTTGATTAATTTCTTTTGGTAATGCGTAATCTAACATATTGGTATTTTTTTTAGAATTTTTCTTCGTCTGACACATCAAAGATACTCTTTGTGGTGTTTGTGCCCTTGTTTATGAATTTTTTGAACCCTCTAAAGATTCCTGGTTTCTCTATGACCTCATCACACTGTTTGTCTGCATTAAGCACCAGTGCCGCCAAGGCTGTGTATTTTGGCTTTAGCAGGCCGGCTGCTTTATCTCCTGTAAATGCAGCCTCGCGTGGCTTAATAACCTTAGATGTGAGACCTGAATGCATATTAAGGTA
Source organism: uncultured Bacteroidales bacterium (assembly GCA_900316995.1). GTDB lineage: Bacteria > Bacteroidota > Bacteroidia > Bacteroidales > Paludibacteraceae > Enterocola. The sequence goes on along the minus strand of ONEZ01000004.1, from coordinate 94,426 downwards.
TTTCTCTATCTGTTGAAGTGAGGCTCCGCCTCCCGTAATGTATATTATGCGGTTATGATTTGAGTTCCAGTGGTTTTTCTGAAGCGGTGCAAGCACATACTTGAATATGTCATCCACCCTCTGTGAGATGTAGCCTGAGAGCTCACTATGGCGGACTCTGTTATCAGGGTCTCTGCTTAGCTGTATGTAGCGGTCAGGTTCGTTTAGATAGACTGCCTTTCCTAACTTTAGTTTCAGGGTCTCTGCTAACTTATAGTCATATTTGAATATGCCCATAAGGTCTGTGGTTATATGGCGGCTTCCTCCAGGAATCACCTTGTCTATGTTTGTGTTCAGACCTTCTATGTAGGTATATGCTGTGGCGGTATCGCCAAAATCAATGGCAATACAGCCTGTCTCCCTCTCATCAGATGGTATGAATGTTTGCGCAACGAGGCTAATGCTGCTCACAGACGGGAATATGAGCTTTGTGAGTTTCATTTTCTTTTCAAGCGCCTTAGCCGCCTCTGCATCATGCAGATGGTTCTGCCAGATTACATAGCAGTTTGTAATGTTTTTTATGTTTGCAACATTGCACAACTTCTTCATTATTCGGTTCATTTGCAGAACCACAGTGTCTATATTTGTAAGCACACCTTTGTTTACACCGCCTTCACTCGGCTCAGTCTCTATGGCAACGACCTCCACTCCTTCGCTTCCTTTTTTAGCTACTACGCCAGTTATCTTGGAACTGCCAAGGTCTATTGCTGCTACGGTTGTCTCATTCATTTGTTGCCTCCTTTCTTGCAATAAATAAGATTATTGTATCTCATATCCACTACGCTGTACTTGTTGCTCCACGCTTGCTTGGGGTATTGTTTATACCAATCTTCCGCCTGTTTCAGTTTCGTTTTGTATGTGCTCAGGTCATTTATTATTATCTTACCTGCGCCTATCTTTGTTATCAGCTCAATATTGCCGTCGGCTGTGAAGTTCACCTGTCCTATATGGTTTTTCCAGAACTGACGTGAATAGAGGTCTGTAATAAAGTCATATACGGCACCGGTTGCCATCTCTTCTGTTACGTACCCTGTTACAAGGGGCAGAAGGGTGGTGAATGTCTTGGATACCGGCATTGTTTTACGGTCAATGTCAACGTAGTAGCTCCTCTTAGGTGTTATTACACGATACACAGGGTCCCGCTGGGTTATATTAATCACTACATCGCCGTTTGAAGCAACATAACATATAGCGGAACGCACCACATTTATGGATGCAACGCACTTCTCTATGCGGTCTGACATCTGGTGTGTGACGGTTCTGCCCACTGGGTTCAGGCCTGCTTTCTTAAGTGTGACATATACTGTGGATTCATTTATAAACTTGTACTTGTCAAAGTCAAGAATATTGACCACCACATTATTACACATCTTGTCTGGGTGATAGTTGCTTGTTACCACTGCTGCAAAAACTGCATAACCTGAGAGTACTGTAACTATGAGTACAATACCTGTGATTTTTAATATTTTCTTTACTGTGGCGTTCACTTAAGGTAATTTGCTATAGTGTCTGTATATGCGTCTATGTTTCCTGCTCCCATGGTGACCAGTATGTCATAGTCCATGTTCTTGATGACATCTGTAAGCTGCTCTTTCTTGCAGAGGGTCTTGTGTCCGCGTTTAAGCCCTTTGTATATGATCTCCGATGTCACCCCTGGAATTGGTTTCTCACGGGCCGGATATATGTCAAGCAGTATAACATGGTCTGCTATAGAGAGACTCTCTGCAAACTGGGGCGCAAAATCTCTTGTGCGGCTGTAAAGGTGCGGCTGGAAAGCGCAGCATATCTTTTTGCCAGGGTATAGCTGCTTTATGCTGTTAAGAGTGGCTTTAATCTCTCCTGGGTGGTGAGCATAGTCATCTATATAGACCACCTTGCTGTTCTTTACTCTTATGTCAAAACGGCGCTTTGTACCTTGGAATGTGGACATTGCATTGCGTATGGCACTGTCAGACACTTTGTTAAGGTGAGCTATGGCCATGGCTGCCACTGCGTTCTCCACATTAACCATTACCGGCACTCCTAACTCCACGTTTTCTATCTTGACATCGGGGCCTATGAAATCAAATGTTATTGTGCCTTCTGACACCTTTATGTTTGCAGCATGGAAGTCTGCGCTCTCATCTGTCATGGAGTAGGTGTATGACGTTACGCCATCTACTGTATCAGGTTGAAGCTCAATGCCTTTTTTGTAAATGAGCACTCCGCCTTTACGTATCAGGTGTGTGAATTGTGAGTATGCTTTAAGCATCTCCTCCTTGGTTCCGTAGATGTCAAGATGGTCTGCGTCTGTGGCTGTTACCACCGCCATGTATGGTTTCAGGTGCAGGAATGAACGGTCATACTCATCTGCTTCCGCTACTACCATTCGGCTTGCCGTGTCAACCACTAAGTTGCTGCCAAAGTTCTTTGATATGCCGCCTAAGAATGCGCTCACACCAGCCTTGGAAGAGTGCAGTATATGGGCTATCATTGTGGATGTGGTGGTCTTGCCGTGACTGCCTGCCACACATAGTGAATCCTTGCCTTCTGTGAGTACTCCTAACACTTCTGAGCGCTTGTATATTGTGAACTTGCCGCTACGGAAAAACTTTAGTTCACTCATGTTATCAGGGATGGCCGGGGTATATACTATTGTGGTTTTGTCCGGGTCCATGAATTTTACTGGTATAAGGCTGATGTTATCTTTATAGTGTATGTCAATGCCTTCAGCTTCAAGCGCTTCTGTGAGTGGCGTTTTGGTGAGGTCATATCCTGCCACACGATGTCCTTTCTTGTTGAACCAGCGTGCGAGTGCGCTCATGCCTATGCCTCCGATGCCTAAAAAGTAGTAGTTCTTCCGCTCCTTTTTTGATACCATCTGCGGCTGCGGCTCTGGTACTACAGGACCTTTGTAGCCTATAAGGTCAAGCACTTGCTGCGCTATGTCTCTTGTGGCGTTTGGTTTTGCCAGCTTGAGTATGTTCTTATGCAGGGATTCCAGTTTGTTGTCATTCTCAATTAACGCCATTGCCTCCTTTGTAAGGCGCTCTGGCGCCTCTTTGTCAGTTATCAGCACTGCGGCATCTTGTGTGGAGAGAGCCATGGCGTTTTTGGTCTGGTGGTCTTCAGCCACGTTTGGCGACGGCACCAGTATGCAAGGCTTACCGAGCAGGCATAGTTCTGATATGGAGCTGGCTCCTGAACGTGATATAACAAGGTCTGCTATGGCGTAGGCAAGGTCCATGCGTGATACAAAGTCTGTTATAATCACGTTGCTAAGGTCATATTCCTTTGCTTTTTGGCGTATTTCTTCAATATAGAACTTGCCTGTCTGCCAAATAACCTGTACAGAATCCTTATATGCTCCTGTTATCTCCTTGAGCCCTGCCAGTATGCTCTGGTTTATGGTTCTGGCTCCAAGGCTGCCGCCAATTACAAGCAGTGTCTTTTTGTTAGGGTCAAGCTGGAACTCTTTGTACCCGTCACACTTTTTCTTCTCATTGTCACCAAGTAGCGTTGAACGTACCGGATTTCCTGTCAGGGTTATCTTATCAGCTGGGAAGAATCTCTCCATTCCGCTGTATGCTACGCATATACGGTCACATCTTTTACTCAGCAGCTTGTTAGTCACACCTGCGTATGAGTTCTGCTCCTGGAGCAGGGTGGGGATGCCCATGCTCTGCGCCTGCCATAGTACAGGACCGCTGGCATAACCGCCCACACCTATGACTGCATCGGGGTTGAAATCCTTGATTATCTTTTTAGAGAGGCGTATGCTTTTAAGTGCATTATACAGTACCTTGAGATTCTTTGGGGTGAAGCTTCTGTATAACCCCTGAATAGGCAGTCCAACTATATCGTAGCCTGCTGCAGGTACCTTCTCCATCTCCATTCTACCTTCAGCTCCCACAAATAGAATCTCTGAGTCAGGAACCATCTGTTTCAGGGCTCCTGCAATGCTCACTGCCGGAAATATATGACCGCCAGTGCCGCCTCCGCTGATGATAAATCTCGGTTTCATATTATTTTCGTTTAATCGGTTAATCGTTCAATTGGTTAATCGTTTCATCAGTTGTCTGGTTCTCCGATTCACCGTTTGCATCTTCTGTTATTGCTTTTCGCTGCGTATAGATTTCTCTGCTTATGCTCAAAACTATTCCTAACATTATACAGGTCATAAGTATAGAGGAGCCTCCACGGCTTATGAGCGGGAGCGGCTGACCTGTAACCGGCCCTAAACCCACCGCCACACACATACTAATCATGGCTTGCATGACTATCATGGTGCATAGTCCTATGGATAGCAGTGACGGATATATTTTGTCACTCTTATAGAGTATTGTACCTGCAATAAACAGCATTGCAAGGTATGAAAGCATTGTGAGCATTATTCCAAACCAGCCAGACTCCTCAATGAGTATTGCAAATATGAAATCTGAGAATGCCAGTGGCAGGTAGTCTCTCTGAATACTATTGCCTGGCCCTGACGGGATACGACCGTTAGCAATGGCTATTTTGGCGTGCATAGGCTGACGGTTCTCATCGGTGATTTTATACACTTTTTGGTCATCAGGTGTTGTAATGTCTGTCATGGCTCTTTCTATACGTCCCTTGATTGATGACATGTGCCCAGGCAGTTTTTCATTTACAGATTGTGGCAGGTTAATAAGTATAACTATCACAAGGATGCCCACCCCCAACGTGGTTCCTGTGAGAATGGCCATTCGCTTCCAGTTCACACGGCCCACTATCATCATGATGAATGTGAGCAATGCTATCATCACGGCGGTTGAGAAGTTCTGAACCGCAATAGGCATTATTGTTACAAAAACTACCGCAAGTATAGCCCAGAAATAGGCCTTTTCATTTGCGTTTCTTACATCTTCTGTAATATCTTTATTTGTGCTATTCTGCTGATATACAGATAGTATGTCCGCTAAAAACATTATTATGAAAAGTTTTGCGAACTCCTGAGGCTGAACGTCAAATCCGGCTATACGTATTGCTCTGGTTCCCCCGTTAAGTGTTACGCCTATATATGGCGTTATAAACAGTATTACTATTGTGATTGGCAGCAGGACCACATAGAGCCTTCTTAATATGCGATAGGGGATCCTGCTCATAATGAGCATTGCAATCATGCCAAACACCAAGTGCTTCACATGACCATAGAACGGATCCAGATAGTTTGCGTACTTATATGCCACAGAGCTTATTGCACTGAACATAAGCACCACAGAGATGGCAATCAGTATAAAGATTACCGCCCATAACGCTGGGTTGCCCTTGAATACGCTTTTAAGAAAGTCTCTCATTTAAATGTTTAATCGGTGAATCGGTGAATCGGTGAATTGTCAACTGTATAACTTTAAAGTCCTCTGACCGCCTGCTTAAACAGACGGCCTCTATCCTCGTAATTCTTGAAAAGGTCAAAACTTGCGCAGCATGGTGACAACAGCACTGTGTCGCCGCTTTCAGCCACCTTGTAACACTCTTGAATAGCGTCATCCATGGAGCTTACACTCACGAATGGCTTTACCCCTGTAAAGAATTTCTCAAGCTTGGAATTGTCTTTGCCCATAAAGACAAGCGCACGCACTTTTTTCTTCACAAGCGGCAGAATCTCTGAGTAGTCATTGCCTTTGTCTGTACCTCCAAGTATAAGCACAACTGGTGTTTTCATGCTCTCAAGAGCATACCAGCATGAGTTTACGTTTGTGGCTTTGGAGTCATTTACATAAAGTACTCCTTTAACTTTGGCCACTGGCTCCAAGCGGTGCTCCACGCCCTCAAAATTCTGTAGTGATGCGCGTATGTCATCATTTTTTATATATAACGCCGATGCGGAGAGTGCCGCCGCCATAGAGTTGTATATGTTATGAGTGCCTTTGAGAGAAAGGTCGCTAACGCTTATGCTGAACAGACTGTCCTCACTCTGAATGGTCAGTTTGTCATCTTCAACGTACGCTTTGGTCTCACTGCTCTTCTTTAGTGAGAACGGAGCCTTGCGTGCATTGCTTACAATACCAGAGAGGCTGCGGCGAATGTTCTCATCGTCGTTCCAGTAGATGAACACATCATCTTTTGTCTGATTCTGAGTAATACGCATCTTGGAGTCTATATAGTTCTGGAACTTATACTCGTAACGGTCCAGATGGTCAGGCGTAATGTTAAGAAGCACAGCGATGTCGGCCTTAAAGTCATACATTCCGTCCAGCTGGAAACTGCTTAGCTCTATAACATAGTAGTCATAGTCGTTCTCTGCCACTTGCAGTGCAAAGCTCTTTCCTACATTCCCCGCAAGCCCCACGTTAAGTCCTGCGTTCTGTAGAATGTGGTAGGTTAGCATCGTGGTGGTGGTCTTACCGTTGCTACCTGTTATACATACGGTCTTAGCCGTGTTGTAGCGTCCTGCAAACTCTATCTCTGATATTATTGGCGTGCCAAGAGCGCGCAGCTTCTGTATAAGCGGCGCCTTCTCTGGGATACCAGGGCTCTTTATGATCTCGTCAGCCTTAAGTATGCGCTCCTCTGTGTGCGCTCCCTCCTCCCACTCAATGTTGTACTTGTCTAAGAGCTCTTTGTAATTTGGTTTGATAACGCCAGAGTCTGACAGAAATACGTCAAATCCTTTTACTTTGGCAAGTACGGCTGCTCCTGAGCCGCTCTCGCCACCGCCTAACACTACAATTTTTTTGTTTTTCATCTGATTTTCAGAGTTAATATTGTGAATACTGCAAGTGCTATTCCTACAATCCAGAAACGGGTTACTATCTTGGCTTCTGGTATGCCCTTTTTCTGGAAGTGGTGATGGAGTGGTGACATTAGCAGAATGCGTCTGCCTTCACCGTATTTTTTCTTTGTATATTTGAAATAAGACACCTGTAACATTACAGAGAGGTCTTCTACAAGGAATATTCCGCAAAGAACAGGGAGTAGGAACTCCTTGTGTATTATAATGCTGAACACGGCTATGATGCCACCTATTGTAAGGCTGCCTGTATCGCCCATGAACACCTGTGCGGGAAATGAATTATACCATAGAAAACCCACCATTGCACCCATAAAGGCCGCTGCATAGACCACAAGTTCATCACTGCCGGGAACAAACATAATGTTCAGATAGTTTGCCATCATAATGTTACTTGACACGTACGCCAGCACCGCCAGCGCCGCTCCTATTATACTTGACGTTCCAGCTGCAAGTCCGTCAAGACCGTCAGTAAGGTTGGCTCCGTTTGATGTTGCTGTTATAACAAATATTGTAATTATTACAAACAGAACCCATGCCGCTTTCTGCTTATGTTCTCCCATAAAGGCCACCACATCGGCGTAGTCAAGGTTATTGCCCTTGACAAACGGGATTGTAGTCTTTGTTGATTTTGATACATGCTCATCGCCGAGGCGCTCTACATGCTCTACCTCTGCCTTGGTAAGCCCTTTAGGATTCTCAATAATAACGGCCTCAGGGCTTAGGAACAACGTAAGCCCAACTATGAGACCAAGCCCTATCTGCCCTGCTATCTTTGCCTTGCCTGGCATACCCTCCTTGTTCTTCTTGAACACTTTTATATAGTCATCTGCAAAACCAAGTGCACCCAGCCATACGGTTGTGAGCAGCATTAGCAGCAGGTAGATGTTCCTAAGTCTGCCAAACAGAAGGCATGGCACCAGTATGGCAATGATAATTATTATACCTCCCATGGTAGGGGTGCCCTTTTTGCTTAGCTGGCCTTCAAGCCCAAGGTCTCTTATGCTCTCGCCAATCTGCTTTTTTTGCAGATATTTGATTATATGCTTACCAATAATCATTGATATGAAAATGGCTGTTACAAAGGTGAGAGGCGCACGGAATGATACATAGCTGTACAATCCTGAGCCTGGCAGGCTAAACGCTTCGTGTATGAATCTGAATAAATAGTAGAACATTATTTAGGGTTAATTTTTTAATTGTATTCTTTGTTAAAAGTCAACTGTCAAATATCAAATGTCAATTGTCAATTGTCAATTGTCAACTGTCCATTGTTCACGGTCGTCAAAATGATGTTTCACTCCTTGGATATCCTGATAGGTTTCATGCCCTTTGCCTGCAATTAGTACAATATCATTTGTTGCTGCCATGGTACGGGCGGTCTTTATGGCCTGCTCTCTGTTCTCTATGACCAGAACCTTTTTCATGAGCGCCTCGTCAAGCCCTGCTGTCATATCTTTAAGGATATCTGACGGGTTCTCAAAACGCGGATTGTCTGAAGTGAGTATCACGTTGTCACTTTTCTGTGCGGCGGTTTTTGCCATAATGGGGCGCTTGCCCTTGTCACGATTGCCACCGCAGCCAACTACAGTAATGAGCCTTCCATACTTTGGATTCTCAAGGCGTATGTCATTTATTGTGTCAATCACATTCTCAAGTGCGTCTGGGGTGTGAGCGTAATCCACAATGGCCAGTTTGCCGTCTGGCGATGTCACCTTCTGAAAACGTCCTGACACAGGTGAGAGTGCGCTAAGCGCCACCATTATCTCCTGTGGCTTTACTTGCAGCAGATAGGCGGCTCCATAGACAGCAGTAAGGTTATAGGCGTTAAATTTGCCTACAAATCCCAGTGACGCCTCTATGTTGTTTATACTCAGTAACATTCCCTCAAAACTGTGCTCCTTTATCTTGCACTTGAAATCAGCCATAGAGGTTACGCTATAGGTGTATTTGTTTGCCTTTGTGTTTTGAAGCATTACAATGCCGTTACGGTCATCCGCATTTGTAAGGGCGAACGCTGTGGCTGGCAGGTTGTCAAAGAAACTCTTTTTAGCCTTGAGGTATGCCTCCATGGTTTTGTGATAGTCAAGATGGTCACGGGTGAGGTTTGTGAATATGGCTCCGTCAAACCAAAGTCCTGCTATGCGTTTCTGGTCTATGGCATGGCTGCTGACCTCCATAAACACTCTTGAACATCCTCTCTCCACCATTCTTGCCATCAGAGCGTTAAGCTCCACAGGGTCTGGGGTGGTGTGTGTGCTCGGAACCTCCTCGTCATCAATCATATTGCACACTGTTGAAAGGAGTCCTGTCTTATGACCAAGCCTTTTGAACAGCTTGTAGAGTAGGGTGGCTATGGTTGTCTTGCCGTTTGTACCTGTAACACCCACTACAATCATCCTTTCAGATGGCTTGCCGTAATACGCCGATGCCACCTCTCCAAGCGCCTCCGCTGTGTCTGCCACCGTTATATAGGTGACATCGGGGTTTGGATTGTCTGGAATGTTTGAGCAAATCACAGCAGTGGCACCAGCCTGTATGGCTGCGTCAATATACTCGCTACCGTCACTTACAGTGCCTTTTACGGCTGTGAATATGGCTCCTGGGGCTGCCTTGCGTGAATCAAAGCATACTCCTGTAATCTCCTTGTCAAGAGAGCCATAGACTTTCTTGACATTAAGTTCCTCTATTAATTGCCCAAGTATCATTATTTGAGTGTAAGTGTAATCTTTTTTACTTCTGTGGCGCTTGTCCCTGGCTTTACAGATTGCTCGGCAACACGTCCTGCGCCCTTAATCTCCACGTCTATGCCAAGTGTTTCAAGCAGATATATTGACTCTGCCGCTGTAAGCTCTGTAAGGTCTGGTATGATGTCTTCATCCACGCTGTGCAGAATAATCTCCTGCGCCTCCGCCTGCTCTGCTGAAATAACGTTGTCAACACTGTCCTTCGCCCAAGATGGTACATCGCCGCCGCCCAGAATATAGGCTCTCTCAGCTATGGTTTTGAACACACTGCCACACATTGAACCTGCTGATGCCGGACCCTTTGGCTCTCTTATATATACAATGAGCGAGTACATTGGGTTGTCTGCAGGAAAATAGCCGCAGAATGTTATCTGATGCCTTGTCTTGCCCTCTGCATTTGTGTTCTTGCCATTTTCAAATATCTGTGATGTTCCTGTCTTGCCTGCTATAGGGAACAGTTTTGAACTTACTGCTTTGGCGGTTCCCTTTGTAACCACACCCTCCAATATCTTCTGTATCTTTCCAAGAGTGGATGGCTTACAGATTTGCTCATTTACAACCACTGGTGTAAGGTGCTTCACAGAGTCAAGCGGTCCGCGTATCTCAGTTGCAAAAATTGGTTTCATCATACGTCCGCCGTTAGCTATTGCGTTATAGAACATCAGCGTGTATATTGGCGGCACAATAACTTCGTAACCTATTGACATCCAAGGTAATGATGTTTTAGACCATGTTTTGTTGTCTGTGTCTTTTATCTTTACCTTAGCGTGCCCTGGAATCTCCAGTTTAAGCGGTGAGTCTATCTTGGTGGCGTGTATAAGGTCAAGGAACTTTTGTGGGTTGTGACCGTAATGCTTGTCAATAAGCACGCTGACTCCCACGTTTGATGACTGGTACATCACCGTGGGTACATCTATCACTCCAAATCCAGGACGGCGTCCTACTGTCCAGTCTTTCATCACACGGTTGGCGAATTTATATGTTCCGTTGCCGGTGTTGACCATGGTGGTGGTGTCTATGGCACCGTCGTCCATTGCCACAAGGAATGATACAGTCTTGAATGTGGAGCCTGGATCTATCTCTGAACCCACAGCTATGTTTGTAACTTCATTATACCCGTTGGGTGTTCGCTTAAGATTTGCAATGGCTTTAATCTCTCCTGTCTTGACCTCCATTAGCACTGCGCACCCGAACTCAGCCTGATCTTTTGTGAGCTCTGCCATTAAAGCACGCTCAGCTGTCTCTTGGAGCTTTAGGTTTATGGTGGTGACAATGTCCTTGCCGTCTATCGCTGGCTTAATGATTATGTCTGTCTTTTTGCCAGCCATTTTATCTGTTATCTTAAGCCCGCTTTCACCCTTTAACTCCTTGTCATAGAACTTCTCCAGACCGCTTCTGCCGCCCTTCTCCATTATGCCGTAAATGTCACCGATCGTTCTTTTAGCAAGTATGCCAAACGGGTTCACCCTTATCATACGCTCCTCTGTGGTGAAACCGCCCTGTATATTGCCTCTGCGTAGAATTGGGAACTCTTTAATTTCAAGATAATCAGTGTACTTAACGGCCTTTTTTACAATTCTGTGCTCGCTTTTCTTCTGTCTGTATGCTGTTCTAAGCTCTTTGCTGTACTCAGCCGCAGTCTTGTCTTTAAACTTATTTGAAAGAGCCATTGCAAGTGAATCCACATTGTTTTCAAAAAAGGTCTTGCCGTTCTTTTTGTCCACCACCTTGAACGCCTCCACTCTCATGTCCATGTTAAGAAAGTAGGTGGGCATTGAACTTGCCATCAGACGGCCGTCATCACTGAGGATATTGCCGCGTCTCGCCTTTATGGAATCTGGTGTTGTCTGCACCTTGCGTTGCAGTCTGACCAGTTTGTCATGCTCCTTGGTCTGGAGTTTTATAACCTGTGCGCAAATCATGACCGCCACTGCCAGCATTGATATGTAAACTATGCAGAAACGGAGGATCATAGATGTCTTTACATCCTCTGTTTTTACTATAAAGATTGTTATTATTGCAATCAGTACAGCAAGAATGGATAGTATTACAATAAACACCATTACTCCTCCTCCTTAATAATGAACGGTGGCATGTCAAGTGCCGTAAGGTTCAGCCCTTTTTCAGCTATGCGCTTCTCTATCTCCTGTTCTCTGCCTGCCTCAAGCAGCTCTGTCTCAGTTATTATTGCCAGATATTTGGTTGTGGTGAGCTCCTTGTTAAGGGCATCAATTTTGTGGAGCATCTTTTCACAAACCATACGGTTGTTCATGTAAAAGAAAATGAGTACAATAATCAGCAGCACTAACTTTCCCTGCCTTAATAGAAACTTGTTAAGGAATATCCTCCCGCTTGCAAAGTCTTTAATTGTGATAGACTTGAAGTTGGAGAATGTTGGGTTCTCTGATATTTTACTGAAAAATTTACTCATATCTTTTCTGCAATCCTCAGTTTTGCACTACGTGAGCGTGGGTTTGCCTCTATCTCATCGTTGTCTGGCGTCACAGCTTTTCCTATAGGCCTTAGCGGAGCTGATATGTTGCCGTAGAAATCCTGCTCCATACGCCCTTCAAAGTTTCCGCTCTTCATAAAGTTCTTGACAAGACGGTCCTCCAAAGAGTGGTAGGTTATAACCACCAGACGTCCGCCGCTTTTAAGAACTTTGCTTGTGCTGAGAAGCATCTCTTTAAGAGCTTCAAGCTCATCATTCACCTCTATTCTTATAGCCTGGAATATTTTTGCCAAATCACGTTTTTTGTCATGTCCGCAAAAGCGCTCCACCACCTGAACCAGTTCAAATATGGTGTCAATGCTTTTCTGTTGACGGCTCTTCACCACAGCCGATGCTATCCGTTTTGCCTGTTGCAACTCTCCATAGTAATATAGAATATCTGCAAGCTCCGCCTCGGAACAGGTGTTGATAACCAGCTTGGCTGTCTTGTCTGAGGTTTGATTCATCCTCATGTCAAGAGGCCCGTCAAACCTGAAAGAGAACCCTCTTTCAGACTCGTCAAAATGGTGTGACGATACGCCTAAATCTGCGAGTATTCCGTCAAGCGGCAATACTCCGTAATATTTTGAAAAGTTTTTCAGGTATCTGAAGTTGCTCTGTGCAAAGAGCAGGCGGGAATCAGATGGTATGTTTGCCAGAGTGTCCTTGTCCTGGTCAAAAGCTAAAAGCCTGCCGTCATTGCCCAAATGCTTTAGAATCTCCCTTGAATGTCCTCCTCCTCCAAATGTAAGGTCCGCATAGACGCCGTTCCCCTTAATGTCAAGAGCATCAATGCTCTGACGCAGTAAAACAGGGATGTGGTATGTATCGGTCATCTACTCTGTAGCGGATTTGCCCTCCATTAGCCGTTCTATATTTTTTGCAAAGTTGTCGGCATCAGTGAATGTCTCCTCTATCTTGCCTGCAGGCCATATCTCTATGGTGGTGTCACTGCCCACAAAACGGATGTCAGACTTTATGCCCAGCGCATCAATGTATCTGCGTGGAATTAACATTCTGCCATTCTCTTCAGTCTCAACCCTGTCTGCTTCTGATACAAACTGCCTGAAAGCCTGCGCCTGCTCACGGTTCCAGCTGTTAAGGTTCTTTCTCAAGCTTGAAACCATCTCCTCCCATGTGCTTTCAGGGTATAGCACCAGACAGTTGCAGAAGATGTCCTTCCTTAATACAAAACTTTTGCAGTCAGATAGTTGCTTGCGCAACTGCACTGGCAGAAAGGCTCTCCCCTTTGCATCAACCCTTGCGTCTATGTTGCCAATTAGTGACTGCATTGTTTTATATTATTTTACTTTTCGGTGGTAAAGATAGGTCAAAATTCCCCACTTTACAACTTTTTTAGACACAATTAGACACAAAAGTTATCAACAATCAATTTTAATACGTTGTAGTGGGGTGCGGTTTTGTGATTTTTATCATGAGTTGTATAGGAAGTAAATTTTTTGTGATTTTATTTTGCGGAGCGCATAGGTTTTACTATCTTTGCAATGATTATGGAAAAGCTCATAGACCGTGTAGATCGTGAACTTATCATTAAGGAGCTAACCCCTGATAAGTTCCTTAGAAACACCAACAAAGGTGGTAATGAAATTTACGTTACAACCGCTGCTGAGTCTCCTAATATTATGCGTGAAATTGGCAGGCTCAGGGAGTGGTCGTTCCGTCTGCCTGGCGGTGGAGCGGGTAAGTCATGTGATGTTGATGAGTTTGATGAGATGGAGCATTGCTACACTCAGCTCTTTGTGTGGGACCCTCAGAATCAGGAGATATTAGGCGGTTACAGGTTTATTTTAGGCTCCGATGTGGCGCTTGACAGTAATGGTCAGCCGCGGCTTGCCACTTCTGAGATTTTCCATTTTTCTGAGAAATTCAAGGCTGAGTATATGCCCACTACATTGGAACTTGGCCGCTCTTTTGTACACCCTGACTACCAGGCTACCAAGATGGGTACTAAAAGCCTCTTTGCACTTGATAATTTGTGGGACGGCCTGGGTGCTCTTACTATTATCGTAAAGGGTATCAAACACTTTTTTGGCAAGGTTACGATATATCCGAAATATGATGCACATGCGCGTGACCTCATACTTAGCTTTATATCCAAGTATTATAAGGACTCAGAAGGGCTTATAACCCCGATAGAGCCGTTTGTGACCACTGTTTCACAGAGCGAGTGTGATGAACTTTTTAATACTGGAGATTACAAGGAGGATTTCAAGAATCTTAACCGCAGAGTGCGTGAGCTTGGGGTGAATATCCCGCCGCTTGTAAACGCCTATATAGCGTTGGCTCCCAAGCTTCGTTATTTTGGCGCCGCCATTTGCCACTCGTTTGGCAATGTGATAGAGTTTGGCCTGCTTATAGATCTTGATGATATTTACGAGCAGAAAAAACAACGCCACATAGAGACGTTCCTTGCGGAGCGAAATGAGCGTACAAAGGGTAATTTATAGTCATTTTTAACATACGAATACAAAAATGCACACATTAGTGTGCATTTTTTTTGTGCTTTGCACAATTATGGTTATATTTGTAGGTTACTTAAAAAACACCAAATACTGATGAAAAAAATCTTATACAAAATAGTGGTTCTGTCCACACTGATGTTGCTTCCTTTTAGCAGTGCGTATGCTGTTTACACCTTGGCTCTTTTCCCCACAGCCAACTCGTCAGACGTGACATACTATTCGTTTGAGAATGCGGGCACCAATGTGAGTGATGAGATGATTGTGTATGCCTCTGTGCCTTCATCGGAGTGGGCGGACTACAGCTTCTGGGTGGGGGAGAATAACGCTCGGACATCATCTTCGGTTACTGCGGGTTTAAGTTCTCTTGGAACATCAGCATCGGGGGTGTTTAGCGTAAACATATACAGCTCTCAGTCTGACAAGGATAACTACTTCCCTCATTCATTTACTGCCATGGATGATACAAATTACATTTATGGTATGGCTTGCTGGATTCAGCCTATCACAAGTGATTGTGTTGCAGGTCAGCCGTCATCTGCCGGCAGCCACGTGTTCATGGGGACTGGTAATGAATACGCGTTTACGTTCAGTGTGGCCACTGTTAATGCAAGTTTCAAGATACTGAAATCATCAGATGGAGCATCGTGGTCTTGGGATGCCGGTCAGGTTGGGCATCCAAGCTCTGGCACAGTGCTAAATGCTGGCAGCGGTATTGGCGGCGGTGGGGCAGGTGACTGTTATTTGGATCTGCCTGGTCTCAAGTCTGGTGATAAGGTAACCCTGAATTTGCAGAAAAACGGCGCTGTATATACACTTAGTGCGTCATTTATACCCACTCCTGAACTGACTCAGGTGGGTGACGGCTGCAATACGCTCATATTCCGTCTGGGTGCGTATGATGCTACTAAGTACACTCCGGTATTCACTCTTAACGGAACTTCTGTGTCATTTACGTCAAATCTCTACGAGGTGGTTAATCCTGTACGTGGACGCCAATATGTTATGAGCGGGTGTTTCTCTGATCTTAGTGGCGCTAAAGGTACGTTAGTCACAGAGGTGTCCGTACTTCCTGATTTGGTGGAGATGCCGTTGGTGTCAGTATCTGCTGATAACTGCGGTACGGCTCCTGTCTTTACTCTTGAAAATCCAGTTGCAGGAGTGTCATACACTTGGAAACTTAATGGCTCGGTTGTCACCCCTTCCGGCAGTACATACACTGTTCCTGCACCAGAGGCGGGCGTTACATATACAATGGAGGTTACTGCTGATAACGGTTGTACAAGCCAGACTTCTCAGCCGGTTAGCAGAGTTTATAGAAGTGCTCCTGCTGTGCCTCAGCTTGAAGTGGCTGCAGCGTGTGGAACTCCGGTTGTATTTACTGTAAAAAATTATGATTCATCTAATACCTACACTTGGAAAGTGAATGACGTGCCTGTAACAGCAGCGGAAAGTTACACAGTTGTTAATCCAGTGGATTTGGGTCAATATACAGCTTCTGTAACTGCATCTTCTGGCGGGTGTGAGTCTCAGGCAGGAGAAGCTGTCGCCACTTACAGACGTATCCCTGACGTACCATTGGTAAAGGATTATGTGGATTGCCCTCTGCCAGGCACAGAGTCATGGGAGTCTCTTGTAATTGCATCGGGTACACTTAAATGGTACACATCTGACACGTCAGAGGGTGCCATGCCATCGGTCCCTGACTTTAATAAAAACGCAACTCAGAACTCTTCATATTGGGTTTCACAAACATCGGCTGGCGGATGTGAGAGCGGTCGTGTAAAGGTTTCTGTTATTGTGTATGAGAAACCTAATGTCCCCGATGTCAAAAATTATGTGGAGTGCCAGACCTCTGGTACGGGTGCGTGGGCGGACCTTGTAATTGCAACTGGAGAACTGCGCTGGTACGAGTCAGAAACATCTACCGTGCGTATGGCATCTGTTCCTGATTTCAATAAGAATGTGGTTGGTGTTCTGTCATACTGGGTGGTGCAGCTTTCTGCTGACGGATGTGAAAGTGAGCGTGTTCAGGTTATTGTGGACGTCCGTAGTAAACCTACTGTGTATGCAGGTGATGACAGGTATATATGCGCGGGAGAAACCACATTGCTTGGTTCCGCTCCTTCTACAGACCCTCAGATACGCTATATGTGGGAACCGTCAAACCTGCTTGAAGACCCTAATGTGGCGCAGCCTGTAACACGTCCGCTCAACAGCACTGTTACATTCAAGGTTACAGCGTACAATGAGTCAATGAGTGCATGTTACGCAACATCGTCTGTTGTGGTTAATGTGACTTCCAAACCTGTACTCTCTTATGAGAGCACTTCTGTTTCAATATGTCCAAATACTACGGCAACCTTTAATGCTCTCTCTGTGGAGGGTGATGTCTCCTACTCATGGACACCGTCTGAAAAGGTTGTCAATCCTATATCGGCTTCAACCTCCACAGTGCCTCTTGACACTAATCAGGAGTTCACGGTTTCAGCCACAAGAAAACTCTCGCCACTTCCGTCAGAGATGTCGGTATGCTCTTCATCTATCAATCTGAACGCAGTTGTGGTTGCCATCCCCGATGCTGACGCTGGTGATGATCAAGCCGTCTGCATCGGTACAGAGGCCAAGGTGGGTATGGCAAACGTGTTTGGGGTGGATTATCAGTGGAGTCCTGCAGATAAAGTGGCTAACCCTACATCTGCAAGCACATATACCACACCTATTACAGAAGATATATTGCTTACTCTTACCGCCACGTTGCATGCAGATCCTCACTGCTCTAACACAGATCAGGTGAAGATTACCAAGGTTAACAAACCTAACGTCTATACTGTGAGCGGAGACAACTATTACTGTACTGGACAGCCTACTACGTCAATGATAGTGAAGCTGTCAAGTTCTGACCGTAATGTGGAGTACGCTCTTTATAAAGACGGGGTGCTTAAAGAGGATTACATACCAGGAACTGGCGCAGCCCTGCAGTGGTATGACAATGAAGACGGGCTTTATACCGTTAAGGCAAGGGTTATTGGTACAGAATGTGAGGAGGATATGGCCGGCAGCGCCAACATTATAGAGCGCCATCTACCAGATGCAAAGATAGAAAATCTTGGCTATGTGGCTTGTCCTGGAGAGACCACTCAGATTCAAATTACACTTATTGGAGATGCTCCTTTCAAGTTCACCCTTTCTGAAAATGATGTTGACAGAGTGGTGACTGTTGACAATAACGTATATACATACGACCTTACTCCTTATACCGCCACCACCATAACCATAAAGAAGCTGGAGGATAATTATTGTACAAACTACTATTCACAGGGTGCTAACCCTACTCTTGACCTTGACATACCTTCTCTTGATGACTTCAAGATTCATTCAAGCCAGACAAGTCCTGCTGTATGTCCTGGAGATAATATAGTTCTTTCCATTGACTATGACGGTGACAAGGCTCACTATCAGTGGAGTACAGGTGAACGTGACAAGAAATCCATAGTTGTGTCACCAGCCGCTACATCGGAGTATTCAATATATGCATGGACTGAGACAGGTTGTGAAATCAATGATAAGATAACAATCACAGTTGCTGACGCCGGTTCTCTGAAGATTGAGGGTCTGCGTGATCCAGCCTACTACTGTAACAATGAAACCACTACTATAACCGGCTATCCTACAGGTGGCTCGTTCTCTACAAATCCGTCAAGTGTTCTTGTGGGCACAAATCAGCTTGACTTTTCATCCATAACCCAGAACTCTACAGTGGACATCACTTATACATACGGTTTGCAGGGTTGTGTGTTTGATACCACTGTCACTGTATTTGTGAGTGCCATCATCACCAAGGTTGACTGGATGATAGTTCCTGACTTTGGTCCTCCATACAGACCAAGCTATAGCTACTGTCTGCCGGATATTGAGCATCCTACACAAGCATACAAACTGCAGGGCTATCCACAGCAGAGAAACGGACGCTGGGATGTTCTTGCTGACGCTGGTGCGCATCAGGCATCCATAGTGGTTACAAATCCAGATCTTTCTCAGGCTGATTTCAAGAATTTCTCAGCCGGCTCATATTGGATTACCTATTATATTAAAGATGAGTTCGGGTGTGAGGCCTCTAAGACTAAGCAAGTGGAGATAAGGCTTGATAATCAGGAGCTTGTTGATATGAAGGGCTTCTCATACGATCCAAGTGACGTTGTCTGCAACAAATCCACCTCTGCTAAGATTATTGCTGATAACATAACGGGTACCTATAATTTTAACGGAGTTCCGTTCACACAGCAGAATGGTGTAGCCACGTATAATCCTTACGGGCTCAGTCAGGGCGCTCACTCTGCCATATACACCATTTTGGATGATAAGGGATGTCCGCATAATTATACAGCTCCATATGCTGTAAGGGCTCCTGTCAACATAGACCCTTTTGGTCTGGCAGACTCTTATTGTGATTATGATGACGATGTGGTTATAAACATAACCTCACTTACAGAAACTGACGGTGTTGTAAATATATACCGCTGCAAGAGTGGTACAGATTGCTCCGCAGAAGAAGACTGGGAACTTGTGGAGGCGGTGGTGCCTAAGTCTAACCCGCCATACTTCCGCCCAACATGGGGTGAGGGTTATTATAAGATTGTATATGACTATAATGACGGCACTTGTGACTGGTCTTATACAGAATATACAAATGTGTATGCGCCTACACCTATCGACATGAACCTCAAGTCAGACTACTGCAAGGGAGATGTAATAAAACTTGCAGCCACTCCGCTTGGAGGATTCTACACCACAAATGCTCCTGAGGGTGCGCTTATAAACAATACGTTCTACACTCAGACAGCTGGTCTTGGCGTGTTTGAAATGACATACGAGACTAAGAACTCTCACTCTTGTATTTCACGAGACACCACTCAGATTCAGGTGCGTGGAACTGACAATCTTGCCATATTTGGTTTGGAAGAGAAGTATTGCAGCCCTGAGGGTGGTGTGGAGATATTCGGATTCCCAATTGACTACGGCGATGCCACCTTCACAGGCCCGTCATTCCTGACTAATGATCCGTCACGCAAGGGGTATGCATCGATAGACCTTACCCAAGGTGACTTCAGTACATCATACGATGTAACGTATCACTACACAATTCACTATAATATTTCAACAGGGCAGCAGGAGAGCTGCGAGACCACTCTTACAAAGTCATTCCGCATACTGAATGAGGCTTCTGACTTTGGAGGGTTTGAACACCTTGAATATATATGTGCTGACCGTGATGAGGTTAATATTGTGGCCAACCACACTCAGAACACCACATTCTCCTTTAGCGAGCCTGGTAGTCCTGCCTTTGTTGATAACGGTGACGGCACCGCTGTAATATATCCTAAACTGCTTGGAGAAGGACTGTACATGGTGACTATGAATCACAAACTCATAGAGGATGGTGTTGAGGTTTGTAGCAGTACAAAGGAGAAGTCATTCTATATAGAGCGCATCGCCGATATACCTCAGATTAGCCTGTACTGCAAGGATGGCAATAACGCAGTTAAGATGGAGCGTACTGAGCCTGATGTGAAATATACGCTAACTGTAAATAACAACTTTTTCCAGGAAATAACCGGAGACGGCAATCCTATCTATTTTGACGGTGTTCCGCTTGACTATGCACTGTTGAAAGTTGCCGCCAACCATAACGGCTGTATGTTTGCAATGTCAAAGGTTATTGAGGTTGAGAAGCTCAAACTTGACTATACAAGTACAAACGTAACTTGCGCTGATAAGAATGATGGTAGCTTCATAGCCACTGTAACTGGAGGCAGACTGCCATACGACCATACCTTGAGCTTTAAGAACTCCGGTACGGTGATTGTAAAAGATTCACTTGATTTCAACCTTGCAAAAGAAGACTACACATTCTCTGTAACAGACAGTGTGGGTTGTACACGCACGGTTGATTTCACCATAACCGAGCCTACTGAACTTAAAGTAAGTATTCAGAAACAAGATGTTGACTGCACAGGTAAGCGCACAGGAGTGCTGCGAGCAATACCTTCAGGCGGCACAGGTACGCCAAGCTATGAGTGGAAAAACCTTACATCGGGTCAGATTGTGGGTACAGACGCCACGCTTGTAGGTGTGCCGAGTGGCAACTATCAGGTTACAATTAAAGATGCCAATGGCTGTGAAGCCTCTGCTACAGAAACGCTGTTGGCTCCGAAACAGCTCCAAGTCCATGTTACATCAACCACAGATGTTGAGATTATAGGAGAGGCTACGGGAGCAATAGAGATTGAAGTTACAGGCGGTACCTCAAACTACAGTTACCACTGGACAGGACGTAGTGTGACCCCAGCCACAGAGGATAGTCAGAATCAAACAAACTTGCTGGCTGGCAACTACTATGTAACGGTGACAGATGCACGCGGATGCACCGCATCCACCAGTGCTATGATAAAAGAGCCTACACCTTATACTATAGGTGAGGAGATTAAGAATGTAAACTGCAAGGATGGTAATGACGGTCACATCTATATGAGTGTAAGCGGTGCAGCCGGACCATATATCTATACATGGACATATCCTGATGCCACCACATCATCAAGCAAAGATATAACCTCACTCAAGGCTGGATATTATCACTTTAAGGTAGAGGACTCACTTGGTAACATTTATGAAAATGATTATCAGGTTACAGAGCCTGAGGCACTCACAGTGGAGACTACAATTACCTCTAACTTTGAGGAGCCTTGCTATGGTGATGAAGTAGCTAACATTGATATAGCAATAGAGGGTGGTACTCTGCCATATAGTGTTACATGGATTGGAGTTACAGATGAGCAGAAAACTGATTCAGCTCATGTAAAGAACCTTGCAGCCGCCACATATCAGGTTAAGATTGTGGATGCTTTAGGATGTCCTACATCTCTAACTCAGACAATAACCCAACCAGACGCACCGCTCTCATTCAAGAGCGCCGTAACCACAGAGAATACATGCCACGGTGAGGGTGCTGGTAGCATAACCATAGAGATGCAGGGTGGTACGGAACCGTACAGCTACCAGTGGTCTGGCACAGGTGTCAGAACCACAGACCAGAACCAGACTGGCTTGAACGGTGGGGACTTTGAGGTGGTTGTAACTGATGCTAATGGATGTAGCATAAGCCGCAAGTTCACACTGTTTGACCCTGAAGCCATTAACGCGGTTGCAAAGGGTAATAACCTCAAGTGCCACAATGATGCAAGCGGTAAGATATGGGTTGAGGTTGACGGAGGTGTCTTCCCATACAGTTTTGAGTGGAAGAATGACGCATCAACCGTCATATCAAATGACTCTGTGATGACTGCGATGGATGCAGGTGAGTATCATGTAGAGGTGAAAGATAATCTTGGCTGTAAGGCAAACGCATTTGTAAAGATAGAGCAGCCTGATGAGCTTAAGGTAACCACCTCTGTATGGAATGTGGATTGCTATGGAAACAATAACGGTAAAGTCTCTGTGGATGCAAGCGACGGAACTCCTGCCTATAAGTATGAATGGTTTAAGCTGCCTGATGTTACAACGGTAATATCAATAGAGGATGAGATGACCAACCTTGAGCCCGCACAGTATATGGCTAACATCAAAGATGCCAACGGGTGTTCTGTCAGCACACCGGCTCTTACAGTGACCCAGCCAAATAAGCTGACCATCAGTTACACAAAAGAGGATGTGGCCATATATGGAGAGGCTACCGGCAAAATCAATGCTGAGGCACATGAAGGCTCACAGCCATATACATTCACATGGAGCGGTCCAAGCATAACATCTGCTAATGAGCATAATGAGGTGCTTACAGACCTGCTTGCAGGCAACTACTATCTTGTAGTAGAAGACGCTAATGGCTGTAAGGAGTATGAAATGGTATCAATAACCCAGCCGGAGGTTCTTGATGTAAAGGCAACCGTTACAGATGCTTCATGCTACGGATTGTCAACTGGTGGCATAGTTCTTAATGTTTCAGGAGGTGACGGAGATTACAGTTACTCTTGGACCTCAGTTAAGGGTTACACAGCCTCCACCAAAGATATTCTAAATGTACCAGCTGATGACTATACTGTTGTGGTATCAGACCATTCAGGCGCAAGCTTCACCCGTACATACAAGGTTGAAGAACCTAATGAACTTATAGCTGAGGTTGTAACAAGCGGCTCCATTCTATCTGTAAAGTGTTACGGAGACAAGAATGGTGCCATCAAGTGTGCATATAGCGGAGGTACAGCACCATATACAGTTACTTGGAATGGCAATGACATACCTGCTGTATTGGCAGACTCATCATACGTTACGGGTCTTGGTGCAGGTACTTACACCATATCGCTAAAGGATGCAAATAATTGCCAGGCTGCGGTTATATCACAAAGAATAGACGGACCGTCAGAGCCGCTTAAAGTGGATGGTGTTGTAGAGAACAACAAGTGCTTCATGCAGAAGCAGGGTAAGATAACCCTGACAGTAACTGGTGGCACGCCGCAATATACATACTCTTGGACTGGCGGCGAGGGCGTTCAGCCTGATGTTAAGGATCAGACCACGCTAGTCAGCGGTGAGACATACCGTGTGGAGGTTACAGATGCCAATACCTGCAAGGAGTCAAAAGTATTCACTCTTGATGCTCTTACAGAGATGCAGATGAATCTGGAGTCCACACCTGTGTCATGTTATGGCAAACTTGACGGAACCCTAAAGGCAGAGGTGAGAGGTGGTGCAGGCTCATACGTTCCTGAGTGGAAGAACAGCACTGGCACATGGCGTTTCACAGGATATGAGTCTGAGAATCTTCCTGCTGACACCTACACATTCACAGTCTCTGACGCTAACGGCTGTACGCTTACAGATGATGTTGAGATAACAGAACCAACTAAACTCACAGTTAAGATTGATGCCACAGATGTGCTTTGCAATGGTCTTGATGACGGTGAGGCATACGCTAACGTACCAGAAGGCGCAGGCACAATGCCATACGAATACATCTGGTATAAAGATGATGTGGAATACGGCAGAGGCTCGCATCTTACAAACCTTGGTAGCGGCTACTATCGTGTGGATGTTACAGACAGGAATGGTTGCTCAGCCACAGATAATACTGTGATTAAGAGCTCAGTTCCTATTAACATTATAGTTACTCATAAGGAGGATGTGGCTATACATGGTCAGGCTACTGGCTACATAGAGTTGCAGGTTACTGGTGGCACACCTCCGCTTGACTACACTTGGAGCGGTGTGGGCATAGATCCTACCAAGGAGAAGGATCTTAACCAGTATAACCTCATTGCAGGTAAGTATTATCTCACAGTAAGAGACCAGTATGATTGCTCTAAAGATATTATGGTTGAGATAACCCAGCCTGAGAGCATGGTTGTAACACCTAAGATAAAGTACATAGACTGTTATGGAGATAAAGGTTACATTGAGCTTACTATATCAGGTGGATATGCTCCTTATAACTGTAACTGGACATCGCTGAAGGGTTACACATCAAACGAGCAGAAGATATATAACCTTGATGCTGACACCTATACGGTGGTTGTTGAAGACCAGCAAGGCAACAGATATTCAAACTCCTATCTCATAGCAGACAAGGAACCGGTGGAGTGGCAGCTGCTGCCGTCAAGTAAGACCGCCCTTGATTGCTTTGGTGATGCTGACGGTTACATCAATCTGCAGATAGACGGCGGTACACCTCCATATAGTATAGAATGGCAAGGACCTAACCTTCATGTAACAGGCGTTAATAATGTATCTCATCTTATAGCAGGTCAATATACCGCCTATATTAAGGATAGCAAGAACTGCCTGCCTGCTGAGACCTTTAACATAGAGGTTACGCAACCAAAACTGTTAGAGCTTGAAGCAGAGATTACAGATAATGCTTGCAACGGACTTCATGAAGGCGCCATAGAGCTGACTATCAAGGGAGGCACTCCAGATTACAAATTCCGCTGGTCTGGATTTGACGTAAAACCGGAAGATAAAGATCAGAGCAACCTTACTGCAGGTGAGTATCATCTGCGTATGGAAGACCAGAACAGATGCACTGTTGACACAATCTTCACTATCAAGGAGCGTGAAGCATTGCATGCTCTTCTCAGTGGAGGCAACTCTATATGTGAAGGAGATAAGATGGAACTGTTCATCAATTTAGAGGGTACATCACCATGGGATGTAACATATACAGACGGACGTGACATCATGCAAGCCGTGGCTACAGAACGCACCACATCAATAGAGATTAGTCCGGAAGTGGATGTTGAGTACTCACTTGTAAAGGTTGCAGACGCTGCAGGCTGTGAACTTGAAACTTCAGGCAGTGTGCCAGTGGAGGTGTATGCCAAACCAGGCGTTTCAATACTCTCTACAGGAACAGACTGCTGCCTGGGCGATGCCGTAATAGTGGATATGATGTTCTTTAATGAAGGTCCATGGAGCGTGACATATACAGACGGCAGCCATACATACACCGATGGCCCGTTCAGCAGCGCTCACACTGAGCTTGCTATAACACCAACAGCTACAGGCACCACACACTATACCATACTTACAGTCTCTAATGAACACTGCACGGTAAGTGTTGACCATGAGTTTGATGTTACCACATACGCATATCCAAACCTTACAATAGATGTGCCCCCGTACATTTGCCAGCCTAATCCTGTGGAACTTGTACTGCACCCAACAGGAGATTCTCCGTGGGTGGTTACCTACACAATAAACGGCCAGCATCTGGAGGAGGATGTTACAGAAGATGGTCAGAAGATTGTCCATACTCCAACCCGTGAAGACAATATCTTCATATTTGAGTCAATACGCTCAGGCGAGAACTGTATAACCAAGCTGGGCAAGCAGTTCCAGACCAAGGTGGGAATGCTTCCGCTTGACGCCACACTCATTAGCGGTCCTAATGTGGTTTGCCGTGACTCTGAGGTGAAGTACCATACACAGGTTATCAGTTATGCTGACAAGTATGAGTGGGAGCTGCCTGCAGGCTTCTCTATAGCAAGTGGTCTTGGCTCCTCCGATGTCACCATTGCCGTAGGCAGTGACGCTGTGAGCGGTGAGATTAAGGTTCACGGTAAGAATGACTGTGGTGAGGGCGGCTCATCATCAATCTACGTGGAGGTTACCAAGCCTATTGAGGCAGGCGGAGAGATAACATCGCCGCTCTATGTATGTAAGAACACCGCTATGTTCCAGCTTTCTGTATCAGAAATAACGGGCGCCACACATTATGAGTGGACAGTGCCTACAGGCTACACCATAACATCAGGTCAGGGTACACGTTCTGTGCTCATAACCATTGATGAGTATGCGTTAAGCTCTACAGTGAGTGTGGCTCCGAGCAATGCTTGTATGGAGGCTCCTGCCATAAGCAAGTTTGTGACAATACGTCCGCTGCCTATAGCAGAGGCAGGTGTTGACTTTAATACAGCTTGTAAGACAGACACCCGCCTTAACGCCAAGAATGTTTCAGGCACTACAGCAGAGTGGAGCCTTATATCAGGTAATGCAAATATAAAGACTCCAACAAGCGCCACCACAGAGATTACAGATTTGCTCTTTGGCAAGAATGAGTTCCGCTGGAACGTTAATGATGGCTACTGCCTGAACTTTGATACAGTGGCTGTTACTAATGACAATCCAGGCATCACACAGCCGGAGGCTACTGATATAATCACATGTGAAGACAATGTACGCTTGCGTGCAGGCGAGCCTGAGTTTGGCGCAGGCCGTTGGACACTCATAGCAGGAGACGGTCATGTGGAGACACCAGACGGCAATGAGACCATGGTTACAGACCTAAGCACCAAGAACACCAATGTAATCCGCTGGGAGGTTTACTACGGTGTTTGCAGTAACACAATAGATGTTAATGTGGTATCTCACAGTTTGCAGAAACTTGCAGACGCAGGAGAAGACGGCACCACTACAGACGGTACGTATCGTCTGTCGGCACGTATTGTCAGTGATAAGAATGTGAAAGGTGAGTGGACAGTGGTTGGCGGTGCAGGTACTGTGGATGACCCAACCTCAGAGAACACCACGGTACGCGGACTGTCAGAGGGCATCAACACCTTGCGCTGGACTCTCAAAGGTTACAACTGCGAGGCGTATGATGAAGTTCAGATACGTGGCGTGGATGAGCCTATAGCATCATATAAAGTGGAGAAGGATGCAGGCTGTGTTCCGTTCACCGTCTATTTCAATAACACCACAGTGGGTGACGCCACCTACAAGTGGGAGTTTGGTGACGGCTTCACATCTGAGCAGCGCAGCCCTGAGCACACCTTTGAGAAGGCAGGCACTTTCACTGTAAAACTCACTGCCAAAGGAGACCGCAAGACAGATACATACGAGGGTACCATCACCGTTTATCCTCAGCCGGAAGCCTCATTCACATCAGGTCCTACCCAGCTCTACATACCTAATGCTTTGGCTCAGTTCTATAACACATCACATAACACTGTGGCTTGGTTCTGGGACTTTGGTGATAAGTATGTAAAAGCTCCTAACGGAACATCTACTGAAGAGAACCCTACATACAAGTACCAGGAGAGCGATGTATATACCATCAAACTTGTGGTAACAGATGAGAAGGGCTGTAAAGACACCATCGTGGCTGAGAACTATATAAATGTAAGCCGTGAGTCATTCATAGTGTTCCCAACAGCGTTTGTTCCAAACTTAGAGCAAGCAAACGGCGGTGCTTATTCTCCTGAAGAGCGCAGGCTTGACATATTCTATCCGGTATGGCGTAACGTTGATACCTACTCACTCAGCATATATAACCAGTGGGGTACACAAGTGTTCCAGTCAAACGATGTTCTAATAGGCTGGGACGGCTACTTCCAAGGTAAGTGTGCAGTCCAGGGCACATACGTATATAAGGCGGAAGGTAGGTATAAAGACGGAACCCCATTCAAAGTATCAGGAAACTTAATGCTTGTAAGATGATGAAGAAAAGAAAATATATATTGGCGTTAATTTTGGCAGCTATGACTGTAACAGCAGGAGCTCAGGACTTTCTGCTGTCACAGCCTTGGTCAGCAACCACAGTGTTAGCCCCTTCATTTGCCGGTTACACGGGCGGTGGCAGGGTGTATGCCACATATCGTAACCAGTGGTCATCAATAAAGGGCTCACAGACCGGACTTGTAAGTTATGACCAGTACTTCCACCCTATACGCTCGTCGTTCGGTGCCAATCTGAACTACACATCGTACGCCACTGGTATGCTTGCTCAGCTTCAGTTCAATTTGCAGTATAACTATGCTGTTCAAATGACTCAGGACTGGTACTTCCGCCCAGGCTTGCAGCTTGGTGTGTTCTACAGAACGGTTGACCTTAGCAAAGCCACATTTGTTGACCAGATAGCCGCTGACGGCTCCGTGATTGGTACGTCATCATTCCAAGCCGACCAAACCTCCATGGTGCGCTTTGACGCCGCCGTGTCCATTATGTTCACAGGCCCGTATTTCTTTGGTGGTGTGTGTGCAGACCGTCTGCTTGGAAACAGCATCTCCATTACTAACCAGCCTGCCACACGCCAGTATCTTAAACTTAACGTATTTGCAGGTGGAATGATTCCTATATCGCAAGGTTATGGCAAATATGACCCCAAGGACGATGTAACCTTTGCCGCCCTCTATCAGTGGCAGGGGCAGTATCACCAGATAGACATTGACGCCATGTATCACCGTAAATACCTGATGGTGGGCATAGGTTACCGTGGTATTCCGTTCTACAGCCCTGACGGTCTTACAAGCACCGATGCGCTCAAGGTGATGATAGGCGGCTCCATAGCAGGCTTCAGCCTCTCATACAGCTATGATGTGAGCCTTTCCAAACTTGCCAACGTATCAGGCGGTAGCCATGAGATAGTGCTCACCTACCGCTTCAAGGAGTACAAACCAAACGATCGGCATTTCTTCTGCTATTAACAGAATGGTTTAGAAATGCTTATTCGTCATTCTGAGTATGCAAAGCATACGAAGAATCTCATACAAAAGAGCGTTAGCACCAATCAGTGCTAACGCTTTTGCTTTATTAAATATGCAAAATAAATTTGCAATTCTATTATTTTATGTGTAGATTTGCAAACGATAGCCCACATTATAAACTCTGAGCGCAGAGCGGTTGCATAGTGGGCTGGTGTTCCGTTACGTCATTCTGAACGAAACGTAGTGTAGTGAAGAATCTCATAATAGGAATGCAAAAAGACATAACATATTAGGCGTTTGTTGACGCTTTGTTTCTACATTTCTGAATCTGGAAAATTCAAATCACAATAGAAACATAGCAACAATGAATGCCTGCGGGTGTGTAATTACATCTGCGGCTCTGTGCCGCGGGTATTACATACGGCGTGGGCTTCTTGTTGTTCGTACTATTGTGATGGGCATTCCAGAGCCTAGAAATGTGGGACGAGCAACAAAGTTAGTCCCGCTTTTTTTATGTCTGAGGGAGAATGATAATAAATCTATGGCGTGAGAACAAACTAAAAAAATCAAACTATGAATGCTCATTTATTCAAAACAGAAAGAGATGTGAAAATTTTGTATGTAACTGAGGATGGAAAAGATGTAAAAACGCCTAAAAACACTAATTCCCATAAAAGTGATAGTGATACACCTAAAAATCTAGCTGCGGAGCAACTATTTGAAGTAGATAAGGATCTTTTATTTAGAAATCTGTTAAGACCTGACAAATATGAGCTCGTTGAGACATTCACCTTAAAAAATGATGCAAAGGAATTGGAAAAACAACTAAAGATTTTGAAGCCAGATATACTCTTAAGCGATACAACTTTGAATTTAGATGAATGTCGATATATTATTAAAAGAAACAATGAAAGTATGGGGATCATTGACATAGAGGGATTTTCCAGTTTCTTGTATCTGGGCATATCAAAAAGCGAATTGAACAAATACTTTTCGCTATTCTATTTTATAGACCAGATTAAGTCTATTAAACACACTCTTGATTTTAAGTAATATGGAGGAGTTTACTGAAATATTCAAACAATTGTCCTTTTTATTAAGTGACGTAGATACAAGTAAATACACGATTGCTTACAGAGGTGTCCCAGATGTTACGTGGGAGGATGTACCATCTTTATTTAGAAATAACAATCTCCACAAAGAGAAGATGTCAATTGAAGAGATTATCCGTCAGTATCCTGATGAATTTTCGCATGCTCATACAATAGACGTACTAACTCAGTTGCAACATTTCGGTTGCCCAACACGTATGTTAGATGTTACATCAAATATTTTGGTTGCTCTGTTTTTTGCTTGTGGAGGATGGGATATGGTATGTAACAAAGAATCGTATAAATCAAAATCTAATAAAGATGGTGAGCTAAGAGTGTACATGGTAAAAAATGAAGATGTAAAGTCTATTGATAGTGAGACAGTGACACTTTTATCAAATATAGCTCGTCTTAAAGATGAAGATAAATTTGGTTTGTTACCATGGCTTTGTGAAAAAGATTTAGGTGTATGGCAAAGTGATGAAGACCAGATTAAACAAAATGCAGAAGATGTTAACAGTGTTGTGCTTGTTAAAACCAAACTTAATAATCCAAGAATTCGTGCACAGTATGGCTCATTTTTTTTATTTGGAGGATTATCAGGTCTTGAATATTATCATTCAATGAATGAAATGGAATTACGTGGTAAGATTGTTAAAAAGCATGTGATTCCTTTTCCCTCCCGTATAAATAGAAAAACAATCTATATACCCTCTCATTGGAAGGAACACATTCTTGAGCTACTTGACAAATATATGGGTATAAGATTTTCAACAATTTGTCCAGAAAAACAGGATTTTATCAAAACTATTATGTAATGGAGTACCGTTACTTGATATTTTTTTTTCAAAACGATAACACATTAAATATTGTAATATGAAAAAATCATTACGCTATTTTTACTTTTTTGCAGCCTTTTTGTTTTCACTTCCCATTTATTCAGAAAGCGTATGGGATGGTACTGCTAGTGTTTGGACCGCTGGCTCTGGTACAAACTCTGATCCATATCAAATTCAGACCGCGCAGAATCTAGCGTATCTTGCACAAACTGTAAATGCAGATAACAGTTATGCTGGTAATTATTTTATTCAGACAGATGATATAGATCTTAATGATATTGAATGGATACCTATAGGTAGTGATACATATAAATTTAAGGGCGTATTTGATGGTGCAGGCCACGTTATTAAAAAAATTAAAATAACTAAATCTAGAGAACTCAATGGATTGTTTGGATATACAACCAATACAATCAAGAATCTATCGGTTTCTGGATTAGTAAGAGGTGGAAACTGTTTGGGCGGAATTACAGGACAGAATAGCGGAAGAATAGAAAATTGTAAAAATGATTGTAACGTTTCTTCTACTGTTATTGGCGCTCGTGTTTATGCAGGAGGAATATCAGGCTATGGTGGCGGTTCTTTTACAAATTGTAGTAATACAGGATCAGTCACTGCTTCTTCTAATCAAACTTCTTATGCAGGAGGAATATCAGGCTATCTTGGCTCTTTTACAAATTGTAGTAATACAGGACTAGTTTCTTCCTATTCAGCAAAATCTTTATATACTGATGCTTATGCAGGAGGAATATCAGGCTATACTGGCGGTTCTTTTACAAATTGTAGTAATATAGGATCAGTTTCAGCTTCTTCTTCTACTACTTCTTCCTACACATCATCTTCTTCTCATGCTGGAGGAATATCAAGTTGTATTGGCAGAACTTTTACAAATTGTAGTAATACAGGATCAATTTCTGCTTCTTCTTCAGGTTCTGGTATTTGTGAAGCTGGAGGAATATTATGTGGTGGGGATGAAGGGTTTACTACTATTACCAGTTGTTATAATAGGGGGGAGATTAATTCAGAAGGAGCATCCTATGGAATTGCTGAAAAAGCTACAATAGTAAATTCTTATAATGTAGGGACATTAAGTACTGGTTCTTACAAATATGGTATTGGAAATGGAACTGTAACTAATAGCTATTACTTGAACTCGTGTGGAGGTTCAGGAAATGGAATTGTCAAGACAGAACAAGAGATGCGCTCCGAATCATTCCCCGATATGCTTAATGGTGAAAGCGAAGCAGTGTTTGTACAAGATATAAACAATGTTAATGATGGATTCCCCATATTTAATTTCGTTGTTCGTTTTCTAAATTATGATGGTACTATATTGCAATCAGAGACACTCGCTTATGGCGAGACCCCATGTTATAAAGGAGTGGAGCCACAAAGACCATCATCAAAAAAGTATTCATATAGGTTCAAAGGCTGGAATAATACAATTACATCAGTTGATAAAAATATTGACTACAAGGCAACATACACTTATACTATAAACAAGTATCTAATCACTTTTGAAAACTACAATGGAGATGTACTCCAAAGCGGTGAAGTGGAGTATGGTCAGATGCCTTCTTACTTAGGCGCAACTCCAGAGAAACCAGCAGATGCTGAGTTTACCTACACCTTCTCAGGCTGGTCACCCGAGGTGGTTGCAGTTGTTGACGCACAAACCTACACTGCTCAATTCAGCAGTACGGTAAACAAATATTTAATACGCTTCCTTAATGAGGATGGCTCAGTACTTCAAACTGAGGAACTTGATTACGGTACTGACCCAGTTTACAAAGGTGAGACTCCAACCAAGCAGCCAACAGCCCAGTACACGTACACCTTCAACGCTTGGGATAGCGAGATAGGTAAGGTGACAGGAGCAAAGGATTATACAGCCACTTACTCAAGCATTGTAAATAAGTACCTGATCACCTTTGAAAACTACAATGGAGATGAACTTCAGAGTTCAGAAGTAGAGTATGGTCAAATTCCATTATACACAGGCAACACTCCAGAAAAGCCAGCAGATGCTGAGTTTACCTACACCTTCTCAGGTTGGTCTCCAGAGGTTGTTTCAGTAGTTGGTGCTCAAACATATGCTGCCCAGTACAGCAGTACAGTGAACAAGTACATAATCCGCTTCCTCAACGAAGATGGCACAGAACTCCAAAGCGAGGAACTAGATTACGGGATTGTCCCAGTTTACTCAGGCGAGACTCCAACTAAACAGCCAACTGCTCAATACACTTACACATTCAAAGGCTGGGACAGCGATATTGTCAGTGTAACAAGAGCAAAGGACTATACTGCGACATACACTTCTACAGTAAACAAGTACTTAATTACCTTTGAGAACTATGACGGTACAGAATTGCAGAGAAAAGAAGTGTCATACGGAGATACCCCAGTATACACAGGTGCACCCCCTGTCAAGCCGTCAACAGAACAATATTCTTATAGTTTCAACGGTTGGGACAGCGAGATAGTGGCGGTTGATGAATCCAAGACCTACACCGCCCAGTTCAGCAGTACAACTAACAAATATTTAGTTCGCTTCCTGAATGAAGACGGCACGGAACTGCAGAATGAGGAGATTGAATACGGAGCTATTCCAGTCTACACTGGTGAAACACCTACCAAGCAGTCAACAGCTCAATATACCTATACCTTTAATGGTTGGAATAGTGAGATAGAGAAGGTAACTGGATCAAAGGACTATACTGCAATATACACTTCTACTGTAAACAAGTATCTTATTACCTTTGAGAACTACAATGGAGATGAACTCCAGAGCAGTGAGGTGGAGTATGGCCAAATATCATCATACACAGGCGCTACACCAATCAAACCGGCAGATGCAGAGTTTACCTACACCTTCTCTGGCTGGTCACCAGAGGTGGTTTCAGTAGTTGGTGCTCAGACCTACACAGCTCAGTTCAGCAGTACTGTAAACAAGTACGTAATCCGCTTCCTCAATGAAGACGGCACGGAACTCCAGAGCGAGGAACTTGAATACGGATCTGTCCCAGTTTACAAAGGCGAAGTTCCAACCAAGCAACCAACTGCTCAATACACTTATACGTTCAATGGTTGGGATAGCGAGATTGGTGAGGTGACAGGATCAAAGGACTATACAGCAACATACACTTCTACTGTCAATAAGTATCTCATAACCTTTGAGAACTACAATGGAGAAGAACTCCAAAGTAGTGAGGTTGAGTATGGTCAAACTCCATCATACACAGGCGCTACTCCAGAGAAGCCGGCAGATGCAGAGTTTACCTACACCTTCTCAGACTGGTCACCAGAGGTTGTTTCTGTAGTTGGTGCACAGACCTACACTGCCCAGTTCAGCAGTACAGTGAACAAATACGTAGTGCGCTTCCTCAACGAAGACGGTACGGAACTGCAAAGTGAGGAGCTTGCTTACGGTGCAACCCCTGCTTACACAGGTGAGACTCCAACCAAGGATGCAACTGCACAGTATACCTACACATTCAATGGTTGGGATTCAGAGATAGCAGAGGTTACAGGTGCTAAGGACTACACCGCAACCTACACTCCAACCACAAACAAGTACACTGTACGCTTCCTCAATGATGACGGAACTGAACTTCAGAGTGAGAAACTTGCCTATGGTGCAACCCCTGCTTACACAGGAGAAACC
Organism: uncultured Bacteroidales bacterium; assembly: GCA_900316995.1. Classification (GTDB taxonomy): domain Bacteria; phylum Bacteroidota; class Bacteroidia; order Bacteroidales; family Paludibacteraceae; genus Enterocola. The sequence continues at coordinate 60,369 of ONEZ01000004.1, read as the reverse complement.
CCAACCAAGGAAGCCACCGCACAGTACACATATACATTTGCTGGCTGGGATTCTGAGATTACAGAAGTTACAGGAGCAAAAGACTATACAGCAACCTACTCCCCAACCACTAACAAGTACGTGGTAAGGTTCTTGAATGAAGACGGTACAGAACTTCAAAGTGAGGAGCTTGCCTATGGTGCAACCCCTGCTTACACAGGAGAAACCCCAACCAAGGAAGCCACCGCACAGTACACATATACATTTGCTGGCTGGGATAGTGAAATAGCGGAAGTTACAGGAGCAAAAGATTACACAGCAACATACACACCTACCACAAACAAGTACCTCGTCAGGTTCTTAAACTATGACGGTACGGAGTTGCAAAAAGAGAATTTGGATTACGGTGTAACTCCAAGTTACAAGGGTGGTACACCAACCAAGCCAAGCACTGCCCAATACACATATACGTTTAATGGCTGGGAGCCTGCCATAACATCTGTAACAGGAGCTAAGGATTATACTGCCACATACACAAGCTCTGTAAACAAGTATGAAATCAAGTTTGTAAACTATGATGGCTCAGAGCTACAAAGCGGTGAAGTAGAATATGGTAAAACACCAGCTTATACAGGCGTTACTCCAACCAAACCAGGTACTGCTCAATACACATTTACGTTTAGTGGCTGGTCTCCTGCTATTGAGGCGGTAACAGGTGCACAAACATATACTGCTCAGTTCAGCAGCACTACAAATAAGTATCAAATCCGTTTCTTAAACTATGACGGTACAGAGTTGCAGAAGGAGAATCTGGATTATGGTGTAACACCAAGTTACAAGGGTGGTACACCAACCAAGCCAAGCACTGCTCAATATTCCTATACGTTTAAGGGCTGGGAGCCTGCGATAACATCTGTAACAGGAGCTAAGGATTATACTGCCACATACTCAAGCACCGTAAATAAATATGAAATCAAGTTTGTAAACTATGATGGCTCTGAGCTACAAAGCGGTGAAGTAGAATATGGTAAAACACCAGCTTATACAGGTGTTACTCCAACCAAACCAGGTACTGCTCAATACACATTTACGTTTAGTGGCTGGTCTCCTGCTATTGAGGCTGTAACAGGCGCACAAACTTATACGGCTCAGTTTAGTAGCACTACAAACAAGTACAAAGTGACAACCAAGGCTGAGACTGAGGGTGTAACAACAGGTGACGGCATATATGAATACGGAACAGAGGTAACACTTACTGCCACGCCAAATGACAAATATGAATTTGTAAGGTGGAGCAACGGTTCCACATCGGCGGAGATAAACATCACCGTAACAGAAGATGTAGAGTTCATAGCATACTTCCAGTTCAAGCCATGTACGGTGGAGAAGAATATTGAAGTGTCTGTGCCGGAAGGCGGAACCCTCACACTGAAATCTGGTAAGGTGATAACTGTTACAAAGAGTCAGAAACTTGATGATTTGAAGATTACCCCGCTTGAGTGTGACAGTCTGTTCCACTATGACATAACCATGATACGTCAGAACGCAGACAATACGCCTGAGTGTGACGGCGCGCCATCTGTGGCTAAGTTTGACTGGCTGCTGATGCTCAATGTCAAATCTCTCAATAGTTTGGGCTACAAGTTCTCAGAAAGTAGTGTTTCATGGTATAGGGTTGTTGGTGATATTGATAATCTTGATGACCCAGAGTCAAAGCGCAATGACATAATTGTAGGTACAGGTTATGGCTACACTATTGACAAATCACTTGCTGGGACTGGCGATTACTATGCTCTAATAGATTTGCCTGTGCAGACTGCGGATGTAGGATGTAAAGGCATAATGAGAACGTCTGTGCATCACTATTCAAAGAGTGTGACGGTTAAACCGTATGTTGTGCCTACTATAACGGCTCCAAACCAACGGATGCAGGTTTTAGACCTGCCGCTTGGTGAGAATGTGGAGATTTTGGTTTATGACTATGTGGGCAGACTTTGCCAGACATTTACATCGCAAGGAGACGCTACTGCCTGGTTTGATGCTGAAAAAGCTGCAGGCAATTATATGGTTGTAATTAAGACCGCTGAAGGGGTTGAGACCGTTAAATATATTGTTAAAGGAAAATAGAAAGGAGGCTTGTTATGAAAAAGTTTATTGTGTTTTCAATTCTGTGTGTGTTAACTTCGTACGTGACGTATGGAGATACTTTGGATATAGCAGATGCAGATACTATTGGGTACAATAGATTCTCCATTGGCGTAAGGGGTGGTGCCGCAATAGCCATTATGTCAAGTGGTAGTTTTACAAGCAGAGTTGGGTATAATGCCATGCTTGATTTGGAATACTCACATTTCTTTAACAGGAAAAGTGATAGCAAGCCATATTGCGGTATATTGGCTGGCGTTTCTATAGGCTACATATCCACTGGTATGAAAGGCTCTGTAAAGGACCAATATACGACTGCAGATGCAGATGGTGACAGGGTTGATTATACCATAACAGCGGATAATGTGGTGTCTAACATAGGTCAGTTGCAGGTACAGGTGCCGCTTATGTTTACAATGCTTTACAAAGGATTGTTTGTAAATGCGGGCCCGAGATTTGCCATCCCTGTATATTCTCCATATAGCCAGACCTTAGAGAATGCTCATATTGCTGCATACTATGAGCCATACGGTGTTACAAGGGTTGATAATGTGATAACTGGCAAACTTGCGGAGGAACAGTTAAACACTAAGAGTACATGGGATGCTCCTGTATTCCAATTGTTTGTGTCGGCTGAAATAGGGTATGAGTTTGCCTTAAAGAATGGTCACAGCATAGGAATAGGTTTGTATGCTGACTATTGTGCGTTCAATACTTTCAAAAAGGATGCAACTGCAAACAGTATGATTTCAGTTTCACAGATAGGCGCAGACCCTGCCAATCCGGCTCCTAAGGTTGAAGTGCTTCCTGCCATAAGTGTTTATGCAGATAAGTTTAGCTGTTTTGATGTTGGCCTGAAGTTAGTGTATAATCTGAACTTTAAAAAGTAGGGTTTACTAAATAACGGTAAGCGTTAGCATCATCTGGTGCTAACGCTTTTGTTGTATGTTTTAGTCAGAGAACTTGCGCATATTGCACAGATACAGTACTTTACAAATATGTAATCTCAAATGTGAAATTATGATTATCATTGCTGAGTGCGGTTAAAAGCTTGCAATAAGGCAGTATGTCAATGTAATAACTTTTGAAAATTGAAATAAAAGCGTTAAATTTGTAAATGAGAATCTTAAAGAAATGTAATTTTATGCGTTGTTGAAAATGGAATTAAATGCTTTAATAGCGGAATGCTCTACATATGACTTTAAATTGCTGCTTGAGGAGAAGAAGCCTAAAAGCTGGCTAAAGAGTGTGAGCGCCTTTGCAAATGGATTGGGGGGCTCTCTTTTATTTGGCATTGATAACGATGGAATAGTAAGAGGGATAGATAATGTTCAATATGTGTGTGAAACCATTAGTAGTAAAATCCGCGATTATATGGATCCTTTGCCAGATGTGGAGATGATTCCTCGTGAGGTGAGTGGTTTGAACATCTTACAGCTTAAAGTTAATTCTGGAAATTATACACCGTACTATTACGTAGGCGACGGTCAGAGAGTTGCCTACGTTCGTATTGGAGATGAGAGTATACCAGCAACGGCGGAGCAGATGGTTCGCTTGGTGCTGAAAGGTTCAAACAAAACATTCGATTCCCTTCATGCAGATTATAAAGCGGATGACTATTCTTTCACCATTTTAGCTAATACGTTCAAAAAGCGTACTAATCAAGAATGGGATAAGAAGTATCTCTTGTCTTTTGGGCTTGTTACAAATACGGGTAATCTTACTAACGCAGGCGCATTGTTCGCAGATGATTGTCCCTTATGGCAGTCTCGTTTATATTGTACGTTATGGGATGGGAGATCAAAGGGTGACGCTATCAATGATGCTGAATTTACTGGTAATGTGTTAATGTTACTTCGTGAGGCTATGAATTTTGTAAGGGCAAATACCAAGAGAGGTTGGGAAAAGTTGCCTAATGGACGAAAAAATAAACCAGAGTACGCAGAACGTGCGGTTTTAGAGGCGATGGTTAACCACATTATTCACCGAGACTATACTGTTATGGGGAGTGAGGTTCATTTAGATATTTTTGACAATCGCCTTGTCATTACTTCTCCTGGTGGAATGTATAATGGTCTGTTAATTCAGGATTTGGATATAGCAGATGTTTCTTCTGAAAGACGTAATCCCGTACTAGCCAATGTTATGGCTCAATTGGATTATATGGAAAAGCGTGGCAGTGGTCTTACTCGCATTTGTAATGAGACCAAGGCACTTGAAGGATACACTGATGAATTGAAACCTGTTTTCAAATCAAGTCCAACTCAATTTCAGACTATTATTTTTGCCTCTCTTAATGGGACAGATGTCGGAGATAATGTCGGAGATGTGTCGGAGATAAATTTAACTGAACGTCAGTGTGTTATACTTGATACCATAAGAAAGTCTCCTACAATAAGCGGTCGGCAAATGTCGGAGATGATGTCGGTCAGTCAACGTACTATAGAACGAGAGATCTCTCTATTAAAGAAACTTGGTGTTTTAAGACGTGAAGGTAACGATAAAGATGGAATGTGGGTGCTAAATGAGTAGAGCCTATGATTACCGTTGTAGGTCTGACAAATGTAGAGATAAATCTTAAGACGGACAAGTTCCCACTGGAGTACATGCCCGTATGCTATCCATGCTTTGGTGTTGACGTGAGTACCAGCGGGGTGGCGTTCAATGTGGCAAAGGCGCTTAACACCCTTGGCTCTGATGTATCGCTTCTAACGCTCGGGGCGGAGGATTCGTTGTCATCGATGGTTAACAAGGACCTGCAAGCCCTAAATCTTAAAGAGTGCCGTAAGATTGACAATCTTAAAGAGACTCCGCAGAGTGTGAATGTCTATGATGCCTCTGGCCGCAGGAGAATTTTCTGTGACCTGAAAGATATACAAGAGTGTTCGTTTGACATTGAGACTGCAGTCAGCGTGATACGCAACTCAGACGCGGCGGTGCTGTGCAACATTAACTTTGCTCGTCCAATGCTCAGCGTGGCAAAGGAGGCTGGTGTGCCCATAGTAACAGACGTTCATGTACTCTCAAATCCAGAGGATGAGTATGATATGGATTTCTTTAAGGCCGCCGATGTCCTGTTCCTCAGTAATGAGGATATAAAAGGGGAGGAGAGAGGTTTCATCCGCAAGCTAGCCAAACTCTACAAAAACTTAGATGTTATAATTATTGGAATGGGGGCGGATGGCGCTATGCTTTATCATCGCTCGGCTGATAACGTAAAACACCTCCCTGCAGTTAAGCCTTCAAAAATAGTGAATACCATTGGCGCTGGAGATGCGCTATTAAGCGCCTTTACACACTTCCGCTTCACCAGAAAACTCAGCGCAGAAGAGTCGCTGACTATGGCTCAGAAGTTCGCCTCAATCAAGATAGGAGTGTCTGGTGCCGCCAACGGTTTTGCCACAGAGGCGGAGCTGCTTTAGTATACGTTGCTTATTTATTTTACCAACCTTACTGAGAGGCCCTCGCACTTACGGTTGTATTCCACGTACTTGGTGGAGGCGTTAAAGAACATGAACCATGAGTTCTTCTCACTGGCTGCCTCACGGCTCCAGTATGCACCAGTGGTGTCATTGTGCTCCTTGCCATTGCAGTATTTGTAGCCCTCTGCCGGCAAAGTTATGTAATTCCCGTTAGGTCCTGTAATCTTATATTCAGAGCCATTCCATGTCCATTTGCAATCACTTATAAGTTCGTCTAACTGTTTCTTGGATGGCAGGCTCTTGCCAAACTTGGCTGTTGCCTCACTATATGTGTAGTATCCGCTCTCATTGGCGTTTTTCCACAGCGTGCCACTCTTAAGACCAAGGTTAACAAACTCCGCGTCGGCGGCTAATGTCATTAAAGAAAAAAGTGTGGCAAATGCCAGAATTACGTGTTTTTTCATAGGGTAAAACAATTATTGTTGGTTTTAATATAGCAATCCAAATATCCAAAGTGGAATCTTTGCTCCTCTTCCTACCTCTATATCATCTACCGCGAGGAAACTGTTTGGAATATCCTTAATCTGATTAAAGTTCTTGTTTTTGCCTCCAACTTCAAACAGATATGTCTTGTCAACTATAAAGTCTCCGTGCTTAGGGTATCTTACATCATGTGATTCTGTCAGCTGGTTCATGAAGAAGGTCTCTCTTATTGTTCCTATGTCAGAATGTGGAGAAATGGCGTATGCTAAAGTTGGGTTGTTTATGTATATCTTATCAGGGCGGGACAAGTTGTCTGGGCTTTTTACATCATCTATCAGTAGCTGCAGCAGGCCTCCGCGCTCAAGGGCGTTAAGCATCTTAAGTCCCTGGTTCCTGTCTGTTTCAAGTTCTCTATACAGTTCAGTCATTTTAGGTGTCTGTGGTACACGTTCTGCCAAAACCATAAACATTTTTTTAGTTTTCCTAATGGTTGCAGGTGTAACGTCATCTATGGCTGGATAGTCAACTTCTATTATCTGATTGACCATAGACATTATTCTTGATTCCAAACTATTATGTAACTGCTTGTAGAACGGATAGTAACCTGTTCTCAGATAATTTTCAAATGCGGGAATTATCTGAATCTTATTACAGATATCCATAGATATATCCACGTGGCTCTTTAGTGCTGTTTCAAGTGAAACAGGTTCAACCTTTATTTGCTTTTCAAACAAAAGGTACTCACGGAAAGAAAGCCCGCGCATCTCATACATGGCCAGTCTTCTGGAAAGGTCTGCCACGCTAGACTTCATCTGAAGCATTGATGAACCAGTATAAACTATATGCAGTGACGGGTAGTCATCTGAAAGGTTCTTTAGTAACCTTTTCCAGTTTGGCTCATAGTGAACTTCGTCTATGAACAGGTGTGTTCCGCCATTGGTGTAGAAGGTTTCAACTAAGTCTGTTACTTTGTTACTTGCAAACCATAGATTATCAAGTGACACATAGAGTACCTTATCAAGATCTTCTCCTTTGAATGTGTTTTTTATGTGCTGAAGTATAAGCGTGCTTTTCCCACATCCTTTAGGACCAGTGATACCAATGAGTTTATCCTCCCAGTTTATTTTACCATAAAGGTATCTGTAAAATTCTGTGGGGGTGTCCATAAGCCTACGAGTGAATGATCTTGTAAGCTCTTCATATTTTAGTGTTCCGTCCATTGGGTAATATCTTTGTTCTGCAAAGATAATAAAATAATGTTTCTAAGCACTAAATACGGGCAAAAAAAGTGTTTGTAAACACTAAAAAATCATAGAATTAGCGTATTTAAGGTAGAAATAATGTTTTCAAACACTAAATTTTGCTAAAAAAGATGTTTAGAAACATTTTTTTTTGCTCACGCGTCTGCAAAGGTGCGTCCGTCTGAGCAGTCTTACAGAAACAGCACCACAAGTGAGAGCACCAGCATGATGAGCGCATAACATGTAGGGATGTTAATAATATTAACGGATGCGCCCTTCTCCTTGCTGTTCTTTGCCTCAAAGTACCTGGCTATTACCGCCAAGAACTCAAAGCCAAGGCTGGCGTAGAGCATAGGCATGTATCCTTCATATCCTAACAGATAGAACATGATGTAAAGATTTTGCAGTAATACGCCATACATGCAGGCTCCTGCTGAGAACTTGCGTTTTGAAATTAGCCAGAATGCGTTAATAAGGCAGAATGTTGATGCTGCAATAGCTCCAAACTGAAGTAGAAAATTTCCTCCGTCACCATTGTTACACATTACAATATAACCGGCAAGCGCCAGAATAGATGCAATCCAAGAGGGTATGTAGAGCCTTTTCATAAACAAATGTTAAAATTTTTCACAAAGATACGGCAAACCTTAAGAAAATCAAAATATGCATGATAAAAAAATTTGCCCACGCCCCTAATTTATATTATTTTTGCAACCTCAAAAATATTTTGTTACAAAACACATACAATGCAGAACATCAGAAACATAGCCATCATAGCCCACGTTGACCACGGCAAGACCACCTTGGTTGACAAGATGCTTATAGCAGGTGCGCTTTTCCGTGAGAATGAGAATAAGGGTGAGTTGATACTTGACAATAATGATTTGGAGCGTGAGCGAGGCATAACAATAGTTTCAAAGAACGTGTCCATAATGTACAAGGATACCAAAATTAACATTATTGACACTCCGGGGCACAGTGATTTTGGCGGTGAGGTGGAGCGTGTGCTAAATATGGCAGACGGTGTGTTGCTTTTGGTTGATGCTTTTGAAGGCCCAATGCCCCAGACACGTTTTGTGCTGCAAAAGGCTATTGAAATAGGCTTGAAACCTATTGTAGTAGTAAACAAAGTTGATAAGCCAAATTGCCGCCCTGATGAGGTTCAGGAGGCTGTGTTTGACCTTATGTGCAGCCTTGACGCCACAGAGGAGCAGCTTGATTTCCCCACCATTTATGGTTCTGCAAAAAACGGCTGGATGAGCGTTGATTGGAAAAAACCTACAGATAACATTTATGCTCTTCTTGATGCCATTCTTGAGTATATTCCTGCACCTGAGCAGCTTGAGGGTCCTCTACAGATGCTAATCACATCACTTGACTACTCATCATACGTAGGCCGTATAGCTGTAGGACGTGTACATCGTGGTACTATTAAGGAGGGCCAGGAGATTATGCTGGTTCACCGTGACGGCACTCAGAACAAGGCTCGTATTAAGGAGCTTAACATCTTCTCCGGCTTTGGTAAGACTAAGGTTAAGGAGGTTAGTAGCGGTGAGCTCTGCGCCATTGTTGGTCTGGAGCAGTTTGAGATAGGTGATTCCATCTGCGATGTTGAGACCGTGGAACCGCTTCCGCCTATTGCTATTGATGAACCTACCATGAGTATGGTGTTCACTATTAATGACTCACCTTTCTTTGGCAAGGAGGGCAAGTTTGTGACATCACGCCACATAAATGACCGCCTTGTGAAGGAACTTGACAAGAACCTTGCCCTGCGTGTTCAGAAGGAGGTTAATGAGGATGTATGGCACGTTTACGGCCGTGGCGTGCTTCACCTATCTGTGCTTATTGAAACAATGCGCCGTGAGGGTTATGAGCTTCAGGTGGGGCAGCCTCAGGTTATTATTAAGGAGATTGACGGTGTTAAGTGCGAGCCGTTTGAGCAGCTTACGGTCAATGTGCCTGAGGAGTTCTCTGGCAAGGTTATTGAGATGGTTTCTAACCGTAAGGGCGACATGCTCTCTATGGAGACCAAGAATGACCGTATACACATTGAGTTTGAAATACCGTCACGCGGTATCATAGGTCTGCGTACAAATATTCTTACTGCTACTGCAGGTGAAGCTGTTATAGCTCACCGTTTTGTTAAATACGCTCCATACAAGGGTGAGATTGAGCGCCGTAACAATGGTTCAATAGTGGCGCTTGAGAGCGGTACAGCTTATGCTTACGCTCTTGACAAGCTGCAGGACCGTGGCAAGTTCTTCATTGAGCCTCAGGATGAGGTGTATGCCGGCCAGGTGGTAGGTGAGCACTGCAAGGAGGGTGACCTTCCTGTAAATGTGACCAAGTCAAAGAAACTTACCAATATGCGCGCATCGGGGTCTGATGAAAAGGCCAAGATTGCCCCTGCCATTCACATGAGCCTTGAGGAGTCATTGGAATACATTAAGGCTGATGAATATGTGGAGGTCACTCCTAAATCAATAAGGCTAAGAAAGATTATCCTTGATGACCTTGAACGCAAGCGTGCAAACAAACAATAGCGGAGTAGAGGTCTTCTTGTCACTTGGAAGCAATCTTGGCGACAGGAGTAAGAACCTTGAATCTGCCATATCTCTTATAGGCAGCCGGGCAGGTGATGTTACGGCTGTCTCTTCTTTTATAGAGACCAAGCCGGTAGGGTTCAAATCAGAGAACCGTTTTGTAAACTGTGCTGTACGCATTGTAACTGCATTAGACCCATTTGAGCTGCTCCGCATCACACAGCAGATAGAACGTGAGTTAGGACGCACTACAAAGAGCGTAGGCGGCGTCTATTCTGACCGAACTATAGATATTGACATCTTGCTGTACGGCAATGCCGTCATTGACACTCCTGAACTAAAAATCCCTCACCCGCAAATGCGTAAGAGGGACTTTGTGATGCGTCCGCTTAAGGAGATTACCTATAAATAAGCGTTTGTTTATCTGAATGTTATGGTTTCTGCTGTCACCTTGCCAGACAGGAACACCGATGCATTCTTGGCAAACTTTTCTGGTTGCTCAGTGGTGTAGAACCGGCACTCTCCGCCCTTTTTTATGCTTTGCTCCATATCTACGTGGCGATGCAGATAATCCTTCAACGATGCAGCCACTATAGGCCCCTGGCTAATTATTTTCACATTCTGGGGCAGGTGTTGTCGTATCTTGTCATAGAGGAGAGGGTAGTGGGTGCAGGCAAGAATTACTGTGTCTATATCAGAATCCCGCTCCATAAGGGCGTTGCAATACTTCTCCACAAAGTAGTCTGCACCTTCAGACTGCGCCTCACCGTTCTCAATAAGAGGCACCCACATAGGGCAAGCCTGCCCTGTAACCTTAATGTCTGGCCACAGCTTCTCAATTTCAATATTGTAAGATAGTGAGCTGACCGTGCCTTCCGTCCCAAACAGCCCCACATGGCGGCTGCGTGTGAGGTCACCAATAACCTCTGTGGTTGGGCGTATAACGCCAAGCACTCTCTTGTCTGGCGCAATATGTGGCAAATCATTTTGCTGAATAGTTCTAAGGGCCTTAGCCGATGCGGTGTTACAGGCAAGAATCACAAGATTGCAGCCCATGAAAAAGAGTTGTTTCACGCTCTCAAGGGTGAAGCGGTAAACTACATCAAAAGAGCGTGTGCCGTATGGAGTACGGGCGTTGTCGCCTAAGTATATGTAGTTGTACTCAGGCATAAGTGAGCGTATCTCACTAAGAATAGTAAGCCCTCCATATCCAGAGTCAAATATTCCTATTGAAGATACGGAGGGCATAGTTTGTTATACTTTTTTAAGTCTTGTTACTTAAGGTTGAGTTTAGCCTTTACAAGTGGCAGAGCGTTAATAGCGCTTGCGCCTACGTAAGGAACAACCTGTCCGTTATTGGTGTCAATAATGAATGTGAAACCGTTCTCGTCACCTACCTGCTTTACAGCCTTGTTAGCCTTCTCAATAATAGGGGTGAGCAGTTCCTGCTGTGTCTTCTTAAGGTTTGACTCTGCATTCTGTGTGAACTCCTCAATGCTCTGCTGCAAACGCTGGAGCTCAGCCTCTTTGTATTTCTTTATGGCGTTGTCAAGAGTATCCTGAGCAGAGGCGTAATCTGTATATTTTTTCTGAAACTCCTCTTGCAGTTTCTTCCCCTCCTGGTTATATGTGAGGTTCATGTCTTCAAGTTTCTTAAGAGCCTGCTCATACTCTGGCATGGAGGTTATAAGCTCCTGAGAGTTAATGTAAGCAATCTTCAAATCCTGTGCCATCATTGCCAGAGGCATCATAAGCATTGCTGCTAAAATAAGTTTTTTCATATTTTCCCTTTTATTATTGTTAGTATTGTTTTAGTTTTTCAATGGCATCTGCGATGTCTGTTCGTGCGTCAATTTATTTCGCATAACCCATGCGGTTCAGGACATCATCGCTGACGTCTATGTTTGGGTTGACAAACATAATCATGCCAGTGGCTCTGTCCCATATTGCGGAATATCCTTTAGCCTCTGCTATGCCTTTAAGAGCATTGTAAAGCTCATCATATATAGGCTTCATAAGGCTCTCTTTCTTCTTGAACAATTCACCGTCGTTGCCAAAGTATTTGCGTTTAAGCTCGCTTGCCTCATTCTCTTTGGCTACAATCTCCTTCTCTTTTGCTTTCTTCTGCTCATCGGTGAGGAAGACCATCTCAGCCTGGTAGTTCTTGTAAAGGGTTTGAGCCTCTGTGTTTAGAGCCTCTATCTCCTTCTGCCACTTCTTTGAACTCTGCTCAATCTGCTGTGTGGCACTCTCGTATGCTGGAATGTTTTTCATCAGGTACTCAGTATCTACAAATGCGTATTTCTGCGCAAACACGCCTCCCGTTGAAAGGAGTGTTATTGATAATGCTAAAATAATTCTTTTCATAAATTTTACTATGTGTTTATTTATAATTCTGCAACTTTCATCTGTTAGTTACAGATTGGACACAAAGATAATTAAAAAGTTTAAAACTACTCACTTCGTTCATGATTTTAGCTTTGCCTCTGCTCTCGCCTTAGCTAAAATTATTCACTTCGTTCATGATTTTAGCTTGTCTCGGCATAGCTTGAACAAGTTCAACCTCTGCTCTCGCCTTAGCTAAAATTATTCACTTCGTTCATGATTTTAGCTCTGCTCGGCATAATCAAAGCAAGCTTTGCTTCTTCTCTCGCTTTCGCTAAAATTCTTGTCCAATTATAAAGTGGAACTGGCTTCCGCTAACTTTGCCGTTCACTTTGTCAAATCCGTAGCCCCAGTCCACACCAAGCAGACCAAACATAGGCATATATACTCTCACACCCACACCCACTGCACGTTTTAGGTCAATAGGGTTAAAGTCTTTATATTCAGCCCAGCAGTTTCCAGCTTCGGCAAATGCTAATGCCCAAACCATTGTTTGCTGTTTCAATACAAGAGGGTAGCGTAGCTCCAGAGTGAACTTGGTATAGATGTTACCAGCCTGATAACCGTTAATATACGGGGTGAGTGAACCGTTTGCATAACCACGCAGTGCCACTGTCTCAGTAGCGTATGTGGTGCTGTAACCGGACATGCCGTCGCCGCCTACATAGAAAGTTTCAAACGGAGATCGCTTGTTGTAGTTATAGTAGCCAAGAAAACCGAATTCCGCACGTCCCATGAGCACAAGCTTGTTGTCTTTTGTAAGCGGTACAAAGAACTTTGATTTGAACTTTATTTTGTAGTACTCAACCCAGCGGTAAATATCTTGTGTTGACGCCTTGGAGTAGTCCTTGTTTTTCTCAAATGCTGAGTACGGTGGGGTGAGGGACACAGATAGTGAGATGTCAGAACCACGGGTTGTGTATATAGGTTGATCAAATGAGTTACGGTTAAGCACGGCGCCTATGTTAAAGTTGTTGCTGACACCAGTGTTCAGCGCAAAATACTCCCACTTGCTAAGGTTGTAGCGCTGGTATGAAATCACGCCTGAAAGCGAGAAGTAGTCATCCGGCCATTTCAGACGGGTGCCTATAGAGGCCGACGCACCAATAATCATTATATACTTATCTGGGTCATACGATGATGAGTACCAAGTGTTCCATGAGTTCTCATTATAGTAGTAACCTTGATTGTATGAGTTGCTGAAGCTTCTGCTCACACCAGACTGCTTTGAAAAATATACAGATACGTTTAATGAGTTAGGACGTTTGCCGCCAAGCCATGGCTCTGTGAATGATATGCTGTAGGCCTGATAGTACATACCGTTAGTTTGAGCACGCAGAATAAGTGTCTGACCGTCACCCTGTGGCAGTGGGCGGTAAGACTTAAAATTGAATATGTTCCTAAGTGAGAAGTTTGTGAACTTCAAACTCAATGTTCCTACCACACCAGTCTGTCCCCAGCCGGCAGAAAGCTCTATCTGGTCATTCTTTTTAGCCTCAAGCACGTATGTAAGATCTACGGTTCCGTTCTCCGGATCAGGCTCTGTTTTTATGTCCATCTTGCCAGGCTCTGTAGAGAAATGTCCGGTGGCGGCAAGTTCTCGCATTGAGCGCATGATGTCAGACTTACAGAACAGGTCACCAGGCTTGGTCCTCAGCTCACGTCTTACCACGTGTTCATAAAGGAATGTGCTACCTTGAATGTTAACCTTGTTTATAGTAGCCTGACGTCCTTCAGTTATACGTATGTCAATATCCACTGAGTCAGCCACTATATTGGTCTCCACTGGCTGCATGTTAAAGAATAGGTAACCGTTGTCAAGGTAAAGATTGCTTACGCAGTCCTCATCCTCAAAAAGACGCTGGTTAAACTTCTTCATATTATATACGTCGCCCTTCCTTACATTGAGCATACGTCGTAGCTGTTCAGTTGGATATACAGTGTTACCCATCCAGTTAATATTCCTGAAGTAGTATTTTTGCCCCTCATCCACTTTAATATACACGTTCACGTACTTGTCAGGCTTCTTTTCGTCAAAGAACACACTGTCATCCACTATAACAGCATCGCGGTAGCCGTGCTCATTATATTTCTCTATAAGCAGTTTCTTGTCATTCTCATATTCACTTGGAACAAACTTCTTTGATCTGAATATATTAAGTATATTGTGGCGGTCATTGGTCTTCTTCATGGCACGGTCAAGCTTCCTGTTAGAGAGGTTGTTGTTGCCCTCAAAGTAGATTCTGTTCACTTTTATTTTTTTGCCTTTGTCAACTCGTATATCCACTATATTGTTCATCCCCGATGCGTCATCTTCACGTGGAGTTACGGAAACACGTACATTGTAGAAGCCTTTGTCCTTGAAATAGCGTGTAATATATTTTTTTGCTTTCTCTATGGCGTATGGTGTTACTTGTGTGCCTTTTGCCATATCCATTCCTTTCTCCAGTTCTTCACGCTCTTTTTTCTTCACACCCATGAAGTTTATCCTTGAAACTTTAGGACGTTGGTCAAGATTGATGTTTATCCACACCTTGTTACCACGTATGGACACCACCTCCACTTTAATGTTTGAGAATAGCCCTTGATTCCAGAATCGGCGTATCACGTTTGTGATGTCGTCACCAGGAATCATTATGCGTTCCCCCTTTTTAAGACCTGAGTAGCCTATAAGCACAAAGTCATCATAGTTGTTCTTGCCGGAGACTGTAATTTCCTCTATCTCGTATGTGCGTGGGGTTTCATAGCTGAAGTCTGGCAGTTGCTCTGATGTTATCACTTGGTCAGCTGGGGCAGGCTTCTCCGCTATTGAGTCAGGCGACGACGCGGCTGCAGTGGGGTTGTTAGCCTCCACTATAGTTTCAAGCGCATTCTGAGCCGTGGCTACGGTGGTCAGTAAAGCGGTAATTATAATCAGTAGTGCGCGTCTATAGGTTCTCATTTCCTGTCTCAATCTGTTCTCCTGTTTTCCCAAATCTGCGCTGTCTCTTTTGGTAGTCAACCATAATCTCGTAAAAATGTTCCTTCGTAAAATCCGGCCACATCACGGAAGAGAAGTATAGTTCAGCGTAAGCTATCTGCCATAGCAGGAAATTGCTGATTCTGTACTCTCCGCTTGTCCTTATTAGTAGGTCAGGGTCAGGAATGTTTTTAGTAGTTAGATATGAGGATATTATTTTGTCATCGATTTGAGAACTTGTTAGTTTGCCGGTTTTCACATCCTCGCTAATATGGCGTACCATCTCTGTAATCTCCCATCTTGAGGAGTAGCTTAACGCCAGGTTCAACGTCATTCCTGTATTAGCACTTGTGCTCTCAATGCATCCCATGAGCTTATTATAAACCGGCTCAGGCAGACGTTTGGTGTCTCCAATAGTGGTCAGGCGGACGTTGTTCTTATTAAGTGTGGCGGTCTCTGCCTCAATAGTTGAGACAAGAAGCCCCATAAGAGCGTCAATCTCCTCCTTAGGACGGTTCCAGTTTTCTGTTGAGAATGCGTATAGCGTCAGGTATTTTATCTGCAATTCTGCGGCGGCCTCTGTTACGGCTCTTACAGATTTTACTCCGTTCAGATGTCCGTATGCACGTGGCTTGCCGTTAGCTTTGGCCCATCTTCCGTTACCATCCATGATTATTGCTACATGGCATGGTAGGGCGTTCCTGTTTATCTGATTGTAGAAATCACTCATATTTCATTGTTATTACCTACAGAATTTCTGTGGGTCAAAAAGGTTTATTGTTATATACAGATTGCCTATCATATACCAGTCTGTATCAAAAAATCCGGTTTTATCCGTCTTGTAAGGATTGTCTAAAATTTTGTTACTTGAGTTTGTCACGTCAAACTCATCTGTGAACAGCTTATGTATGGTCCATTCCACACCAAGAGTCCAACGCTTGTTTATCTTCCATTTTCCGCCTATACCCACAGGTATGCTGAATCTATACAGGTTTTTGGCTTCTGACATATTGTTATAAGCGGTCAGTCCCACACCAAGCAAGATGTATGGGGTGGCTCTATAATGTCCTCTTGCGTACTTGCCTAAGCCCAAATCAAAGAAATTGAACTCTACGCTCAGCGATGCATCCACATAATCCCTCTTAAAAGTAGCGTACTCCACACCAGGATATTGGTATCCAAAATCTCTTGTGTCACCCTCAACCTGTGCATACATTACACTAAGCTTTACAGCCCATCGTGTGTCAATATTGTAACGATACAATCCTCCAAGCGCCATTTTAGGCCTATGAAAGGGGATGTTAAAGTTAGCGTCTCCCAAGTATGACGATATGCCGCCAGTGAGTCCTAATTCATGGTTGAACTCAGCAAGTGCGCATGTTGTACCAAATACGGTGGCCAACCATAACAATATCAGTCTTTTTATTTTGTATCGTGCCATTTACGTTATAAACGTAACAACCCTAATTTTATTATATGTATAATAGGGCACAAAGGTACAAATAAGAGAGTGCAAATGCAAATTTACATGTTACATTATACAGAGTATCTGAGCAAAAATTAAGTTTACTTAAGGCTTTGTTCCGATACTCTGTAGTTTGTTAGGCAATTTGCCTTGCCTAACAAAAGTAACTTCTTTGAGCGAAGCGAAAAAAAGGTACTTTGTAATAAAAAAATCAGAAGCTGACTATATAGCCAGCCTCTGATTAAATGTATAAACTTAATAATTAGTACTCCCAAAGATCCTGTTCGTAGTTTATGAGCATAGTTTGAATCCTATCCTGCTCCTTGTGGGCTTGGTCAGCATCAATATTATACTCAATAAGGTTCCTGTTACGAGTATCTGACACTTTGAAGATGTAGCTTGCAAACTTACGTTTGATAAAGAGGTCATCCATTGTCTCTCGTGCTCCATTGTTCTTGTCAGTCAGAAGAGCCTCCTGCTGTGCAAGGTATGGTCTTAGAGAATCAAACGGAATCCAGCATATTGGGCTTCCCTCAAGCTGACCATCTTCATTAAGTGTGTAAATCTTAGGACAGATAGCCATAATTCTAACCTGGAATACTGAGTTGTTCTTGTCAAAATACCAAACTTCCTTAACGTAGTATTTTACTACATCTTTGTTAGGTATGTCAACCTCGTTTATAGAAGAACCCAATGTGTCACCTGATATAGAATCAATATCGTATGACACCATAACACCATACTTTTGTATTATGTCATCAAACTTAACCTCAGTTGCCTCTGTAAACACTTCTCTCTCAGCCTCATACTCATATCCCTTAATTTTCCCCTCTTCCATAAGACGGAATATGGTGGTGAATAGGCTTTGACGATTGTCACTTGCCACTTCAGGGAAGTAGAGCGGAAAGTTCATCTTTTCACGGAGGTCAACGATTCTATATACAACCTGCTGCCAGACAATATCGTCTGCTCTTGGGTTGTTATACAGTATTGGTTTTCTCTCGCTTAAAGGAATACTTGTTGGCAGGTTTGAAGCTGTTATACCACCATTGCCGTCAAAGAATGCACCTTCATTCTCCTGCGCCAGCGCAGGGGCGGTGAGTAGCACTGCAAGTCCTAAAAGCAAGTTTCTATAGAACGATTTCATATATTCTACGTATTAGTTTATTGTTACTTCTATTGTAGGCAGGTTACGTACAAGTCCGTCCTGACCTTTAGCCTTGATACCTGAGATAAGGAAGGTTTTGCCCTTGCCCATCTTACGCATAAGGTCTTTCTGTTTTTCTGTGAAGGCTGAACCATTAGACATCTCAATCTTCCAGTTTCCCATTGTATCAACAACCTTCATCTGGAAACCAAGCACGGTATAGTTTGCTTCAATATCTGCATCGTCAAGCTCCGCTTGAACACCTGTTGCTCCCATAAGGCTTGATTTTGCAAATGGCTTTCCGCCTTTGAACTTGGCAGGAGCTCCGTTCTCTTTGTAGGCAATGTAGCCTACTGGAGGAGGAAGCTGTTTAACACGGAATGGCTTTGAGCCTATGGCCTGAGTCTTGCCGTCCTCTTTCTTTATTGAAACAGAAATTCTACATTCTGTACCCACCTTGTCAGGTGTTATCACCCATCCTGTATTGGATTTGGTAAGTGATTTTATGTTTGTGGCGCTAATTGAAATGTTCTGTGTAGGTACACCTGGAACAGATACACTGATTGGGTTCTTGATACCAGAGTAGAGTACATTCATCTTGTCAGCTGAAATAATAGCTGTAGGCTCGCCTACTATGTAAGATGAAGAGAACGGATACGGAGTAATTGAACCGTCGGCACGTGGAAGTTCTATAGTACCAGCAATGTCAAATGTACCCACGCTATTACATGATGCCACGTAGTCTTCACTTTCAATAACCTGTCCGTTTACGGTAATCTTAGGACGCTTGGTTGAGTCAACGGCTGCAAGAATAATTTTAGCCTGATACTGTCCGCCACGTGTAACGTAAGATGATACTGGAATTACCTCAGCTGTAATCTTGTTTACACGGAAGTCACCAGCGTCTGTCGCGTTGTGAAGGTAACGGATAATGTTAGCCTCGGTATTTCGTACTGCCTGCTGGTATTGTGTGAGCAGTGTCATGGCTGCAATTGCCGGCATGTGCTCAAACATACGTGTAATCCATGGCTGCATCTCTGTAGGCTCCTGTGGATTTGGCTGGTCACTCGTGTCAAATGTGTGACGTATTGTGGCTATAAGAGCTGAATCCTTTGGAATCTTATTAGCAGTGTCACCTTCTGCAATTTTTACCATGAAATTTGCAAAGGAGTCAATGCTATCTTTAAGAGGGTAGCCGAGACCAGCACCAGGAGTTGCACCGGTTGGGCCGTATTCTGCCACTGTAAAGGCATTGTCAAGATTGTCTCTTGCATTTAAAGTATCTACAGTGATTTTATTGTCTGGTACTTCAGGGCCAATGCCGTCACATTTACGGATTATCTCCACTTTCATTTTCTCAAGCTGGGCGTAGAGGGCGTCAGATTTAATGGCAACCTCTTGTGCCTTTGCGTATTGCGGGCCTACTTTAACAGGGTTCTGAGTGTAACTGTTCTCAAACTCTGTCATAAGGCTATTGTTGATACCTTCTGTACTGACGATTGACTGCTTAAGGCTTTTCTGTACTACAGTAAAGCCGTTCAGTACGTCAGTACTTACGTTTAACGCCAGCAAAGCTGTGTAAACGAGGTACATCATACTTATCATTTTCTGCCTCGGCGTTTCCGGGCAATTAGTAGCACTCATAAGCTATATTTCTAAAGTATTATGGTTTAGTAAAGGGGTTAATTACACTCTTGCATTGAAGGCGTTAAGCATATTGCCGTAAACATTGTTCAAGCTACTTACCTGCTGTGTGAGCTTGGTAGCCTGCTCCTTGAATGCCGCTGTTGATATAGCAGCCTCGCTCATGGCTGATTGTACCTTCTTCAAGTTCTCGTTAACCTCTGTTACCATACCAGCCTGCTCGCTGATAGATTTAACTTGCATCTCATAACTTGCGTTGATAGAGGATAGGTTGCGGGTGATACCCTTCATCTCCTGCATGTAACCTTGTGCGTCAGCAGCAACATTACCCATGCTCTCTGCAACAGTCTTATATGATGCGAATAGAGAATCAGATGATGTTTTTAGGCTTGCCTGTGTTGCTGCAAATGCTGATATTGCGTCAGATGCTGCATTCATGCTGCGTGTGTAGTTGCTTGATGCTGAAACTGCTGCTGTAACATCAGCAATCTGAGATGCTGTCTCAGAGAGTTTCTTGATGCCCTCGCTAAGGCGCTGTGCGTCACTTTCAGAAAGTTTGCCAGTGTTAGCGATATCATCAATTGTATTGCCTGATTTTGCAGGCTGCTGTTTAGGAGCTGCCAAACTTGTGATAGGCTCGCCTTCACCGTCGTTTAGCTGTGGGAACACTTTGTCCCAGTGATATTCTGGGTGTGGATCCTCAAATGCAGATATTGCAAACAAGCATGCCTCAATGAACATACCTATCATAAGCATAACACCTGCACCAGGGTAGTGCTGTATTTTGAACAATGCACCGATGATAACAACAGAAGCACCTAAACCGTAGGCAACACCTGTAATACGTTTTCCCTTAGGAGTTGAAAAGAAACTTGCCATTTTTTCTTAGTTTTAGATTGTTAAAGTTATTTGATTTAATTTATTATCTCTATATGTTTTGTGTACTTTTACTGGTAATTGGCTCCTATCACACTGCGAACACAGCGGAATCCGATGTATGATTTTGACTCATTCTGATACTCGTATGTACGTGTGGCACACTGTAGATAGTAACCTACATCCTTCCATGAACCGCCTCTGATAACCTTACGTTTCATAATGTCTGAATCTGTTTCACGAGCGTTATAGTTATAACTTGGGTTGAGGTCATTTACAAAACTGTAGTTTGACTCATGGAACGCAGATGATGTCCACTCGGCCACGTTACCTGCCATATCGTATAGTCCGTAGTCATTTGGCGGGAATGAACCTACCTTGGCTGCAACCATCCAACCGTCAGCAAGATAGTTTCCGTGCTGAGGCTTAAAGTTTGCAAGGAAGCATCCTCTGGCTGTACGAATGTATGTGCCACCCCAAGGATACATAGAGAGGTTACGTCCTCCGCGTGCGGCATACTCCCACTCTGATTCTGTAGGCAGACGATAGTCTTGTACAATCGGTTGGTTGTTCTTGGTCTGTGCCATATTATAGTATGTGGTACGCCAGTGGCAGAATGCTGTGGCCTGCTCCCATGTAACACCTACCACAGGGTAATCTCCATAACCGTCATGGTGGAAATACATCTTAGTGTATGGCTCGTTATAAGAGTATGTGAAATCCCTAATCCAACAAAGTGTGTCAGGGTAGATATTTACTATGCGTGAGTTTATGAAGTCTGTACGTGACTTTAGCTCCACAAATTTGGTTTGGTTGATAATCCATCCATTCTCAGGGTCAATGTAAGCTGTGTCTTTCTTGATCATACAGTCTGCACTGTCCTGACCCTTGCCAAGTTTGGAAAGGTCACTTTCATATCTTCCTTTGTTTGTGTTGAATTTGTTGCGTCTAAGGGCAGCTTGATTGTAGTCTATCCAGCTGTATTTGTAATTGAGTATATTGCCGTTAAGCTCTCTTGTATAAGAAAGTGACTCGTCGTCAGAGTAGAACATAGAGTCTATTGCAAGAGCTTGCTCGTCTGTTTTTGGTTTGCTCCAGTTTATCTTTTCGTTCCAGTTGAGTTTTGGAAGTTTCTTCACATCCTCATTCTCACGGTCCATCGGTCTGTTGCCTTTTTTGTAAACCAAGTCACCTGTTTTTTTGTCTTTAACAGCGTATTCAGAGTCCTCTCCCTCTGCTGCAACCAGTTTTTCCAGTGCAATAGAGTCTCTTACCCAATAAACAAACTGCTTGTATTCGCGGTTTGTTATTTCTGTTTCATCCATCCAGAATGCGTCAACAGAAACAATTTTTTGTCCGGAACTTGCCGCCCAGTTAGCGTCCTGGTCATTGGCACCCATGGTGAATGAACCTGGTTTTATATAGACCATTCCGTAAGGGTTTGGCTCTTTCCAGGATGTTCCTCCCACGCCAACCAGTTCTCCGCTTCCGCTGTTTGAACAGCTGGTTAGTGTAATGACAGCAACAATGAACAATGATAGTTTTTTCATATTATTTAGGTTATAGGTATCTGATACTCTTATATTTATTCTTTTTTGACAAATCTATGTTAAAACTGTATGATAGCAGTATTTCATGACAACCTGCTGAACGGATAAGTCTTGACGTAGGCAAATCGAACGAGTAACCGATTACTAGTCCGTTTAAAACCCTTATCCCCGCCATAAACACAACTGCACCGTCTATTCTGTATCCTATGCCGCCCCAGTAGCTCTCTTTGTACTCAATGTTAGCCCCAATCTGACCTGTGAAAGTTACAAAGTCTGTGCTAATGTTCGCGTATGTTTTTAATCTATATAACGGATTTGTAAACGAAAAATTGTATCCACCCATAAATTTCAAGTTCATTTTTTTCTTGAAATAGATTCTTTCAGTCATTCTGTATTGCGGCTGAAGAATATTCAGGAGTGATACACCAGCATACCATTTAGGGCTCATGTAGGATACTCCCACACCAAGGTCAACCTTAAAATCATTGCACTCTCCACTTAGTGCAGGATCTGAGGAATCGTGGTATTCACTCTCCACGTTCTTGACTTTGTCCTTGTTGATGCTTGTTGTTGAAAAGTCAACCAAGGCTCCTAACGCCAAGTCCCCTTTTTTCAGTCCTATGCGGTAGGCGTACATCAGGTTGATGTCCTGATAACGGTATATTCCCGCCATGTTATCATAGAAACTGATGCCAGCTCCGTGCTTGGTTTGCGCAATCTTGAACCCTAAATCTGCGCTGACATAGTACGTGATTGGTGCGTTTTCAAATCCTGCGTATTGAGATCTGAACGTGCCAAGCACGTTAATCATATCATTCGCCCCCACCGTAGCAGGGTTAATCCCTTTCAAGTTTAGCGTATATTGGCTGAACTCAATGCTCTGCTGACCAAAGCAGAACAGTGCTGAAAAAAGTACAGCAAGTGAGATGTTAAACCGCAATACACGCATTAATCTTTGCAAAGATACTAAAAAAAATATTAATATTCATCTTCATTGAAGAAAAAGTCTTCTTTACTTGGGTAATCAGGCCAAATATCTTCAATTGTTTCATAAACTTCACCCTCGTCTTCTATCTCCTGAAGGTTCTCTATAACTTCAAGTGGCGCTCCTGAACGAATGGCATAATCAATAAGCTCCTCTTTAGTTGCCGGCCATGGCGCATCTTCTAGTTTTGACGCTAATTCAAGTGTCCAGTACATGTTTGTTAAAATTTTTAATATTAATCCTTCCTATGTCCTATTATAACGGGGTGCAAAGATAAATATTATTTTTGTTTTTTAATATTTAATTTCCGCTTTTCTGCCAAGTACAAAGAAGTAATCACTCAAACGGTTTATAAATATTGCTGCATCTTTCTGGCAGTCAAGTATTTCCATCTTGTAAACATTGCGCTCGGCACGTCGGCAGACTGTGCGGCAGATATTTGCTATGGCATTTGCCTTGTTACTTCCAGGTATTAGAAAATCTTTTATCGGAGGTAGCGCGGTACTTATAGTATCTATTTGATTCTCAATCCATTCAATATTCTCAACGCTAAATTTGAACTTGCTTCCCGTCTCCTCGTCAGGGCAGGCGAATACAAAGTTAATTGTTGTTAATATTTTTTGAATTTTGTCAAGACTTGTAGCTGTTTCCGCATCGGGGTACTCACACTTGAGTAATCCTATAAAGCTGCTAAGTTCATCAAGCGTACCGTAAATTTCAAGGTGAATGTCACTTTTAGCCACCCTTTTTCCGCCGATGAGAGAGGTGGTCCCTTTATCGCCAGTCTTAGTATAAACTTTCATTGTTTTCTTCATTAAAATCTTATCTTATAGTTCTCTTTCTGTAACTTCTTGTCAAAGAATACAAAACCCATATAGAAAATGTCAACTGTCACTCGCACCCTGCTGTCTGCTTTTATAGTGTTCCACGCCTCTGTCATCTCTGGTGAGTGGTATATGTCATCAAAAATGAAGATGGTTTTTGTATTCGCTTTTTTCACACACATTTCAAAGTACCTTAGTGTTGGCTCTTTGCGATGATTGGCGTCAAAAAACACAAGGTCAAGCGTCTCATACCCTTTTAACGTGGTTTCCAATGTCTTGTCAATGTCACCAACGGTTATTTTAACATTTTTTATGCCGGTGGCTTGGAACATCTTTTCTGCCACTGATGCGGTTTGCGGGCAACCCTCAAGGGTGGTTATGTTTGCCTTTGTGTCAGCCTGGCTGAGGTACATGGTTGTTATTCCTAATGACGTGCCTAACTCCAGAATGTTATGGCTCTTGTAGGCCAGGGCGGTGCGGAACAGCAGCTGTGACTGACGTGGGCTTTTCAGGCTTTTTGCGGCGATGTCACATACCTTACGCTCGCATGACGGACCTGTGCCGTAGTCTGTTACGCTAATAACAGTCTTGTCTCGTTTTAGCTTCCTGCGCACCTTTTCTATCCATTCATAACAATAGTAGCTGTAGTTTTCTTTAAGCACTCTTGTTGCAAAATGGTAGGCAAAAGGGGAGTGTATTCCAAACCCACCGCTATGGTGGGCGCTAAACCAGTGCCGTATAAAACTTTTTATGTGATAGTTCATGCAAGCGGTTTTATTCTGTCTATCAACTCCTGCCCAAGTGCGCTTTTCTTCTTTATGTGTTCCTGTACGGCAATCACAAATGGGTTGCTGTCAAAACTTCCACGCACATTCTCAAAGTCCTTGAGCTTGGTCTCATCGTTGCCGTCAACGCCAAAACCTGTCCGGGCTATAAGGTTGAACTCCTTTTTTGCATCTTCATAGAGCATGTTGTCAAGTTCAACAACGCTCTTGCGCCATGTCTCCACTTGAGAGATTATGTCTTTAATGGTAAACTCTGTATAGGGCTTGCCAAACTTCTGCTCCAGTTTTTCAAGAGCCCACGTCCACTCATATTCATAGTACATGGAGTGCATCTGTCTAAGGCGTCCGTTAATGTCACTTATTGAGTTGAGTTTGTCTGTTTCTATATCATCAAGCATCTCAGACACACAGCTTTTAGGAGCAATAAGACCGGAGAGGTCAACCCACTCGCCAAGCCCTATGGGAGTTGACGGGCTTAATTGGCTGCGCACCTCTTCAATGCTCTTGAACGCTGTGCCTTCAAGCTTCTTTATCAGGGAGTTTCCAAGAAACTTCTCTATGGCCATGCAATAATATTTCAGACCGTGCCTGAGCGCTGTGTTGGTTATTTTAGTGCTCTGGTATGAGTATGTTTGCGATGTCTCGCCTGAAAGGGCTTGCAGGCTCTTTAACACTTCAGTGCCAGCGTACATTTTCTGTATAGTGTATGGGCTTAGCAAGTTAAAGTTTATGCAGTCAAGTTTGTCCGGGTCCTTGCGACGGTCACGTTTAGGCCATTTCTGGGCGTCACGAATAGTGCCTACGCTTTTAAGGTTCACACCAGGAACTATATATGTAGAGTTTTCATTCTCAATAAGATATGAAAATGGTAATGATGATGTGTCTGAGTGTTGCGTGTGGCGTCCCATTACCAGAGAGAAAGCACCTACCTTTGCAGGCCACAGAATATAAGAGTCACTGGTGGTCTTGGAGCCTCTCTCCACCACTCCTTGGTGCATAGGACCTAACTTATACATGTGATTACTTTGGTTAGAACCGCTGCCTGCGTTGAGGAATGAGAACATGCCGGCTATGAGCAGGCTTGACTTATGGTGTGTAACCGTATATGGGCCTCCGAATATGGCGCAAGCCTCACCATGAAATCCCTGGCAGTTACAAAAATACACAGAGTCATAGATGGAGAAGTGTTTGCCTATCTGCACACCCTGTCCTATAAAACTGTTCTCCACCAGCGATGCGTCTGTAATAGTGGCGCCTGATGATACTATAAAGTTTTTGGCTATAACGTTCTGGCCTATATATACAGGGTCATACTGGTTGCTGTTTATACTTCCGTTTGTAAGGTTGCTTGCCTCCTCTATGGTTGCATAATCACCGATGCGCATATTCTCTATGCGTCCGCAGTTTATAATTTTAACCTTTTTGCCTATCTCACCAGTTGAAGAAGAAACGCTTTCACTGTATGTGCGGATGATTTCCCTAATGCGCTCTATACATCTCTCTCTATGCCTGTATATTGCCATAATATATGCCAAGTGTGAACTTAGCTGGTCTGCTATAAGAATCTCACGCCCGCCGCTCTCGTTCAGCAGCGCCACCTCTACACCATTTCCAAAGGATGTGGTTCCGTCTGTGAATATAAGCTCTGTGTTCTCAATAAATGCGTCATCACCTATGTTGTAGTTTGCTATGTAGCAGTTTATCTTATTTATAAACACGTTGTTGCCAACTTTGCAGTTGTGCAGTGTGGCGTGGAAGATACCGCTGTGTCGGATGATGCCGCCTTTGGCTGTAATGTCCTTTTCAAATACGCCAAGCTCAATATGCCCTGAGAAGTGTACGTGCTTTACATATTTGGTTGAAAAACTCTCTGCAACACTGACCTGACTCCAGTCTGCGCAAGTGCATGACTGACTCTCAAGTGCGTTAATCTCTTCTTTTGTAAGTTTTCTCATAGTGTCGGATTTTAATGGTGTGTTACTGCTGCTCATCATCGTAGTACTCAAACAAAAAGTCATTATATGGGAACCTTTTTGTGTGAATCTCCTTTACTTTGCTATAGAGCAGGTCTTTAAGATTGTCTATGTTTATTTTATTCTTGGCTGATATGAATATGCAGTTTTCCCTTAGTTTTGACATCCAAGTGCTCTCAAGTTCCTCCAGAGTCATGTTCTCTTTGGTGCGGGCGGTAAGGTCATCTTCATCTTTGGGCTGATATGTATAGGCGTCTATCTTGTTAAACACCATTATAACAGGCTTGCCTTTTGAGTCAAGTTCGCTCAATGTGTTCTCAACCACAGAGATCTGCTCTTCAAAACACGGATGGGAGATATCAACCACGTGTACAAGAATATCTGCCTCGCGCACCTCGTCAAGTGTGGATTTGAATGATTCCACAAGGTCATGGGGCAGTTTGCGTATAAATCCTACGGTGTCAGAAAGCAGGAACGGAAGATTCTGTACTATAACCTTGCGCACAGTGGTGTCAAGGGTTGCAAACAGCTTGTTTTCAGCCAGTACATCTGTTTTGCTGAGCATGTTCATTATGGTTGACTTGCCCACGTTTGTGTAGCCCACAAGAGCCACGCGAACAAGTTTGCCTCGGTTCTTACGTTGTATGCTCTTGGTCTTGTCTATATGTACAAGCTCCTCTTTAAGCAGGGATATTTTTCTGAGCAGAATCTTGCGGTCTGTCTCAATCTGCGTTTCTCCAGGCCCTCTCATGCCTATACCGCCTCGCTGACGGTCCAGGTGGGTCCATAGTCTGGTGAGCCTTGGCAGCATATATCTGCACTGGGCGAGCTCCACCTGCGTTTTTGCATGAGCGGTCTGCGCTCTTTTTGCAAATATGTCAAGTATAAGGTTTGTGCGGTCAAGTATCTTTATCTTAAGCTCAGTTTCAAGGTTTCTGAGCTGCGCAGGGGAGAGTTCGTCATCAAAGACTGCAAGGTTTATGTTGTTCGCTTCATCTTGCACGTAGTTCTTTATCTCTTCCAGTTTACCTGTGCCCACAAAAGTCTTTGAATTAGGGTATTCAAGCCTTTGGAGAAATTTTTTTACTGTAACTGCGCCAGCAGTGTCTGAGAGGAATTCAAGCTCGTCAAGGTATTCATTTGCCTTACGTTCATCCTGCTCAGGGGTGATAAGCCCCACAAGTATGGCTCTCTCTAAAAATATGTTGTCCTGTTGCTCCATCTATTTACTTAAAAAGCCTTCCGAAAATAGTTACGAAAGGCTTTTGTTATTACTCAGTATTAACTGGTTATAGTTTGAATCTGATAGGCAGTGTGTATTTTACACGAACGTTCTTACCTCCCTGACGTCCAGGAGTCCATGCTGGCATGGATTTGATAACTCTCACGGCTTCTGCGTCAAGGCTGGCCTCTACACCACGTACAACCTGTACATCTACAATCTTACCGTCACTGTTCACAACGAACTGGCAAACCACACGTCCTTGAATATTGTTCTCCTGTGCTATAAGAGGATATTTGATGTTTTTTGAAAGCCAGCGGCTCATGGCTTCATTGCCGCCAGGGAACTCCGGCATTTTCTCCACAACTACGTGAATCTTCTGCTCTTCAGGCTCCTCTTCCTCAACCTGTTGCACAACCTCGTGTATCTCTACACCCTTGTTGGCGTCATCTTCAGTTGAGAAATCAGCGGTCTGGACATCTTCTGTATTCTCTTTTATCTCAATAACGTCACTAAGTACTGTCTCCGGCTCTGGTGGCGGTGGAGGCGGTGGTGTCTCATCTCTAAACGTTACCTCTACCATCTCCTCGTCCTCCTCTACAACATTCTGGAGGGCCTCGTCGTAAATTTTGATTTCGCTCTGCGACCATTCAAAGGCAGCGAACAAAATACCCAAAGCGACGGTCAAGCCAATGAGCAGCGACGTTGATTTGCTGTTCTCAATATCGGCCTTTGGTGATTTTTTTATTTCCATATTATTGTTTAAAAGTTATTATGCTTGGTATCGGGCATGGCAAAGCATGCTTCAAGTGTTTGCAAATGTAATCATTTTTTTTCATATACTCGCCATTACGGGCTTTTTTTTTATTATAAATTTTTAATATGCAACTTTAATGGAAAAAGTATGGCGAATAGTTTGTTTTTTTACTAATTTTGGGACTGTTTTATATATTAGGTGTATTTGTGGATTCTTCAAGACGTAAATATGGGGTTGTTTTATCGCTTGCTGCTATGTTGCAGTGTGCAGTGGTTTGTAATGCTCAGCAGATGGGTACGGCTGTGAGCACGTTCTTGGAGTTCCCTGTGTCTGCCCATACCGCTGCGCTTGGCGGAAACACAGTCTCATTTACGGGCGGAGACCAGATGTTCGCCCTCTCAAACCCTGCATCGCTGGGAGCGGAATCACACAACCAGATAAATCTTAACTATTCTGTTTACATGTATCATACGGGTTATGCCAGTGCGGCATACACCTATAAGTTTTCTGATAAGGATGTCTTTATGGCTGGATTCCAGGCGGCTATGTATGGGAAAATGAAAAGCTACGATGCTTCAGGAACTGAGATTGGAACTGTAAGCGCTAATGATTTTGCATTTACAGCTACATACTCAAGGCTGCTTAACAAGTATTTCTCCATAGGCGTGACACTTAAACCTGCGATAAACAGTTATGGGGGGTACACGTCATTCTCACTTGGTGGTGATGTGGGTGTTATGTTTCATGATACGGTGTCTCTTGTGAATGTGGGGCTTGCCGTCCAGAATTTTGGAGGCAGGCTTGCCGGACCTGAGGGCGTGACGCTTGCTTCAAAATGGATGCCACTTAATGTGACGCTTGGTGTTTCAAAACGCCTGAAGAAGGCTCCTATAGTCTTTTATCTCACACTCCAGAACCTGCAGAAGTGGAATGATTCAAATGTGGGGCTCATGATAGGCAAGAAGTTTATAGTGGGTATGGACATAATGCCAAAATCTGAAAAGTTCTGGGTGGGTTTGTCATATAACTTTGACAGGGGGCTGAGTTTAGGTAACCCTACAGTAATGTCGCTTTCAGGCCTTTCTTTCGGTGGTGGAGCCAAGCTGTACATGTTCCGCCTGGGGGTTGGAATTGCGTTTTACAGCACATCTGCGGTTACAGCCCATTTTTCGCTTGCAATGGATATAAATTGGTTTAATAAGAAGTTTAGGAGTTCAGGAGTTTAGGAGTTCAGGAGTTTAGGAGTAAAGGAGTTCAGGAGTATGATTACGGTAGCAATAGACGGATATTCATCTTGCGGGAAAAGCACTATGGCAAAACAGCTTGCCAAGGCTGTGGGTTACACATACGTGGATACGGGTGCCATGTATCGTGCTGTAGCTCTCTATGCAATAAGAAGAGGGTGGATAAATGGTGACAAGGTGAACCGTGACGCCCTTATAGGTGCGCTTGAAAATATTGACATCCGTCAGGATAAGTACGGTAACACCACGCTTTGTGGTGAGGATGTTTCAACGTCTATACGCAGTATGGAGGTTAGTGAAAGTGTGAGCTATGTGAGTGCCATACCTGAGGTGCGCAGCCGCCTTGTGGCTATTCAACGTGCTATGGGTAAAGATGGAGGTGTGGTGATGGACGGCAGGGATATAGGTACTGTGGTGTTCCCGCAAGCTGAATTAAAGGTGTTTGTGACTGCATCGGCTGAGATAAGGGCGCAAAGGCGTTATGATGAGATGCTGTCAAAAGGACATATTGTTGACTTTAATGAGGTGCTTGATAATGTAAAAAAACGTGACTATCTGGATGAGACAAGGACAGAAAGCCCGTTATGCAAGGCTGACGATGCTTTTGTGCTTGATAACGGCAATATGACCATAGAAGAGCAGAACGACTGGCTACTAAAAAAGTTTGATGAAGCATGCAGAAAAGAGTAGTTGAAATAGACTCTGATTCGGGATTCTGTTTTGGTGTGGTTAATGCCATCACTAAGGCTGAAAAGGAGCTTGATGATTCAGCTGAGCCTCTGTATTGTTTAGGAGATATAGTCCACAATGGTGATGAGGTGAAACGTCTGTCAGACCGTGGCCTTAGAGTTATAGAACATTCAGATCTTAAGAACTTGAGCGGGTGCAAGGTGCTGCTCAGGGCGCACGGAGAGCCTCCGTCAACATACGAAGAAGCTGATAAAGAGGGTATTAGAATAATAGATGCTACGTGTCCTGTTGTGCTTAAACTTCAGCAGCGCATACGTAAGGCCTATATAGAGAACTCCGATGCGCAAATAGTAATTTATGGTAAGAACGGCCATGCAGAGGTGAACGGTTTGGTGGGGCAGACAAACGGAGAGGCGATTGTGGTTGAGAGTGAAACAGACACGGCAGGGCTTGAAAGAATAGATTTCAGCCGTAACATTATATTGTTTTCCCAGACAACCAAACCCATAGACGGATTCCAGATTCTTAGCACCTATTTGGAGAGCAGGATGGCTTTTGGCGCCAAATTAGTTGTATATGACACAATCTGCCGTCAGGTGGCAGGCCGGCAGAAGAAGATAGAGAGTTTTGCACGCCGTCATGATGTGGTGTTGTTTGTTGGAGGAGTGAAGAGTTCAAACGCCAAGGCGCTCTTTAGTGCGTGTGCGGCGGTAAATGCACGCAGTTATTTTATACAAAATGTTAAACAAATTCAACCAGCGTGGTTCGCAGAGGCTGATAGAATAGGAATATGTGGTGCCACAAGCACGCCTCGCTGGCAGATGGAGCAGATAGCAAAATACATTAACAATAACATTTTAAACTGAAAAACTATGTATGAGATTAAAACAATCGGAGTTCTCACTTCAGGTGGTGACGCTCCCGGTATGAACGCCGCATTAAGGGCTGTTACACGTTCTGCTATTTTCAACGGTGTGGCTGTCAAAGCTATCTGTAGAGGTTACAGGGGGCTCATCACAGATGAAATCATAGATTTTAAGACCCAGAATGTAAGTAATATAATACAACACGGTGGTACCATAATCAAGACGGCACGATGCCCGGAATTCAAGACCCCTGAGGGTAGAAAGCAGGCATTCGATAACATGCAGAAGCATAACATAGACGCATTGGTGGTTCTTGGCGGTGACGGTACGTTTACAGGTGCCAGGACATTCGCCCAGGAGTTTAACGTTCCTATTGTGGGCGTTCCTTGTACTATAGATAATGACCTATGCGGCACTGACAAGACAATAGGTTATGATACAGCACTTAACACTGTTATAGATTGTGTGGATAAGATTCGTGACACGGCGTCATCACACGAGCGTCTCTTTTTTGTTGAGGTTATGGGCCGCGATGCGGGTTTTCTTGCTCTTAACGCCGCCATAGCATCAGGAGCTGAAGCCGCTGTTATCCCGGAGGTGGCTATCAAAGAAGATATGCTTGCAGAGGTTATTCAAAACGGATTCCGTAAGACAAAGAACAGCAGTATAGTTCTTGTTGCAGAGAGCGACGTTACCGGAGGTGCCAATGGTGTGGCTGAGAAGGTTAAGAAAGACTATCCTCAGTATGACGTGCGTGTGGTTATTTTAGGCCATATACAGCGTGGCGGCACTCCGTCTGCGCAAGATAGAATACTCGCAAGCCGTATGGGTGCAGCCGCAGTGGAGGCTCTTCTTGACGACCAGCGTAACCTTATGGTTGGAGTTCAGAATGATGAGATTGTATATGTGCCGTTCTCACGTGCCATTAAGGATGATAAGCCAATTGACAAACAGTTGCTTCGCGTACTGAGGTCTCTGTCTATCTAATGAATAACTGTATAAACATCAAGGGTGCCCGCGTCAATAACTTGAAAAATATTGACGTGAGCATTCCTTCTGGCAAACTTGTAGTTGTTACAGGTGTGAGCGGAAGTGGTAAATCTTCGCTCGCTTTTGACACTCTGTATGCGGAGGGGCAGAGGCGTTACGTTGAAAGCCTGTCATCGTACGCCCGCCAGTTTGTGGGTAATCAGCAACGCCCCGATGTTGACTTTATTGAGAACCTTCCGCCTGCCATAGCGGTGGAGCAGAAGGTAAAGACCCGTAATCCACGTTCCACAGTGGGGACATCTACTGAGATTTATGATTATCTTAAACTCCTTTTTGCACGTATAGGCAAAACCATATCACCAGTGTCTGGCACTGTGGTTACAAAACATCAGGTTAAAGATGTGCTTGATTATATTGAATCTCTGCCAGAGGGCGATAAGCAAGTGCTAATGTCGCCAATCACTGATGTCAGTAAGCTGCGTGTACTTAAGTCACAGGGCTTTAGTCGTGTCTATGTTAACGGGGAGTTTGTGCGTATTGATGATTTTGCTCAATATGATAAGCCATACTCAAAGGTTTGGCTTGTGGTGGAGCGTTTTACAGTGCAGAGAGAGCAAGCCTTTAGAAACCGTATGGCTGATTCTGTTGAGACTGCATTTTATGAAGGTGGTGGTATTTGTTATGTAGGTGATAAGGAGTTCTCTGAAAATTTTGAAGCGGACGGTATTAAGTTTGAGGAACCGTCAGAACAGCTGTTCAATTTTAACAGTCCTATGGGCGCATGCCCAAAGTGTCAGGGGTTTGGCAACATAATAGGTATAGATGAAAATCTGGTTGTGCCAAACAAGACCCTGTCTATTTACGAAGATGCCATAGCCCCATGGCGTGGCAAAATTATGGGCGAGGATAAG
This sequence comes from uncultured Bacteroidales bacterium, assembly GCA_900316995.1. Lineage (GTDB taxonomy): Bacteria > Bacteroidota > Bacteroidia > Bacteroidales > Paludibacteraceae > Enterocola. The sequence goes on along the minus strand of ONEZ01000004.1, from coordinate 27,280 downwards.
CAGAACCTTATCAAGAATGCCTACAAGTTTGATTTCCCAATACACAAACCCTATTTTGAGCTTACGCCTGAGCAGAAGAGACTGCTATGGACCGGTAATGAGTACTTTTACGGGCTTGATGAATTTTTTAAATACGTGGAGCAGAACCAGTACAAAATACAGTATCGTGTGATGCTGAGCCGATACCGTGGAAAAACCGTATGTCCGGAGTGCATGGGGGGCAGGCTACGCCGTGAGGCTGAGTACGTAAAAGTGTGCGGTAAGTCCATAACGGAGCTGACAGCCATGCCAGTATCACAACTTAGAGAGTTTTTCCGTACTGCCGAATTTACTGATTATGAGAAAAGTGTGGCGCAGAAACTTCTTGTGGAAATAACCTCACGACTAACTTATCTGTGTGAAGTAGGGCTTGATTATCTCACGTTGAACCGTGCATCTAACACATTGTCAGGCGGTGAAAGCCAGCGTATAAACCTTGCCACATCGCTTGGAAGCAGTCTTGTAGGCTCTCTGTATGTTCTTGATGAACCGAGCATAGGTCTTCATCCAAAAAATACAGACCAGTTGATAATGGTGCTAAGACAGCTGCAGGCCCTTGGTAACACAGTGGTGGTTGTAGAGCATGATGAGAACATAATTGCGTCAGCTGACTATGTTATAAACATAGGTCCAGGAGCAGGACGCCTTGGAGGTGAGGTGGTGTATCAAGGCTCGCCCAAAGAGTATGTGGATAATCTTGTAAAGCTGCCTATACCTAAGGTCAGACGTAGATGGAATAATTATATTGAGATTAAAGGCGCCACTGAGAATAACCTTAAGAATATCAGTGTAAAGTTCCCGCTTGGAGTGATGACTGTGGTGACTGGAGTGAGCGGCAGTGGAAAGTCAACACTTGTAAAGAACCTGCTTTATGGTGCAGTAAAGCGTCAGCGGGGTGATGTGGTGGAGCATGTGGGCAGTTACGGCAGCATTAGCGGAAGCTTGGGGCTTGTTGGCGGCATAGAACTTGTGGACCAAAACCCTATTGGCAAGTCATCACGCTCTAACCCCTGCATATACCTAAAGGCTTTTGATGAGATACGTAACCTCTTTGCGGAGCAACAGCTTGCTCGTCAGATGGGATTTAACGCCTCATACTTCTCTTTTAATTCCCCAGGCGGCCGATGCGAAGAGTGTCAGGGAGAGGGAACCATAGTTGTTCCTATGCAGTTTATGGCGGATGTTGTCTTAGAGTGTGAAGCGTGCCACGGCAAGCGCTATAAGCAGGAGGTTCTTGATGTAAAATATCGGGGAGTGAACATCTATGACGTGCTTAATATGACAGTAAATCAGGCCATAGAGTTCTTCTCGGAAGATGAATCACTTACGGCACAAAAGATAGTTCGCAGGCTCAAACCTCTGCAAGACGTGGGAATTGGTTATATAAAATTAGGACAGTCTTCAAGCACGCTTTCAGGCGGTGAGAGTCAGAGGGTGAAACTTGCTTCCATTCTTGCTACAGCCAGCCAACAGAATAAGATATTTATATTTGACGAACCCACCACAGGTCTTCATAGCTCAGATATTGTAACTCTTCTCAAGGCGTTTAATAAACTTATTGAGAACGGACATACCCTAATAGTAATAGAGCATAACACTGATGTTATGGTTCAGGCTGACCACATAATAGACCTTGGTCCGGAGGGAGGTGAAAAAGGCGGATATGTGGTGTTTGAAGGAACTCCTGAAGAACTTGTCAAGTGTGAGGAGTCAGTGACAGGGAAATACTTATTCAGTTGACAGTTGATAGTTGACAGTTGATAGTTGACAGTTGAATGACGGGACTTAAACAAGAAAGGAGGAATGACTGACATTCCTCCTTTCTTCTTATCCTGTTTTGGATATTATTCTTCAGCTTTCTTAGCGGCTGGCTTCTTTGCAGCAGCCTTTGCCTCGCTCTTGGCAAGTTCCTCTTTAAGCTGTGCAAGACCCTCAATATCACCAAGAGTTGTCTTCTCTATTGCAGGAGCGGCATCCTCTTTCTTGGCTGCCTTCTTAGCTTTCTTCTCTGCAGGAGCCTCACCCTCGGCTGCCTTTTGAGCATCTTCAAATATGCGGCTGTGTGAAAGAATAATGCGCTTCTCGTTCTTCTTGAACTCAATTACCTTGAAATCAAGTGTCTCACCCTGCTTAGCCTGTGTGCCGTCCTCTTTTACTAAGTGCTTAGGAGTTGCAAAACCCTCTATACCGTACTCAAGAGAAACAACTGCACCCTTGTCCATCATCTCAACAATAGTTCCCTTGTGGATTGAATCTACAGTGAATATTGTCTCGTATGTATCCCATGGGTTATCCTCAAGCTGTTTGTGACCAAGGCTGAGACGGCGGTTCTCTTTGTCTATCTCAAGAACTACAATGTCAATGTCAGAGTCAAGAGTTGTGAACTCAGATGGGTGTTTGATTTTCTTTGTCCAAGAGAGGTCTGAGATGTGGATAAGACCGTCAACACCTTCCTCAAGCTCAACAAATACACCAAAGTTTGTGAAGTTGCGAACCTTAGCGGTGTGCTTGCTGCCGATAGCGTATTTCTCCTCAATGTTCTCCCATGGGTCTGGTTTAAGCTGCTTGATGCCAAGAGACATCTTGCGCTCGTCACGGTCAAGTGTAAGAATCTTAGCCTCTACTATATCACCAATCTTAACAAAGTCCTGTGCAGAACGCAGGTGCTGTGACCAGCTCATCTCAGATACATGGATAAGACCTTCAACACCTGGGGCAATCTCTACAAATGCACCGTAGTCAGCAACTACAACCACCTTACCTTTAACGGTATCGCCAACCTTAAGATTTGGATCAAGAGCCTCCCATGGTTGTGGTGTAAGCTGCTTAAGACCAAGAGCGATACGAGTCTTATCCTCGTTGAACTCAAGGATAACAACGTTAATCTTCTGGTCAAGTGAAAGAATCTCACTTGGGTGATTAACTCTGCCCCAAGAGAGGTCTGTAATGTGAATAAGACCATCAACACCACCAAGGTCAATGAAGCATCCGTAAGGCTCTATGCCCTTAACGGTACCTTCAAGAATCTGGCCTTTCTCAAGCTTGCTGATAATCTCTTTCTTCTGCTGCTCAAGTTCAGCCTCAATAAGAGCCTTGTGTGATACAACCACATTCTTGAACTCATGGTTGATTTTAACAACCTTGAACTCCATGGTCTTGCCAACAAACTGCTCATAGTCACGGATTGGCTTAACGTCAATCTGGGAGCCAGGCAGGAATGCCTCGATGCCAAATACATCAACTATCATACCACCCTTAGTGCGGCTCTTAATGTAACCCTTGATTATCTCGTCCTTCTCAAGAGCCTCATTGACTCTATCCCAAGAACGTGCAGAACGTGCTCTTTTGTGTGAAAGGATGAGCTGACCTTTTTTATCTTCTTGAGATTCAATGTAAACCTCTACTTTGTCACCAACCTTTAGATCCGGGTTGTAACGGAACTCGTTCATAGAAACAATACCGTCAGACTTGTAGCCTATGTTTACAACTACCTCACGTTTGTTCATTGAAATTACTGTACCCTCTACTACATCGTTGTTATTAACTTTGTTTAGAGTTTGATTGTAGGCCTGTGTAAGGTCCTCCTGGCTCATAGATGACTCTACTGAGCCTTTCTCAAAGGCATCCCAGTCAAAATCTGCTGTGCCTTGTGCTGGAAATTGTTTTTTTGCCATAATTAAATAAATTTTAATTAGTTGTTAGACATTATTTATAGTCACCTGCTTTTTAGGGCGATGGTGCAAAAAAATGAGCTGCAAAGTTAAAAACATTATCTCATCTAACCAAAAATATTTAAAAATATTCCACTAAAGATAATATACAAAGTTATTCTTCGTTTATCTCATAGAGAAATGGTTAAAATTTTTAACAAAAACAGAATAGAGAATGAAGATATTAATTGTTATGGACGTTTACCAGAGTAATGGTAACGGTACCAGTATCTCTGCTTTACGTTTTACAGAGGTGCTGCGTAAACATGGTCATGAAGTGCGCAGTCTGGCTGCTGACGGAGATGATTATGTATTGCCAGAGCGTAAAGTATGGGGGTTGGTTAACACTATGCACTCCCAAGGATTCTATTGGGCTGACAGTTTGACAAAACATTCCAAGCAAATTATCAGAGAGGCTGTGGCTTGGGCGGATGTGGTACACATGATGATGCCATTCATGCTAACAGTCACCACAAAACGTATTGCTGATGAAATGGGCAAGCCAAGCACTGCCGCCTTCCATATTCAGCCTGAGAATATCACCAGTTTGGTGCATCTTGAGAAAGTGGGATGGGTAAACAACCTTCTCTACTATGTGCTTAGGAAGGCCATATATAGCAAATTTGAATATGTACACACTCCAAGTTTGTTTATGGCCAACGAGATGCGCAAACATGGCTATAAAATGCAGATTTTGCCTATCAGTAATGGCATAGACCCGTCATTCTGTTATCGTAAAGATAGACGCGATGAAAAATTTGAAGGAAAGATTGTGATTGTAATGACGGGACGTTATGCGTCAGAAAAGCGTCAGGATCTGCTCATTAAAGCCGCAAAACTGTCCAAGTATTCTGATAAAATCCAGCTGGTGTTGGCTGGTAAAGGCCCGTTGCAGGCCAAGTATGAAAAACTGAGTCAAGGTTTGACTAACAACCCTATATATGGTACCTATAACCGTGAGGATTTACAGCATATTCTGGCTCAGTCTGATTTGTATGTCCATTGTTCCGACATGGAAAGCGAGGCTATTGCCTGCATTGAAGGGTTCGCTATGGGTTTGGTGCCCATAATATCAGACAGTCCTCTGTCTGCCACTCAGCAATTCGCACTTGACAATCGCAGCCTTTTCCGTGCCGGCGATGCAAAAAGTCTGGCGGAGAGGATTGACTACTGGATAGAGCATCCTGAAGAGAAGGCTGAAATGGAAAGGAAATATGCTTGCTTTGCAAAGTCTTATTATCTGGAACAGTGTGTGGAGCGATTTGAGGCAATGCTCTACAAAGCCATGGGGACAACTAAAGAGGCCGAACTGGCTAAAGAAAAATTATTAAAATTAGCATAAAATGAAACCCACCTTTTACTAAAAAAGGTGGGTTTCTTTATATTCGCTCTTAAAAACAGTGGCGTGATTACTTGCTGAGAGCAAGTGCTACATTAACGGCACAAGCTACTGTACAGCCTACCATTGGGTTGTTGCCAATACCAAGGAATCCCATCATCTCCACGTGTGCTGGAACTGATGAAGAACCTGCAAACTGAGCATCGGAGTGCATACGTCCAAGTGTGTCAGTCATACCGTAGCTGGCTGGACCTGCAGCCATGTTGTCTGGGTGAAGGGTACGGCCTGTACCACCACCGGATGCAACTGAGAAATATGGTTTGCCTGCAAGGATACGCTCCTTCTTGTATGTGCCTGCTACAGGGTGCTGGAAACGAGTAGGATTGGTTGAGTTACCTGTTATAGATACGTCAACATTCTCTTTCCAGAGGATTGCCACACCCTCGCGAACATCATCTGCACCATAGCATTTAACCTTGGCGCGAGGTCCGTCACTATAAGGAGTCTCCTTAACCACTTTAAGTTTACCTGTAAAGTAGTTGAACTTGGTTTGTACGTATGTGAAACCGTTAATACGGCTTATTATCATGGCAGCGTCTTTTCCCAGACCATTAAGAATGCAGCGGAGCGGGTTCTTACGTACCTTGTTTGCCATCTCGGCAATCTTGATAGCGCCCTCTGCGGCTGCAAATGACTCGTGACCGGCAAGGAATGCAAAGCACTTTGTGTCTTCACGGAGCAGACGTGCTGCAAGGTTTCCGTGGCCGATACCAACCTTACGGTCATCAGCAACAGAACCAGGGATGCAGAATGCCTGCAAACCGAGACCTATGGCTTCAGCAGCGTCGGCTGCGTTCTTGCAACCTTTCTTCAGTGCTATGGCAGTACCTACTACGTATGCCCATTTTGCGTTCTCAAAGCATATCATCTGTGTCTCCTCGCAAGTTTTGTAAGGATCAAGACCTGCATTCTCACAAATTTGGTTTGCCTCTTCTATACTATTGATACCAACCTCTTTAAGCGCAGCAAGAACTTGCTTGATGCGGCGGTCCTGGCTTTCAAATTTTACTTCTCTAATCATAGTGGTGCCTCCTTATTCTTTACGTGGATCAATAGATTTAACTGCGCCTTGCTCTTCTTTGGTTCTGCCGTAGGTGCCAGTTACGCTCTTAAGAGCCTCATCGGCAGGAACACCTTTCTTGATGGCGTCCATAAACTTGCCAAGGTGAACAAACTCATATCCGCAAACCTCATCATTCTTATCAAGGAACATCTTAGTGATGTAACCCTCTGTAAGCTGAAGATAACGCGGACCTTTAAGCTTAGTGCTGTACAGTGTACCGGTCTGGCTAATGAAACCTTTGCCAAGGTCCTCAAGGCCTGCGCCTATTGTAAGTCCGCCCTCTGAGAATGCAGACTGTGTACGTCCGTAAACTATCTGGAGGAACAGTTCACGCATAGCTGTGTTGATAGCATCGCAAACAAGGTCTGTGTTAAGAGCCTCAAGAATAGTCTTACCTGGGAGTATCTCAGATGCCATTGCTGCTGAGTGTGTCATACCAGAGCAGCCTATGGTCTCTACAAGAGCCTCTTGTATAACACCATCTTTTACATTAAGAGTTAGCTTACAGGCACCTTGTTGAGGGGCGCACCAACCAATACCGTGTGTCAAGCCGGAGATGTCTTTAATCTCTTTTGCTTTTACCCATTTGCCCTCTTCAGGGATTGGGGCAGGTCCGTGGTTAGGACCTTTTTGAACAACACACATGTTTTCTACTTCGTGTGAATAAACCATTGTTGTTACTATTATTAAAATATGAATAAATGAAAATCTTACAGGCTACAAAAATAGTTATTTTAATGGAAAATGGAAAATGGAAAATGGAAAATTTTAGTGGCGTGCTAAAATTTTAGTTTGCAACTGACTCCAAGGGAGTTCTCAAGAGCTCTGTCTTGAGTGGCTGGAATTACTGTTGGTGCCACTTTCATTGAGAGGTCAGGGCTTACATCGTAATCGCGGAGCTGTGAATCCACGTATGAGTCTATTATTGAGAGGATGTAGAGTACTGCGATGCCCATTATGCTAAGATCTCTGTTGCGCTGGTAGCCTTCCATCTTTGATTTGAACACACGGGTGTAGTAGTCTTTGTTTGAACTGTCGATGGTTACGCCTGGAGGCACAAGGTACTCATAGAATCTGGCTTCAGGGTTTCCGCTGGTTATGTCTGTATAGCCCTTGCGGTAATCTACATACATCTGGTTGTTCCACGCCACGGCATAGCCAAGTCCCATGGCACCAGCGTATATAATGGGTATCTTCCAATACTGGCGGTTGTAGGCTTGCCCCACACCAGGAAGCAGAGCGGCTATCCAAGCCGCCATGTTGGGGTCTGGTATTCGGGTTATAAGTTTGTGTCGGCGCTCTGCACGTCTGGCCTCCTTAAGAGCATCTGCCACCGCTATGGAGTCTGCACGAAGCATCTCTGCTGAGAGTTCGGCTGTGTCTTTCTGTGATACAGTAACGGTGTCTTTTTTAGCTTGCATAAGACGTGCAAGTTGTGCAACGGCAGATGTGTCCTGTGGGGTTGTGGCAATGGAGTCATTGGCGTAACCTGCACAGGAGATGCCTAATGTGATAAAGGTGAGTGCTATGTAAACCGCATATCTCAGCATCAGCTCAGGCGGTCAAGAATTGACATTATATTTTCAAACTGCTCATCGTTTGTAAAACTCAGGACTATCTTTCCTGAACCCTTGCTGTTGCGGTCTATCTTCACCTTTGATTTAAAAACGTGGGCGAGCCTGTTACTCAGGGCGTCATAATCAGACGTCTTTTGAGTTTTTTTCTTTGGCTCAGGCTTCTCTGAGAGTCTCTTTACAATGTCTTCAAGCTTTCTTACTGAATAACCGTTCTTTACAGTCTCCTCGTAGATGCGAATCATATCAGCAGGGTCTTGGATAGATACAAGCGCCCTTGCGTGTCCCATCTCTATCTTGCCGGCCTTAAGACCTAACTGTACCTCGGCGGGGAGCTTTAGCAGGCGCAGGTAGTTTGTAACGGTGGCGCGTTTTTTGCCAACCTTCTCTCCAAGCCTCTCTTGTGTGAATTTGTATTCGTCTATAAGTCTTTGATATGAGAGGGCTATCTCTATGGCGTTAAGGTCCTCACGCTGGATGTTCTCAACAAGAGCCATTTCCATAAGAGCCTCGTCGTCAGCTGTTTTTATGTATGCGGGAATGGATGTGAGCCCTGCCATGCGCGATGCGCGGCAGCGGCGCTCACCTGAAATAATCTGATAGCGTCCCTCTGAGATTTCACGCAGTGTTACAGGTTGGACCACTCCAAGTTCCTTTATTGAGGCGGCAAGTTCCTCAAGAGCCTCTGCGTCAAAGGTCTTGCGTGGTTGGTTAGGGTTTGCCTCTATGGAGTCAAGAGGTATCTCGTTAATTTGTGATGAGCCGGCGGTCTGTACGTTGTCAAGCTCAATCAGAGCCCCCAGACCTCTGCCAAGAGCGTTTTTCTTAGGTACTGACGTCATTTTGAGTTCTTTTTGATTATTTCTTGTGCAAGCTGTACATGATTCTGTGCGCCACGTGATTCTGCATCGTAGAGGATGACAGGAATGCCGTGGCTTGGAGACTCGCTCAGTTTAATGTTACGCTGTATTACGGTTTGGAACACCATATCGCCAAAATACTGCTTGACTTCTGTATATACTTGGTTTGCCAGTTTCAGACGTGAGTCAAACATGGTGAGCAGGAATCCCTCTATCTCTAAATCCGGATTAAGGCGGCTCTTTATGATTTTTATTGTGTTAAGCAGCTTGCTGATACCCTCAAGTGCGTAGTACTCAGCCTGAACCGGGATTATAACACTGTCGGCCGCTGTAAGACAGTTAATTGTAATAAGCCCGAGCGATGGGGAACAGTCTATAAGAATATAGTCATAGCGGTCTTTAACCGGTGCGAGCAGTTTTTTTAGAAGGTGCTCACGGTTCTCCATCTTAATCATTTCAACTTCAGCTCCCACAAGGTCTATGTGTGAAGGAAGCACATCAAGCCCGCCCATTTCAGTTTTGAGTATGGCGCTTTCAGCAGCCTCTCCGTTTACAAGACACTCGTATATTGTGGTTTTGAGGTTTGAGACATCAATGTTTAACCCCGATGAGGCGTTTGCCTGCGGGTCTGCATCCACGATAAGAACTTTCTTGTCAAGTACAGAAAGTGAAGCTGCAAGGTTAATGGCGGTGGTGGTTTTTCCCACGCCGCCCTTCTGGTTTGCTATTGCAATAATCTTTCCCATAAAACTTTCTACCTAATTTTTTGCAAAAATAGTGATTTTTGCTGATGTGACTCTGTAAAGTCAGATAAAAATATTACTTTTGCACTCTATTTAGTATAAAAACTTATGCAAGAAAAAATTAGGTCAATTTTGCAGGAGGTTAAGAACCTAAAGCCTGCAAATGCTGAAGATGTAGAGCAGTTCCGTATTAAGTATCTGAGTAAGAAAGGTGTGATTGCGCAGCTTTTTGCAGATTTCAAAAATGTTGCAAATGATGAGAAACGTGTAGTGGGGCAGATGCTCAATGAGCTGAAGGACACAACGCAGGATATGATTAATGACATGCGTGACCTTTACATCAATCAGGGTTCCGCAGCCAAACTTGACCTTACACGCACTCCAAGCGCCATAGAGTTTGGAACACGTCATCCGCTCTCCATTGTTAAGAATGAGATTATTGACATATTCTCACGTATAGGATTTACAGTGGCTGAGGGACCTGAGATAGAGGATGACTGGCATGTGTTCAGCGCATTGAACTTTCCGCCTGAACATCCGGCACGTGATATGCAGGATACCTTTTTTATAGAGAAAAACCCTGATATACTGCTTCGAACACATACATCAAGTGTGCAGACCAGAGTGATGACCACACAGAAACCGCCTATCCGCGTACTCTGTCCTGGCAGAGTATATAGAAATGAGGCCATATCATACCGTGCGCACTGTTTCTTTCATCAAGTGGAGGGTTTGTATATTGATAAGAACGTATCTTTTGCAGACCTCAAACAGGCGCTTCTATATTTTGCAAAAGAGATGTTCGGCTCAGAGACTCAGATACGTCTGCGCCCATCATATTTCCCGTTCACAGAGCCAAGTGCGGAGATGGATATATCATGCGACATCTGCGGCGGTACAGGCTGTAACTTCTGTAAGCATACAGGCTGGGTTGAGATTCTTGGCTGCGGCATGGTTGACCCTGCAGTGCTTGACGCTTGCGGCATAGACTCCAAGGTATATTCAGGATATGCGTTCGGACTTGGTGTTGAACGTATAGCTAACCTCAAGTTCCGTTGCAAGGATTTGAGAATGTTCTCTGAGAATGATCTCAGGTTCCTGAAACAATTTGATTCAGCCCTTTAATGTCAGAACTGAAATCCCAAATATTGATAGAGGCTGCCGGACATGGGGAGTCCACCTTCATTCCAATGATAGCAGACGATGATACCAAATACATGGAGGGTTTGACCCCCGATGCAGAGGTTCCTCTGTTGCCGCTACGTAACATGGTGTTGTTCCCTGGTGTGGTGCTGCCAATAAATATAGGCAGGAAGAAGTCACTGACGCAGGTTCGTGATGTCTTTAGTAGCGGAGGTGTAATTGGTGTGGTGGCACAGAAGGACGGGCTTGTGGAAGAACCTACTGTGGATGATTTGTATAGTGTGGGCACCATAGCTCAGATACTACGCATACTTGAAATGCCTGACGGATCCACCACCGTAATACTACAAGGCAGGTGCTGTTTCAGAATTGTCAAGGTGGTATCGTCTGATCCATATTTCAAGGCTAATGTGGTGGCTTGGCAGGATTCACCTGTGATACCAAAAACTCGTGAATTTAAAGCTCATATAGCAGCAATTAAAGATGCAACACATAAGATTGTGCGTTTGAGTGGCGGAATGCATCAGGACATGATGTTTGCCATAAAGAATATTGACAGCCCTCTATTCATAATAAACTTTATCAGTTGTAACATAAATATTCCTTTGCAAGAAAAGCAGAGTTTGCTTGAAATTGTTGATATTCAGGCACGTGCCTATAAGTTGGTAGAGTCGCTTGCCAAGGAGGTGAACCTGCTTGAAATTAAGAACTCCATACAGACAAGGGCAATGGAGAATATAGACAAGCAGCAGCGGGAATATTATCTGCAACAGCAGATGAAGACCATTCAGAAAGAGCTTGGAGGCACCACGCAGGAGCAGGATATAAAGGCATTGGAGGAAAAGGCAAAGACCAAGAAGTGGAACGCTGAAACAAAGGAGTTTGTGGATAAGGAGATGGCAAAACTGCAAGCTCTCTCATCAAATGCTCCTGACTATTCCATACAGCTTAATTATGTGCAGACTCTTGTGGACTTGCCGTGGAATGAATATACAGAAGATGACCTTGACCTTAAAAGGGCTCAGGAGGTGCTTGATAGCAACCATTACGGGCTTGATGATGTTAAGGAACGTATTATAGAGCACCTTGCAGTGCTTAAACTTAAAGGTGATATGAAATCACCTATTATATGTCTGTACGGCCCTCCTGGTGTAGGCAAGACATCGCTTGGCAAATCTGTGGCTGAGGCTTTAGGACGCAAGTATGCCAGAGTGTCGCTTGGCGGACTCCATGATGAGGCTGAGATACGCGGACATCGTAGAACTTACATAGGCGCTATGCCCGGACGTATAATACAGAGCATACTAAAGGCAGGCTCTTCTAACCCTGTGTTCATTCTTGATGAAATAGACAAGGTGGGCGCGGATTACAAGGGGGATCCTGCATCGGCGCTTCTTGAAGTTCTTGACCCTGAGCAGAATAGCGCATTTCATGATAATTACCTCGATGTCAACTATGACCTCTCAAAGGTTCTCTTCATAGCCACAGCAAATACTCTTAGCACCATATCGCCGGCACTTCTTGACCGTATGGAGCTTATAAACATCAGCGGCTATATAATGCAGGAGAAGATTGAAATAGCCCAGCGCCATCTCATACCAGACGAGTGGAAAAACCATGGAATAACCAAAAAGCAGGCCTCTATCCAGAAACGCGCATTGCAGTATATTGTGGAACGCTACACCAAGGAGTCTGGCGTGCGCACGCTTGACAAGCGCATTGCCACTATAGCCCGTAAGGTGGCCAAGAAAGTAGCCCTGGAGGAGGAGTACAAGCCTTCTATTGATGTTAATGCTGTTAAGGAGTTACTTGGAACCGAAGTCTATAGCGTTGATGTTCAGGGTAATAATTCCAGAGTAGGTAAGGTTACAGGCTTGGCATGGACATCTGTGGGTGGTGTTACTCTTGAAATTGAGACAAGCATAAGCAAGAGTAAAGCTCCGGGACTGAAACTTACTGGAAATCTTGGTGATGTGATGAAAGAGTCCGCATCGCTCGGCTTGTCATATATAAAGGCTCACGCTAAAGAGTTAGGCGTAAAAGATAAGTTCTTTGAAACCGCCTCCATTCATATCCACGTGCCAGAGGGCGCCATACCAAAGGACGGCCCTTCAGCCGGCATAACCATTGCCACCAGCCTTCTTTCCGCCATTACGGGCCGCAAGGTCAGAAAGCACATTGCCATGACGGGCGAGATAACCCTGCTCGGCGATGTCCTGCCTGTGGGCGGCATAAAAGAGAAAATCCTCGCTGCCAAACGTGCCGGCGTAACCACACTGATTCTTTGCGCTGAGAACCGCCGTAATATAGAGGAGATAAAGCCAATCTACATAGAAGGCCTTGATTTCCACTACGTGACAAACGTTAAAGAGGTGTTTAAACTGGCGCTGGAGTAATAAAAAGTCCTCAATTATTTTCAATAATTAAATAAATTTATTACCTTTGCATCGCAGTCCCGGCAATTCCTCTCCCAAACTTAGTGTTGGTGATGAATCCGGGTTTTTTGTTTTTATACATACTATGAGGGAATTTGACATACTATCATCTGCCTTCTCGCAGCACCGCTTAAATAAATATCTGCTTTTTCATAACGGTGATAAAGAAAAGGCTATGCAGCATTATAAGTTTAATATTTACTTATCTCAGGCGATGTACACAAGCCTGTCTGTTTTTGAGGTGACACTGCGTAATGCATTAAGCAATGAATTACAGATAATGTCAAAAGATGTTTCATGGATTGACACAATATGTCAGAATCCAAATTTATTGGATTTTCATTCTGATATTGATCATGCAATAAAACAAATATCTAATAGGCACGAACCCGTTACGGTAAACAAGGTTATAGCTGAATTGAATTTGGGATTCTGGGTGATGCTTCTCAATAGTAAATACGAGAATATTTTATGGAAACACCTGCGTAAAGCATTCCCAAATTTACCTAAGAAGGACAGAAAGCGCAAAACCGTATCAAGGATATGTAATTTGATACGTAATTTTAGGAATAGAATATTCCATAATGAGGCGATATGCTGGAATCTTGAATATGTGAAAAAGCTTCATGGCGATTTAGTTGAAGCTGTCAGTTGGATAAACAAAGATGTGGCTTCGTGGCTTGTTTCAATAGATAAATTTGATTCAGTTTGTGCCGAAATAGATATATAACCAATCTAAAGTAACCCCCATATTTTACATACAGGAAGCCTCCGCTCTAATGAGTGGGGGCTTCTTTTTTTATATATGTTATACTCTACAGCGACGGCACGTATCAGTGTCTTATGTTTTCTATGGTACTGCTACTTTTACGGTCTCATTACCTACAGTTACAACATATACTCCAGCATTTTGGATAGGATTGCGTACGATTTGGCCTAAAGTATTGAAAATTTTTACTGACGAATCGTCAACTCCTTCTACTGTTATAGTTCTCCCAGAAACATATACTGCATTTTGTAAAGAGCCTGCTTCAATGCTATCAACTTTTGTCGTATGGTCAAGTGTAGTAAATGTGCCTGATTCTTCATTAATTATGATTGATCCAGAACTTGTTGAGATGGTGTAATTATATTCTGTTTCTGGATCCAATCCCTTGATTTCAAAACGGAAACCTTCACCAGTTGATACAGAAGACTGTAATACAGCTCCTCGTAATGATGTGTTTGGATAATCAATTGAGAGTAATTCTCCTTTAGAATCAAATTTTAGGGTGCAAACCACTACACCACCATTGGTAATAACGATAGTATATAAATCAGCACCATCTTCTGCTGGCCATGTAATAATCACAGACTTCTCTTTTGGTGCTGTTTCCACCTCTGAAACGTTATCTTCAGGTAAGGCGCTTATACATTTTAAATTGAACTGCCCCCATGTGCTGTTGTTTTTATAAGTGCTGAGGCTTTCACAAGGTACATATACCACAGAATTTGTCTTTTGCATAAAGATGTTAGTGTTACATACGGGTGGATTCCTTGCGTAGCATATAAGAGTCTCTAGGTTGTCACATAGGTGAAATGCGTAGTTCCCAATGGATGTAACATTGAGTGGCACCTCTATAGAAACAAGCCCGTCACAGTCAGAAAAGGCGTAAGCTCCTATGGTATTAACGCTGTTAGGAATTTCTATTGATGTTAGCCATTTTAGTCCGTAACAACAGTTCTCTGGAACGACTTCAACATTCTTGCCAAAATAAAAATTTTCAACAGAACATTCGTTCCAGCAGCTGGAACCGACACTTGGACAATTTGTGGCATTCCATTGGACTGACTTTAATCCTGTACAACCATAAAACGCACTGCTTCTAATATTTACAATGTCCTGTGGTATTTCTATCAAGGTAAGTCCTGTACATTCTGAGAATGCCTGTCTGCCTATTGATGTAACACTATCGGGTATTTTTACTGAGGTAAGGCCGCATAATCCCATACAACAGTAATCCGGAATGACCTCAACATTCTTGCCAAAATAAAAATTCCTAACAGGGCAGTTTCTCCAGGTGCCGTTAAAAATACTTTCACAATTAGTAGCATCCCACTGAACTGACTCTAACCCAGTACAATCAGAAAAGGCGGCTACATCTACGGACGTAATGCTTTGGGGAATGTCTATGGAAACAAGCCCAGAGCATCCATTAAATGCATATTTGCCTATTGATGCAACATTGTTAGAGATTTCTATGGATGTAATGCTGCTTAATCCTTTACAACAGTAATCTGGAATGGTTTCAACATTCTGACTAAAATTAAATTTTTTAATAGGACAATTATCCCACGTGTTTTTAAAGAATTCTTCACAATTTCTGGCATCCCACTGAACAGACTGTAATCCGGTACAACCAGAGAATGCATAGTTTCCAATAGTTACAATACCGTGGGGTATTTCTATAGAAGTAAGTCCTGTGCAGTCAGAAAATGCAGAGGCTCCTATTGATGTGACACTGTTTGGTATCTCTATTGATGTAATGTTTTTCAATCCATAACAACAGTTTTCTGGAATGATATCAATATTTTTGTCAAAATAAAATTTCTCAACTGGGCAGGTGTTCCAAGTGTCCGAACGAAGACTTTCACAATTTGTGGCATTCCAAGTAACGGATGTTAATCCAGTACAGCCTCCAAATGCATCTTTCCCTATTGAAACAACTTTGCTTGGTATGATTATGGAGGTGATGTTGCTCAAACCATAACAACAGTTATTGGGAATATTTTCAATGTTGTCATTAAATATAAAGGTGCTTATAGGACAATTATTCCAACATTTGGAATTGACTGTACAACTTATTGCATTCCAGATAATTGATTTTAGATTAGTGCAACCAACAAAGGCGGATTCTAATGATGTAATATTCTTTGGAATTTCTATAGATGTAAGCCCAGTACAACCACGAAAAGCCTGCACTCCTATCGTTGTGACACTATTTGGTATTTCTATTGAGGTAAGCCTATTCAGTCCATAACAGCAATTTTCTGGAATGATTTTAACGTTTTTGCTAAAGATAAATGTTTCTATAGGGCAACTTTCCCAACAAGTGGACTTGACACTTTCGCAATTTACTGCATTCCACTGAACAGATTTTAATTCAGTACAACCAGAAAAGGCATAATCATTTATTGAAATGACGTTTTCTGGTACTTCAATAGATGTGAGAGTGCTGATGCCATAACAACACTTACGTGGGATGATCTTAACATTTTTGCCAAAGCTAAAATTTTCAATAGGACAATTTCCCCATATTTCTCCACTGTAAATAGTATAATCAGTGTTGCATTGTATTGCATCCCACTGTACTGATTTCAGGCTTGTGCAATCAAGAAATGCATCTCTATCTATTCTTGTAACACTTTGAGGAATTGTGATATCTGTGATTTTGGAGCATCCTCTAAAAGCCCGCACTCCTATCGTTGTGACACTACTTGGTATTTCTATGGAATTAATACCAGAACACTCGTCGAACGCATAATATCCAATCGAGGTAACACTGCTGGGTATTTCAATATATGTAATGTTGCTTAACCCTTGACAGCAGTATTTTGGGATGACTTCAACATTCTTGCTAAAATAAAAATTTTCGACAGGACTTTTATTCCAGCAGCCATCACTGATTTCTTCACAATTTGTGGCATTCCACTGAACTGATTTTAATCCAGTACAACCAGTAAAGGCTTTTTCCAATGATGTAATATTCTGTGGTATTTCTATCGAGGTAAGTCCTGTGCATCCTGAGAATGCCTGTCCGCCTATTGATGTAACACTTTCAGGAATTATTGTGGCTTGACAACCTGATATTAATTTGTTAGTTGCTGTTTCTATAATTGCATTGCAGTTATCTCTTGAATCATAGACGTTGTTGCTTTTTACAATTATAGATGTTAGCCCAGAGCAACGGTCGAACGGATTTTCTCCAATTGACGTTATGCTTCCAGGGATTTCAACCGATGTCAGTCCTTTACAATAACTAAACGCCCACCTGTCTATTGATGTCACATCATATACTGTGCCACGATATGTTACTTTTTCTGGTATAACAAGTTTTCCAGAATAATTCATGTTTTCTGGACCTTCCACTCTTGCGGTCTGCCCATCTTGGTTTGAATATTTTATTCCATCTACAATGAATTCCTCAGCTAATGAAACTGTCGTAAATGTTATTGTGAGTAGTAAAATCGCTATAATTCTAATGCTTCTCATAATATCTGGTAATTAATATTGTATTTCATAAAAACTATTTAATATATCATCATGTTAATTGATTGTATTCAGTTTGATACAAAATGTAGTTTGAAATTCTATCGGCAAAAGGTCTGACATGGTTGACAATATCTGCAGGGTGTGTTAATGTCATGTCTTTTTCTGGAACCCAAAATTCCCTTGTGTAACTTTGACTGTACTTTTCTTTAAGCATTCTACGTGAAGAACCAGCCCTATTAATTGAGCGAAGTGAGATTACTATAAAATCAGCGTTTTCTGCGATGACAGATTCTATTTCATCCTCAAGCAAATCGTCATAGTCACCTCCGCTTATTATGGCAACTATATAACCGTAGATGTGTAGTATGGCTTTAAAATCAGTTAGTTGGGTTTCGTAGGGTGGTTCGTTATAAACTAACTCCCCATGGCTATTTGTTAATTGGCCATTTACAAATAGGGTGGTGTTTTTTGAATAGGGGAACAGGCGTTGGTATAAAGCCCATGCAGAAGTGGTTTTTCCTGCATTCTGTGTGCCTGCAATGATGATAAATTCTTTCATGGCAGTTAGTATTTGTATGGTTAAACATTTGCTCAGATCAAGGCATAAAAAAGCGTGGAACCCAACTGTTGCCGTTCCACGTTTTGAGGCCTTCGCATTGCCCGATACCTTAGAATGGCAACGCAAAGCCCACGCCGATATAAGCAAACACAGAGCCTGTAGTATGGCTCTGAAAAATACTCATATCCACAGGGCATTCACCGTTGCACTGTTCTTAAAGGTATCTCTGAAAGTTGCGAAGTTTCAAAACAATAGAACAGAGCGCCCAATAAACGCCTTAAATATGTCTGTATAACCCACTCTTAAATAGCTCGCGCCCAAGACGTAGATTCACGTTTCAAATATACAAAAAAATATCTTACGGCTGAATTATTCAGTAAGATAATTGCATTGTTTTACATTTTTTAACAACGTGAGTTTACTCCGATGTGTTCTGTTGTTATCACCCAAAAAGAAAAACTTGTAGTTTCAAATAAGAAGTGTGACAATTTGAACGTTAATTGAGTTGGTGACAAATTGTCGCCAACTCAATAGCGTATTATACAGTTTACTTAACATACCGGCGCATTACGTTGTAGGCGCCGTAGAGTCCGAGCTCGCCAGCCTTGCTGAGGTCACGGCGGGCTTCCTCTTTCTTGCCCTGCGATATGTAGATTAGCGCACGGTTATAGTAAGCCTCTGCAAAACGGTCATACTGCTCAATGGCGGCAGAGTAGTATTTTATGGCCTCATCAAACTCTTTGTCAAGCATATAGACATAGCCAATGTTATAGAGGGCATAGACTATGGTGTTGTCAAGCTGATATGCCATGTTAAGGTCATTTATGGCTGACACGCATGCAGATAGTGACGGTTTCTCTCCCTTGTATGTGTGCTCTCTGATAATTTTTATACGCTCATTTCCACGATTATAGAAACAGAGCGCTTCTGAACATACTATGTCAAGACCGCCAAAATCAATAAGAGATTTGGCATTGTCTGCAAGGCAGAAACTCAGCTTAAAGTCAAGCTGTGCGTTGACAATTTCTAAGTTTTTGTTGTATAGCTGTTTGCGGAATGTTTTGGCAGAAGAGTCTGCTATTGCCACCACAAAATTTGAAAGTGGTTCTATGTCAATATCCTTGTATTGAACTTGTCCGCGAATTTCACTCTTATACTTCTCTGTGGCACGTTTGTCAAGGCTCTGGACTATGGCACGAGCCTCTTTGCTGGGCTCTATCTCTCCCTCCACGCCCTTTCTCACACCACGCTTGCCGCTCTTTATATCCCGTTCTATTACGCCTGCATCGTAGTAGTCTTTCTCCGCTCCTAAGCGGTCATGCATCTTTTTCTTGGCATCGCCGCGGCCATAGTAGGCTACAATAAAGTCGGGGTATTTTGCTATAACGGTGCTAAAGTCTGCAATGGCCTCCTTGTACTCCCCAACCTTGGTGTGCAGAAACGCCCTTTGCAGGTATGCGGTGTAGTTGTTAGGGTCAAGTGCAAGGCATACGGTATAGTCATCTATGGCGTTATTGTCATCACCTATGTAGGCTTTGAAAAGCGCACGGTTAAAGTATGCTGTGGAGTTTGTGTTGTCAAGTTTTATAGCCTGGTCCAAATCTGACAGAGCTCCACGCAGGTCATTGGTCTCCATCTTTATAATGGAGCGGTTTATAAGATAGTCTGAACGGAATCCGTTGTTCTTAACGGCAGTGTTAAGGTCTTCAAGCGCCGATGCATACTCCTTCTTCTCATAGCGGAGCATACCTCGCATGGCGTAGGCAAGGTCACTGTATTTGTTGTAGAATATGGCGCTGTCAAGCACAGACTCTGCTCTGACGGTATCGCCCTGTGATATGAGCACCTGTGTTAAAAGCAGGTAGGTGTCAGCATGGTGAGGAAAGCGTTTTATGGCGTTCATACTCTCCTGATACGCCTCGTCATAGCGTTTCTGCTGCACAAGGTTCTCAATAATTACAGAATTAACCTCCTTATTGTCAGGGTCAAATTCAAGCGCCTTCCTCATGTCGTCAGTAGATGAATCCCACTCACGTATGTAACGCTTGGCGTAACCTCTAAGGTAATACACCTTTGGTAGGAACGGGTTAATGTCAAGGGCGGAGTTGCAGTCTGCTATACAGCCACGGAAATCCTCAAGGTAGAGTTTTGCGATGGCACGGAAATAGTAAGGATCTGTGAGGTATGGTTTTGCCTCAATAACCTGGTTGAAGTAGCCTATGGAAACCACATAATCTTCAAAATAGAGCGCATTGCGCCCTATATCCAGAAGACGTTCCGTATTAATCTGCGCTCGCACAGCGATGCTCAGACACGCAAATACTACTATTTGAATGAGACGCTTCAAAGGCGGTGTTTAATCGGTGAATCGGTGAATTGGTGAATCGGTGAATCGGTGAATCGGTGAATCGAATTGAGAATTGAAAGTTGAAAATTTAAATGTCAACTTTCAACTGTCAAATGTCAACTCTCAACTGTCAACTCATATTTATAGTATTCCAGTATCGGGCTAACTGAAATTGAAGTGATAATATAGTCACTCATAGAGTCTTTGAACGCCTCTTTGAAGCGTTTCAGTGCGTCCTCCACGCTCTCAGCACGTACAAGCAAAGTCTGTGGAACCAAACGCTCTGTGCCACGGCTCTCATCCACCACTGTGATTTTTATCTTTACGTAGAACCAATCCTCGCAGAGGTCGTCCTCACGGAATATGAGTTCGGCAAGTTTTGCCTGCTTAATATTGGTGATAGAGTACTCACCCTTAATGTATTGCGCCACCTCTTTGGTTATGCGGGCTTCCGCCTCGGTGTAGCTAAGCGCATCCACCAAATAAGACTCGTTAACTTTTTTCAGTTTGCCGCAATCCTTGTCATTAGGATCAGTAATCTGTTTCTCATAGCGGATTTTACATTCAAAATATTTTGCCATAATTTTGTTATTTTTAATGTTTAATAGCTCACAAAGATAGTGTTTTTTGGCGGTGTAAAAGAAAAAAAATGTAATTTTGTGGCCTAAACTTTTTCTTCCCGATGAGCCTTACCGACGAGATAAAACGCAGGCGTACTTTTGCCATAATTTCACACCCCGATGCGGGAAAAACCACACTTACTGAGAAACTGCTGCTTTTTGGTGGCGCCATTCACGTGGCAGGAGCCGTAAAGAGCAATAAAATTAAGAAGACAGCCACATCAGACTGGATGGAGATAGAGAAGCAGAGAGGAATATCTGTGGCCACTTCTGTAATGGGTTTTGAATACAGGAATTTTAAGATCAACATCCTTGACACCCCTGGTCACCAGGACTTTGCAGAGGATACGTTCCGTACGCTTACAGCGGTTGACAGTGTTATAATAGTAATAGACTCAGCTAAGGGCGTTGAGACCCAGACCCGCAAGCTAATGCAGGTGTGCCGTATGCGCAAGACTCCTGTCATGGTGTTTATGAACAAGATGGACCGTGAGGGAAAGGATCCGTTTGACCTTATGGATGAGGTGGAGGCTGAGCTTGGCATCAAGGTGCGTCCGCTCAGCTGGCCAATAAACATGGGTCAGAACTTCAAGGGCGTTTACAATATATACAAAGAGGACCTGAATCTCTATACCCCTAACAAACAAACTGTTTCAGAAACTATTGAGTTTAAGGATTTAGAGAGTAAGGAGCTTGAAAACTATATAGGAGAGAAAGATGCAGCCAAACTGCGTGAAGACCTTGACCTTATACAGGGTGTTTATAACCCGTTCAATGTTGAGGAGTACCTTAAAGGAAATCTGGCTCCTGTATTTTTTGGAAGTGCTCTGAACACTTTTGGAGTAAAGGAGCTGCTTGATTGTTTTGTGGAGATAGCTCCGTCGCCACGGCCTGTGGAGACGCTGGAGCGCAAGGTGGATCCTCTTGAACCGGCTTTTACAGGTTTTGTGTTTAAGATTCATGCAAATATGGACCCGAACCACCGTTCATGTATTGCGTTTGTCAAAGTGTGCAGCGGTAAGTTTGAACGCAATGTGAACTATAAGCACGTGAGGTTCAACCGTCTTATGAAGTTTGCAGCCCCCACAGCCTTCATGGCTCAGAAAAAAGAGACAGTGGATGAGGCGTATGCAGGAGATATTGTGGGTCTGCCAGATAATGGTAACTTTAAGATAGGAGACAGTCTTTCATCGGGGGAGGATATACACTTCAAAGGCTTGCCAAGTTTCTCACCTGAGATGTTCAAATACATTGAGAATGCTGACCCAATGAAGCAGAAGCAGCTGCAAAAAGGTATTGACCAGCTTATGGACGAGGGCGTGGCGCAGCTTTTTGTAAACCAGTTTAACGGGCGCAAGATTATAGGCACGGTGGGGCAGCTGCAGTTTGAGGTTATACAGTACCGCCTTCTGCATGAGTACAATGCACAATGCCGCTGGGAGCCTATCCGCCTCTATAAAGCATGCTGGATAGAGAGCGACGATGCCACAGAGCTTGAGAACTTTAAGAAACGCAAGTATCAGTTTATGGCAAAGGACAAGGAGGGTAGGGACGTATTTCTTGCAGACTCTTCCTATATGCTTGAAATGGCGCAGGAGGATTTTAAAAACATCAAGTTCCACTTTACGTCAGAATTTTGACAAAGGCGAGAGCAGAAGCAAAGCTTGCTTTGATTATGCCGAGACAAGTCAAAATCACGAACGAAGTGAGTAGTTTTAACCTGAAATGCAAATTGGAAGAACGCAAATATTAAAAGTAAGCCGTCATGCGGAGGCGGGCGTCTATCTCTCCGATGCGGAAGGTGCAGAGGTTCTGCTCCCAAACCGCTATGTGCCCACGCCATGCCGTGTGGGAGATGAGGTTGAGGTGTTTGTATATACGGACGGAGAAGACCGCCCTGTAGCCGCCACCGTGAAGCCATACGCTGAGGCAGGAGAGTATGCTCTTATGACAGTGAAACAGGTTACAAATTTTGGCGCATTCCTTGAGTGGGGCGTTATGAAAGACCTTTTGCTGCCATTTAGTGAGCAGAACCGTGAACTTAATGAGGGCGACAAGGTGTTTGTCTATGTATATGAAGATAGTGTTACGCACCGTGTGGTGGCATCGGCCAAGTGGGAGAAGTTCTTGAATAAGGATGTTTCCGGGCTAAAAGAGGGACAGAAGGTGGCCTTGATAGTGGCAGGCAAAACAGAACTTGGTTACAAAGTGGTGATAGACAGCCAGTACCGTGGACTTGTTTTTGCAAGCGATGTGTTCCGCCCGCTATTTGCTGGAGACCGTACAGATGGTTATATTGAAAAAATACGCCCAGATGGAAAGATAGATGTGCGTCTTAAAAAGAACGGTTATGAAAGCGTAAGCGGCGAGGCGGAGACCATATTGGACAAGCTCAGAAAGGAAGGCGGCTTTATTCCCACCACAGACAAGACTGAACCTGAAAAGATCTACGCCATATTTGGCATGAGCAAAAAAACATACAAGAAAGCCGTAGGGGACCTGTACAAACGGCACTTGATAACGCTTACGCCGATTGGAATAAAAATAGTTTAGGAGTTCAGGAGTTCAGGAGTTCAGGAGTTTAGGAGCGAAGCGACAAGAGCGCTTCTGTGCTCCGCCCAAGGGCGAGAAGAGGCGAAGCCTCATAAACAAGGAAAATATTTCATAAATTTTTCCTTGAAGTATTGCAGAATATAGAATGTTACCGTATAGGACTGATTTGCGGAGCGAAGCGACAAGCACGCTTCTGCGTGCCGTGCGAAGCACGAAGAGGCATCGAAGATGCCATAGAACAAGGAAAATATTTCATAAATTTTTCCTTGAAGTATTGCAGAATATAGAATGTTACCATAGAAAAATTTATGAAATTCAACGACATTTTTTCGTTCTTAGTGCCAAAGGAGAGCAAGTTCTTCCCTATGATAAAACAAGAGGGACAGTACTGCTATGAGGCGGCGTGTCTTCTTACTGATTTTTTCAAGCATGGCACAGACCATGAGAAAACCAAGGAGATGTACACTAAGATAAAGGAGTTTGAAATGAAGGGGGACCGCTTGGTGGAGGATATTTACAGAGAGCTGAATGACACGTTTATTACACCTTTTGACCGTGAGGACATACATGACCTTTGTGAAAATCTTGACGATGTGCTTGATTTCATAACATCGTCAGCCAAGAGGACAATGATGTTCCAGCCGCATCACATTCCTAAGCGTATGCATGGTCTGGCCGATAACATAAAACAGGGCTGTGAAGCTATTAAAATAGCACTTGATAACCTTAACGGAGTGTCAAAACACCCGAACGTGGCTCTTGAACAATGTAACAAACTTCATGAACTTGAACATGCTGCAGATGATATATACGAGCAGTTTATTACTGATGTGTTTGTGGAGTATGCAGATGACAGCGTGGAGCTTATAAAACTGAAAGAGATAATGTATGAGCTTGAAAAGGCCACAGACAAGGCTAAAAACGTGGGTAAGGCCATCAAGTCAATAATAGTAAAATACGCTTAGGCCTATGATTGTCTGGCTTATACTCATAATTGTACTCTGTATAGGGTTTGATTTCATCAATGGCTTCCACGATGCCGCCAACTCCATAGCTACGGTAGTCTCTACCAGGGTGTTGACTCCAGTACAAGCCGTCATTTGGTCCGCTTTCTTCAATTTTGTGGCATTCTTTATAGCCAAATACATAATAGGGGAGTTTGGTGTGGCTGACACAGTCTCCAAAACTGTAAGGGTGGATGTGCTCACAGAGGCTTGCATTGACTTTTTGCCCGTGGTTTTTTCAGGGCTTTTTGCCGCCATAACGTGGAATCTATTCACGTGGAAAATGGGCATCCCGTCCTCATCTTCACACACGCTTATAGGCGGATTGGCGGGAGCTGCCATATCAGCTTACGGTATTTCTGCTGTCCACACTAAAATAATCCTCACGATAGTTGCTTTTATATTTGTCGCTCCGCTCATAGGTTTTATAGCAGGTAATCTTATTATGGCTCTAACGCTTAACTTATGTCGCAAGGCCAAACCTCACAAGGCCGACAAATGGTTTAAGCTGGCACAGTTATTGTCATCAGCTCTGCTAAGCATAGGCCACGGACTCAATGACTCACAAAAGGAGATGGGCATAATAGCCGCCACTATAATGTCTATAACATCTGCTGGGGTGGAACTACCTGAGTGGGTGGCTATGAGTGATATGAATGAACTTCATGACTGGATTCCCATTGTATGTTTTACAGCTATTGCCGCAGGAACCATGTCCGGTGGCTGGAAGATTATGAAGACAATGGGTAATAAAATTACGAAGATAACGCCTGTGGAAGGCTTCTGTGCCCAGGTGTCTGGTGCTGTAACATTATTTATAACCCAGATGTTCAAAGTACCTGTAAGTACTACTCATGTCATAAGCGGTAGTATTATGGGTGTAGGTGCTATAAAACGTCTCTCGGCCGTGCGTTGGGGGGTCACACTTGATCTTGTGGTTGCATGGATACTCACCATTCCTGTAAGTGCGGTTATAGCAATGGCTGTATATTCAATAGTAAATTTAATTTTATATAATGTAACATAATTATGAAAAGTAGTATTTTAACCCCATTAGCCGTGTTTTTTTGCATAGTGCTTGTAACACTGTCTTCTTGTAAAAATAAGGAACCTCAGGAAACAAAATTGAAGACACTCGCTTTTACTGAAAGCAGTTATACCATTATGGAGAATGACCATGACCTAAATCTTCGGAAAAAACTTGTAGGAACTCCTGAAGGCATTATAGAAACCGCTAAAATATCATGGACGGTAAGCGATGAAGATGTTGCAGAGATGAATGGCTCTTTCATTATCCCGTCACGTGATGGAGAGGTTACGGTTACAGCCACAATTCAAGGTTTGTCCGCTTCTTGCAAGGTTATTATAACAGAGGTGCCTGTTGAAAAAATTACGCTCAAAGCTATGAATATTGCTGTAGGTGAATCTAAACCGCTTGAGTATGAAACAGAACCTGAAGGTTTATCTATAAAAAGGTTCACCCTTACATCGGGAAAGGAATCTGTGGCTACTGTAGGCTCAGATGGCATGGTTTATGGTGTTAAGGAAGGCTCCACCACAGTTACTGCTAAATGCGGCGATGTAGTTGGAACTTGTAACATAGTTGTAAACAAGGTGCCTGTCAGTAGTGTGACACTTAACCAAAAGGAACTGATTTTTACTGAACCAAAAGGAACTGCAACGCTTACTGCAACTGTCGCTCCTGAAAATGCATCATATAAGACGGTGACGTGGAGCTCTTCAAATACATCTGTAGCCACTGTTAGCAAAACAGGTGAGGTTACAGTTCTTAAATACGGCGATGCGGTTATTACTGCCACCGCCGACGGTAAGAGCGCCACTTGCGCTGTTAAGGCTCAGCCTATTCTGGTGACCAAGATTACTCTGTCAAAGAAATATTACAGGTTCACCTCAACGGGCTCATATATTACGCTCACATATACGTACGAGCCTGCCAATGCCACAGAGGTTGATATTGTGTTTGAGTCTTCTAATATTTCTGTAGCCTCAGTATCGCAATCAGGCGTTATTACTTGCCAAGGTTTTGGTTTCACTGCCATAACATGCAAGGATAAAAAGTCTGGCGTTAGTGCAGTGTGTGCAGTTGGCAGGGTATCCACTGGTACGGTTACAGACTGTCAGGGCCATACTTATCCAACGGTTAAAATTGGTGACCAGTGGTGGATGGCGGAGAACCTTAGATGTACTAAGTATGATACAGAAAGTCCAAAGTACGGAGGTCGTATCTATTATTCACCTACTCCTAATCAATATGAGCCATACGTTGTTGCGCCAGACCTCTCAGCTGCCACTAATATGACGTCAGCACAGAAAGAAAAGGCTGGGTTGTATTATAACTGGGCTGCCGCTGTAGGAACTGATGATGCTACTAGTTATGCAGGAGGACAGGGAATATGCCCTAACGGCTGGCGCATGCCATCAAAATCAGATTGGGCAACGCTACGTAGTACTATCCAGAACCTGACAGGACAGGAAAAAATAGGTGTTTACCTGGTTTCTACATCGGGCTGGAATGAAGATAATAAGTATGGCGGGTATGATTTGTTTGGCTTTAACGGTCTTCCTGTAGGGTACTATAACAATTATAAAAGTGGCCAAACCTTGAGTGCCGGAACTTCTTGCCTCTTTTGGTCATCGGGCAAGTATAAGCAGGCTTCATATTTAGGTTATGATGCCTATTATACCGATATATGGGGTGGCAGTGAGGGTGGTTATCTTCAGGAGGATATTCATAATGCCTGCTACCATGGACTACCAGTACGTTGTATAAAACAATAATATTTGAATAGTTATGAGACGTATATTTTTAATGTTTTCATTTCTTGCCTGCGCACTGCTTTCATTTGCACAGGTGAGCAGAATGCTTGGTGACTGGGACACCATCGATGACAAGAGTGGTGACAAACGTAGCCGTGTGCATGTGTATAAGGCTACGGACGGCAAGTATTATGGAAAGGT
>ONEZ01000045.1 GCA_900316995.1 uncultured Bacteroidales bacterium | reverse complement strand
GAGATCCTTCGCTACGCTCAGGATGACGGAAAGTCAAGATACAATCTGCAAAAACCGTGCCAGACTAACTCACCTGCTTGGCCGTGATGCTGAAATGCAACTGCGGCTCATCTGATATGGTCACCTGTGCTGTAGAAACATCATCAGAGTCACCGGATTGCTCATCGTCTGAGCTCTGAATGGTTTCAGCTTCAGCCACTTTTGTATATGACTGCAATAAATCAAACAACTTGGCGCTCAGCATAATATCACGCTTGGAGCGGAAATTCACTGTTGTATGCTCATCGGGGTCATAAACATTAACATATAGCGTGGCAGGTATGTCATCTGCGCTGCCGCTGCCCTTAACACCGTCTGCCAATGACTCTATAAGGTCTGTGAGCACATTACCCAACGGTATATCAAGGTTCAAATCATACTTGAACTGTCCTTTAAGATTGTCAAGTTCATCCATTTTGTCAACACTGAAACTCACCTCCACAGGTTTTCCTGCCTCTTTGTCAGTCTTCTTCTGGTAACGTTCAGCCATTGTGCCTGTGAGATATACAAACATGTTTGGGAGGAATCTGTTACGATACTCCTGAAACATTTTGCCACCTAAAATCACTGAGCCGCTGCCAGAGTAGTCTTCTATTGAAACTTTCAAGAACGGCTTGCCTGCCTTTGATAGCCTCTCCTCCACACTGGTCACAATACCTCCAAATGAGAGGCGTGTGCCCACTGGATAGCACTCTTTAAGGCGTGCTGAGTTTTCAAGTTCAATCACAGGCTTCACACTCAGCGCATTAAGCATCACTTTGTATTTATCAAGCGGATGCGCCGATATGTACATTCCCACCATATCCTGCTCCTTGCGCAGTTTGTAGAGGTTATCCCACGGCGCCGCAGGTGTTAGTGTCGGGCGTGCTATCTCTATGGTATCGCCAAAGAGAGAGAACTGCATTGATGATTTGGATGTCTGATATGTGTTACCGTAGTGTATAAGCACCTCCATCATTGACATTCCACGCTTATCCTCTGTAAAGAACTGCTCACGGGAGCACCCCTCCACATTATCAAACGCACCACTGTAGGCTAATGATTCAATGGCTTTCTTATTACAAGCTGAAAGGTTCACACGCTCAAAGAAATCAAATATGTTTTTGAACTTGCCGCCCTTTTCACGAGCCGCCACTATAGCCTCCACAGCACCCTCGCCCACTCCCTTCACACCACCGAGGCCAAAACGGATATCACCTTTGTCATTAGGCACAAAATGGAGGTAGCTCTCGTTCACATCGGGGCCGAGAACCTTTATACCCATGGCGTTGCACTCCTCCATAAACTTGGTGACCTTGCCTATATCATCCTTGTTACGGGTAAGGTTTGCCGCCATATATTCAGCAGGGTAATGCGCCTTTAGATATGCGGTCTGATATGCCACCCATGCGTAACAAGTGGCGTGCGATTTGTTGAATGCGTACTTTGCAAAACTCTCCCAGTCAGCCCATATCTTTTCAAGAATCTTTTCATCGTGGCCGCGCTCCTTACCTCCATTAATGAACTTAGGTTTCAGCTCCTCCAGCATCTTGACAATCTTCTTACCCATGGCCTTACGCAGTGAGTCTGACTGACCACGTGTGAATCCGGCAAGCAGACGGCTCAGAAGCATCACCTGCTCCTGGTAAACTGTAATGCCGTATGTATCTTTAAGATACTTCTCCATTACAGGTATGTCATACACTATAGGCTTGCGTCCTTGCTTACGCTCAATAAACTCAGGAATATAGTCCATAGGGCCCGGACGGTAAAGGGCGTTCATGGCTATAAGGTCTTCAAACACAGTAGGCTGCAGCTCACGCAGATACTTCTGCATACCCGGCGACTCAAATTGGAACGTGCCTATGGTCTTGCCCTCACTATAGAGTTTGAATGTCTCAGCGTCATCAATAGGAATGTGATCAATATCCACATCCAAGCCTCGTGTAATTTTAATATTATGAAGAGCCTCCTTTATAATAGACAATGTGCTGAGCCCTAAGAAGTCCATTTTTATAAGCCCCACATTCTCAACCTCATGACCGTCATACTCAGTTACAAGCACATCCTCACCCGTCTTCTTATCCTTAACAGTGCTAAGAGGGGCGAAATTAGTAAGGTCATCAGCACCGATAATAACACCGCAGGCGTGTATTCCTATTTGGCGCACAGTGCCTTCAAGCTGCGATGCGTACTCCAGCATCTGGCTTATGTCACCATCAAGGTTTTTTGCCTGCTGAATCTCAGGAATAAGAGATATGCAGTTCTCAACGGTAATCTTAGGAGCCTTGCCAGTCTTAGGGTCTTCAGGGAACTTATCCGGTATGTAGCCAACCAATTTATTAACCTCCGGAAGCGGAATATCCTGAATACGGCTCACATCCTTTATGCTTGACTTGGTGGCCATAGTGCCGTATGTA
>ONEZ01000007.1 GCA_900316995.1 uncultured Bacteroidales bacterium | reverse complement strand
CTTCATGGGAATCTTCCGTCTGGGTAGTGTTATTAAGTTCATACCCTACCCTGTGGTTGTGGGTTTTACAGGCGGTATAGCACTCACAATTTTCTCCACCCAGATGAATGACTTCTTTGGTTTGGGAATTGAGAAGGTGCCGGCTGACTTCATAAGCAAATGGATATGCTATGCAGAGAACTTCACATCCATCGATGTCTGGTCATTTGGTGTGGCGCTCATAAGCCTGTTCATAATTATTTTCATGCCTAAGATTTCAAAGAAGGTGCCTGGTTCACTTGTAGCAATAATAGTATCTACACTTGCAGTGTGGATTCTCAAGAACTACACCAGCTTTGAGGGCGCCAAGGCTATCACCACGATAGGCGACCTTTACACTCTCCCTTCAGGTATTCCTGCACCAAAAGCTCCAAGTTTAGAGCTTGCAGAGGGTGAGACAATATATTCTCTTATTCAGACACTCTTCCCTGCAGCATTCACAATAGCAATACTTGGCGCCATAGAGTCACTGCTATCAGCTGTGGTGGCCGACGGTGTCGTGGGAGGCAAGCATGACTCCAATGCAGAGCTTGTGGGCCAGGGAGTGGCAAACATAGTAACCCCGTTCTTTGGCGGTATACCTGCCACTGGCGCCATTGCCCGTACCATGGCAAACATTAACAACGGCGGACGCACCCCTGTGGCTGGCATGGTTCATACAGTGGTGCTTGTGCTTGTACTGCTCTTTATGGGAGGCCTTGTGGGGCTTATCCCTATGCCATGCCTTGCAGCAGTGCTGGTGATGGTTGCATATAACATGAGCGGCTGGAGAACTTTTGTATCGCTGGCCAAGAACCCAAAATCTGATTTCGCAGTGCTGATGACCACATTTGTGCTCACAGTGGTGTTTGACCTTACCATTGCCATAGAGATTGGACTTCTGCTTGCTGTGTTCCTGTTCCTGCGCCGTATCAGTGAATCAGTTCAGATTAGAGACTTCCACGATGAGATAGACCCCAATGTAGAGACCGACGTGGCATCGCATGAGGAGAAACTGCATATTCCTTCACAAACTGAGGTATATGAAATTGAAGGCCCTTACTTCTTTGGCGTAGCTAATAAATTTGATGAGATTATGGGGCACTATGCAGAGACTCCTAAAGTGCGTATTATACGTATGCGCCGTGTTCCATTCATTGACTCCACTGGTATTCACAACCTTGAGACCCTCTGCCAGCAATCACAAAAGGCAGGCATACAGGTGGTGCTGTCAGGTGTGAAGCCACACGTGCATGACACTCTCCGCAAGGCCGGATTCTTCCATACCCTGCCAGAAGAGTTTGTATGCTCACACATTAACATAGCCCTTGAAAAAGCCAGAGAGATTGTTGGGTGACGCCCTTAAATCTGCTTGAACTCACGGCTATTAAATATAAACAGCACGAGAAACATAGTCGTATGGTAAAATTTACACAGAAAAGTGTAAATCCAACACTTATTTTATTCTGAAGACTCTGCTGTCTTTTTTTGAAATTCTCTCCTGTATAAGGGAGGCTACTCTGTTATCTTTTATTAAAAATATATCTCGAATAAGAGCGAATCCTCTGTAACTTTTTTTTGAAAAATTCTCCTTAAAAAGGGATACAATACGTTTAACGAAAGAGCCTTCCTTCGCTGGCACTAAAACATCCTGAGCCTTTTCAAACTCACCAATTTCACGATAGAACTCAGCTTTCATAACTCTATCTGATATAAAATTGTCTATTAGCCAAATGCAATTTTTACGAAAAGAGATCCAGTCATCGGCGTCAATCTCTTTATTGTCTTCGCTTCTGAAATAATAATCATTGAATGCATGGTGAAGCATCATTCGAACTACACTTTCCTCTTCCTTACTTACAAAACCACTTTCAGATAATTGAGAGAATGCAGCTTTCATTTCTTCATAAGTCAGATAACCTATTTCACATGAGCAGTTGTCCTTTGAATATTTAGCAGCCTGTCTTTCTGTAATGTAATACTTTCCACAACAAGGGCACTTCTGAACGTAAGATATTTCCGGTAACATTCTCGCAATCAGCTTATTATCAGACCATAATTGAGCGCCTAAAGTATTACCCATAGCAAGAGACATTATTTCCTTCTCCTCGCCACAAAAGGGGCAAACAAGTATTCGTGAAGTTCCAATTTTCATAGTTGTAAATATTATTATTTTTTATCATCCACTTTCTTAATTCTCTTAGTATATAACGCTTGACCAGGATAGTCAATCACCATGTTATGCGATACTAAATGCAAACTTAAATAATTCATATAATATTTCAAAGGCAACAGCCTTGCCTTTTTATCATCATTAAGCATTATTAACATTCACATTAATCTGTATCTTTGCGCAAGAAAAATTTAACGGATTTGCAAAATCCAAATCAAAATTATAATTTTGTAGCATAATCATAAAACTACAAACGGTATGACACAAGCGGTTCTAACTAATTTGCTAAACTATCTTCAAGGGACATTATCACCAAGCAACATGAGATGGATTGGAGAACATCTCATTGAATGTGCCGATAAAGAAGAATCTCTAAAACCATACACTATGGAAGAGATTGATGAAATGCTTATAGCCGCAGAAAATGATTTTGCAAACGGAGACTATGTTACTAACGAGGAAGTAATGGAGTATCTTTCAAAAGTTGCAGAATCATGAGAATTGAATGGAGCAAAAAGGCATTTAAAGATTTACAGGAAATTGAAAACTACATTCTTGTAAAATTTGGAAAAAGAACTCAGTTAGCATATAATCAAGAAATACGCAATCATCTACAAATATTTTTAGGAACTCCTGAATACGGGAAGATAGACCCACTCTTCTCAAAGCACAGCAAAACATACCGCAGTGTAAATCGCCGCCATTTGGGATACAAGGCGTGAGCCTAAATCACACGCTTCTAAGTTATAATTCTCGATAAACTTTTGGTTTAAGCATTGTAACTGGCAGTTACAGATTACCAAACATGTGCAAAGCTAGCCTTTCCTTGTCTTACTTTTGCAAAAGATTCTTTATTTTCCATTGTGCCATCGGATGATTAGATATACGCTTAACAATCTCTTCATCCTCAAAAAGTAATTCTGGCACAAACTTACCACCAGAAAAGTTTTCTATAAACTGTGCCTCACTACGGGTTGGTTTCATAAGTTCTGTAACATAGTCGCATACTCTATTCTTTGCTTGTTCAAAATCAAACCTTTCTGTCTTTTTAAGCACTGGATTGAGTTGAGATCTAATTTTCGGAAAACTCATCTTTCTAATTTTACTTAAATCAATCTCATTTGAAAGGACTGATACGCCTCCCACGCACATATACCATATTACAATCTTTCTCAACAAATCCTTCTCCTCAACACTATCAAACAATCCTGAGTTTATCATATTGTTTACATCATATAAATCCCTACAAGCACCTCTCTCTATCATCGCTTTAATTTTACTGCCAAAGAGTTCCATGGGGTGCAAACTAACGACCTCAAATGGTTCAAGATAATCAACTCCAACCAATTTGGTCACATAAGGCAACACATGACATCTCATTGAATAGTTAATCTCTATCTTAATAACATCTTTGTTACCTCCCATATTAGTATATTCATATACCCATGAATCAAGAGAATGAGGCTCCTTTGAATGAGGACTTAAAGCATAGCCTCTTTCAACCATTATCCTATTCACACATTCAGTTATACCAACACGTTCAGATAACATTCCATCCCTGTCCACATCCTTGCAAAAATCAAGGTCTATATCAACAGACAAACGTGGCATGTTATAAAGCCAGTTCTATTTGCAATGACGGCTAAATCATTTTTATTATATGATTTCATTTACAGATTGAATATTTTGTTCTGGAACGTATAACTGCCACGTCTTAATGTAGAGAGTACAGTCATCCCTGTTTGTTAGAAAATTTACAGATTTCCCCATCTTACTGTGACATTGCAGAAAGAACGGCTCAGAAAGACCAGTCTGCTTTTGAAGACATTCTAAAACATAACCAGTCTTTTTCCATACAACAGGCGTATTGTAAGCAGAAAGAACCTCAAGCATTTTTTTTCATCTAAGAATGAGAGGGATTCAAAACAATGCATAACCTCTTCAAAACCGCCAGCCAAATCAATACGTACTATACAATCAACAACAGTTCTCTCCAGAGATGTAACTCTTACGCCACGCTCAAACATTGGTTCTATTATCCCAACATCAAACTTCTGTGGACAGCATGTATATGAAACTCCGTCAAATTCAAAATCCGAAAAAAAAGTTTTAGATATAACACAGACCTCATTCCATGCCTGATGAACTAATCCATGATATTCCAATGCAGCATGATATGCGATACAACCACTTGGGCTTATTGCAGAAGCCACCTCAAATTTTGAGACATCAGGCAAACCAGTAGCAATACTTGTGATGCAATACAAATCCCTACGAATCTTGCATATCAATTTATATTTTTGATATGAAAGCAACACCATCTCCGCCTTGCGAACATTGCCAGTCACATCAACAACATCCCTCTTATGGAACAGACGTTTTTGTTGTAAAACATTTAGGTATTTATACATTTTGTTTTAATATTGCTACAAAGATACATATTTTTTATGTATGTTCGTAGAAATATTAAAACTTTTCTTGTATTACAGTTTCCCGCCACCGAGTTTTAGAAGTGGCTTGTTGAGCACGGCAAGCACCACGCCAAGCAGGATGCTCACCAGAGAGAGCACAAGATAGATTTCAAGGAAGCCGTATGTATCGGTCAGCGATGATAAATAACCTGCAAAAAAGTTTGCCACGGCACTGCTTACAAGCCATACACCCATAAAGAGCGAGGCGTACTTAACAGGTGCAAGGCGGCTCACCATTGAAAGGCCTATTGGGGAGAGGCACAATTCACCAACCGTATGCAGAAAATAGGCGGCAATCATAAACCACATGGGAGATTTCACAGACGTGTCTGGCAGTTCATTCACATCGCCGCCGCGGCTCAAGATAGCAAAGATAAGCACATTAAATCCAAGCCCTAAAAGAATAAGCCCGTGTCCCATTTTACGTGGAATGGATATGCCCCTGCCCCTGCTGTCAAGCCACCCCCAAAAAGTAGAAAGCAGCGGAGCAAGTATGAGAATCATTAGGGGATTTATACTCTGAAACCAGGCTGTGGGCACTTCAAAGCCAAAAGCATTGCGGTCAAGATATTTCTCGGTGAAAAGAGTCATGGAACTACCGGCCTGTTCATATCCTGCAAAAAAGGCAATTGCAAACATAGTAAGGATAACAATAGCCTTTATACGGTTCTTTTCATCGGCGGTAAGTTCTGAGTTTTTAATGTAATGTCCGTTTAATCCAGCCCTACCCGATGCCACCATTCCCACATTACCAAGCAGACGTTTGCCAAGGCTCAGATAGCACACAAGACCTATTGCAAGTCCGGTGGCAGCTGCAAGGAACCCGTATCTAAAGCCATAGTTTACAGCAAGCCAGCCAGTAAGCAGCGGAGCAAAGAATGACCCAAGATTAATGCCCATGTAGAATATTGTGAATGCGCTGTCACGGCGGCTGTCGCCATCTGGATAGAGACCGCCCACCATTACGGAGATATTTGGCTTGAACATTCCGTTACCCAAAATAAGCAGTGCAAGCCCTATATATAGCGCTGGCAATGCCTGCACAGACGCAAGCGAGAGGTGACCTGCAATCATAAGCAGAGAACCTATGACTATTGATTTACGCTGGCCTATGTAGTTATCAGCAATATAACCGCCAATTAGCGGAGTAAAAT
Organism: uncultured Bacteroidales bacterium; assembly: GCA_900316995.1. GTDB lineage: Bacteria > Bacteroidota > Bacteroidia > Bacteroidales > Paludibacteraceae > Enterocola. The sequence goes on along the minus strand of ONEZ01000007.1, from coordinate 72,026 downwards.
AGACCAGCCCCGTAAAGACTCCATATACCAGCGATGCGCTCTGAGCAGAAAAGCCGAGGCCTCCGCTTAGAAACTGAGCTGTCAGATAGAGAACCAGAAGCGCACGCATACCGTAGTAGCTGAAACGCTCCCACATCTCAACAGTAAAAAGTAAATATAGGCCTTTGGGGTGACGCATAATTATTGGTGAATCGGTGAATCGTGAGATCCTTCGCTACGCTCAGGATGACGTTAACTTTTAACTCTTAACTGTCAAATGTCAATTATCAACTGTCAACTACTCCACGTACAGTACCAACCCTTTGAGGTACTCCCCTTCCGGGTGATAGATGTTTATTGGATGGTCTGCACCCTGGGTTAGGAAATTAAGAATACGCACCTTGCGGCGACTCATGGCGGCGGCAGAGAAAACAGCCAGGCGGAACTGCTCCTTGTCAACAACCTGCGAGCAGGAGAAGGTGAACAAAATGCCTCCTTTTGCAATCTTTTCAAAGGCTTTAGCGTTAAGGCGCTTGTAACCTTGCAGTGCATTATGCAATGCGCCTCTATGCTTTGCGAACGCAGGAGGGTCAAGGATAATCAAATCGTATTCGCCTTGTTTCATATCATCTAAGAACTTGAAAGCATCCACAGCAAAACTCCTGTGGCGGGCGTCTGCTCCAAAGTTATTTTCAATGTTCTTATCTGTGAGGGCAATAGCTTTGGCGGAGCTGTCAACAGAGTGGACAAGCTTAGCATCGCCGCGCATAGCGTAGCAAGAAAAACCACCTGTATAGCAGAACATGTTCAGCACCTTGCGGCCGTGGGCGTAACGCTCCACAAGCGCACGGTTCTCCCTCTGGTCAATAAAGAAACCTGTCTTCTGCCCCTTCTCCCAGTCAATAAGAAATTTAAGCCCGTTCTCTGTGGCAAGAGCAACCTTGTCCTCACCTATCAGGTAACCATCTTCTGCACCAGTGTCGGCCTTGTAAGGCAGCGTGGTCTCACTCTTATAGAACACACAGTTCACTTTGCCTTCAAAAACTTCTATGACACTCTCAGCTATCAGATTGCGCATAAGATGCATACCCACTGAGTGAGCCTGCATCACCGCAGTGCTACCGTAGATGTCAATTATAAGCCCAGGCAGGAAATCCCCTTCTCCGTGAACAAGGCGGAATGTATTGTTACGCTCAGAAAAGTCAAGGTTCATAGCCTTGCGCATATTGTAGGCGGCGGTAAGCCTCTCTACTATAAAAGCCTTGTCAATGGCACGTTTTTCAAATGAAAGCACACGCACCGCAATGGAGCCAATCTGATAATGTCCTATGGCTATAAACTCACCCGATGCGGTGTAAACCTCCACCACTTCACCCTCCTCAGGCTCACCCGTCATCTTAGCCACAGCGCCAGAGAACACCCATGGGTGAAACCTCTCCAGCGATGCCTCCTTTCCTTTTTTAAGTATAATCTTGATCATGTTCATTATTTAAGAACGTTTTTAACTCTCAACTCCTAAACTCCTAAACTCCTAAACTCCTAAACTCCTAAACTTTTTATACAAATCCACACACGCCCACGCATCTATGGCGGCGTACATCTGCTGCTTGTCTGTAAGCACAGGAGCCTCCCAGTTTGTGAGCTGCTGCGCCTTTGAAATTTTCTTACCAAACACTATGGCGTATATTTTTTTCAGGCTAAGTTCCTGTATGCCAAACTGCGGCACAATCTTCTGAATATCCACAAAACCGCCAAGCTGAATCTTTTTGCTCTTTGAAATCTGATGAAAATCATCACGCAGAGAGAGACCCACCTTGGTAATCTTATCATTGGCGAGCAAATCAGACAGGCACTTAGGTATCCCCAATATGTTAAGGCGGAACAAGTAGCACACATTATCCTTTGAGAGCTGCATCAAGGCTATCTTGTATGAAACTCCTTTCTGGAATGAGGGGCGCGTCTCAGTATCAAAGCCCAGCAGCGTACCCTCACTTAGCTCTACACACGCCTTCTGTGCGCCCAAAATGGTATCTACAAGCACCACCTTGCCGTCTGGATACTCCAGTGGCGGCAGCTGGTCAATCTCCTCCTTAGTTATCGTTGTCTTGTACTCCATCTTCATCTGTCCTGTTATACGCCAAATTATGCAGGGCTTTTACGCAGTTAAGCAGCCTTATACCCCAATAGTTTTCAAACGCATCAATACATGAAAAAAGGGAGTCATTGCTAACAGCCTGGTTCCCATTTTTATAAATCATTATAAAATCTTTAAGTTCCTGATAAATATCAGCAAGGTTCTCTGACACACTGGTTGCCTCATCGCCGTCAAAATAGTCATCATGCTCGCCCATTACAGCCGCTACGTTATCCTGAATCTTCTGATAATCAGCCTCCGTTACTGAATTTGGGACATCGGCAGTGCCAAGCATAACAGGCTTCTCCACAATAGCCGCTTTAAGGTAAAGCAGAGACAGAACCTTCTGCATTACAGGCACAAACTCCATGAATCTCTTCTCTCTGCACTGCTCCAAGTAGGCACAGTACTCCAATGCCACAGTAACAAACTCAATAATGTTTTTAGTATAAACGGTCTCCATATTGAAAAATTATTTATCTTTGTACCTATCAAAGTTTTAACCCCGATGCCACAGACAGAAACAGATGAGAAAGAGTTAATCAGGCTGCTCCAGGACGATAAAACCAAACGTGACGCTTTTAACAAGGTTGTGACACAGTACCAGAAACGTCTCTATTGGCAAATACGTAAAATGGTGGCAAGCCATGATGATACTGACGACATTCTCCAAAACACATTTATCAAGGCTTGGACAAACATAGACAAGTTCCGTGGAGAGTCAAGCCTGATGACTTGGCTTTACCGTATAGCCACCAATGAAACGCTTGACTTCTTGTCATCAGCGCATGCAAGGCACTCAGCCCAGAACACAGACCTTAATGACGTTCTTGCCACTGAAATTCACAACGATGTGTATTTTGACGGCGATGAAGCTCAGCGTAAGCTCCAGCAAGCCATTCTCCAGCTACCAGACAAACAACGTCTTGTATTTAACATGCGCTACTATGATGAGATGCCGTACCAGCAGATGTCAGAAATTTTAGGGACATCAGAGGGTGCGCTCAAGGCATCTTATCACCACGCTGTAAAAAAACTTGAAGAATTAGTGTTGGCGCTTTAAACCCTAATGCAGCCCCACCGTCATATACATAAAAGAAAAAAGAGCGCAGCTTTTTCTTAAAGCGATGTGCAAAATTAAGAAAAAGTGAGTGCATAAGCAAATAAAGATACCAACAACACAATGGATAATATAAATGACATATTAGAGAAAAACAAAGCTAAAGGTGAACCTTTCAAAGTTCCGGAAGGCTATTTTGAAAACTTTGAGGCAAGGCTTAACGCTCGCATCGATGAACTTGAGGCTCAAAAAACTGAAACTCAGGGCGGTGTGAAAATGGAGCCAGCCAAGGAGGAGCCAAAGAAAGGTGGAATCTGGCTTACTGTAAAGCCTCTGCTCTATGTGGCAGCCTGCATAGTTGCGCTCTATGCCGCCACATATATTATTGTGCAGCCTAAGATTAACCAGTCTCTTGTGCAGGAGGCAATGCTGGCAGAGCAGGACTCCATAAACAAGATGGCACGTGAGTATGAGGATTTCTATCAGTACTTTGTAGAGGATCTGGATGATGATGACAGCATGATAGATTACCTTACGAGTAATAATTGAGAGTTGAGAGTTATACATAATCTATAAAACATAATACTTAGACCATGAAAAGATATATTTCAATAATTGTTACCCTACTGTTTGCAGTATCTGTGTTTGCACAAAATGAGGCTGACATCAAAACAGAGGCCCGTCAGAAATACCGCCAGGAGGAGTTGAACTATATTGAGAGCAAAAACATTCTCACATCTGAGCAGTTTGAAAAATTTTCAACTGCATACGCTGAATACCGTGACGGACTCAAGAAGATACGCCAAGAGAACGCCATAATGAAGCCTCAGGATGGAGAGGAGGTTACAGAACAGCAGGCCAAAGCAAACGTAGATGCATACGTACAAAAAACACTGCAAAGAGCAAACCTCAATAAAATTTATATTGAAAAGCTGCAAAGCTTTATGACAAACAAGCAGATTCTTAAAGTTCAGGACGCTCAAGCAAAATTCAAAAAAGAGAAGTTCAAAGAACTTAAAGTTAAGAGTGAAAAGCGTTAAAAAAAACGCTTTATGTTTGCTGCGAGTCTGAATTTGTATTATCTTTGCACCGCAAAAGCAAAAATGGGGGTTTAGCTCATCTGGCTAGAGCGCAACACTGGCAGTGTTGAGGTGACCGGTTCGAGTCCGGTAATCTCCACAAAGAAGGGGAACCACTTGGTTCCCCTTCTTTGTGGAGATAATCCTTTTTTTATTCGCTGCGCGGCACGCTGACGCGTGCTTGCAGAGCAAGCTCTGCATTAAACCATTAGAACCGAATGGTTCCCCTTCTTTGTGGAGATAATCCTTTTTTATTCGCTGCGCGGCACGCCTCACATTAATCTTAAGATAATCTTAAGATTTTATTCTGCAAACATAACTAACTTTGCAGGTGTTATGTTTAAGAGAAGCCTATTCATTATTTCAGGATTAACGTGTGTGGGGCTCGGAGCCATTGGAGTAGTGGTTCCTGGCCTCCCCACCACTCCATTCATGCTTTTAGCATCGTGGCTTTTCTATAGAAGCAGTCCTGCTCTGCAAAAGTGGCTGCGCGCTTCATACTTTGGAAGATATATACGAGATTATGAACGAGACCACGGCATGACACGCAAAGCTAAAGCATTTGCCATATCTATGATGATGGGCATGTCACTAATCTCCACCATCTTCTTTATCAAAATACTTTGGGTTAAAATTGTGGTATTGTCTGCAGCCCTAATAGGTATGACTGTAGTATCTTTTGTAGTACCCACTGTGGTCAGGACAAAATCAGAGCCGCTTTAACGGAACACGAAACTCCACTTTCATCTTACCAGAGGAGTTGGTCATCTGCATAGGCATCCAAAGCAGTGCGGCAAACCTTTGAGCCGCTATAATTTCCGGCACATTAAAATCAGGGCAAAACCCATCAGCCTGCACTGAAATAAGAAAATCTGTAAGATTGAGTTTGCTGGATATAAGCAGACTGCCTCCTTCTTTAATATGGCGCATTAGCAATGTCAGCACACTGCTAAAGATTGCTTTCAGCGTATCCTCGTCAGTGATTATTTCATTAACATAAGGATCAAGCTTCATACCGCAGTTAAGAGAACGCCTCTCTATCTCATCAGTAAAGCCGCCTGCCACATCCACAATCATATCCCGCAAATTGCAGGTTTTAAGATTATTTGGCAGCAGCGATGTAAAAAGCTTAGCCCATTCTAAGTTCTGACGCATCTGGACAGACTCCGAAGTGCCACTTGTGGCTGCATCGGTGTGGAGAATAAGCCCTACTCCACGAATAACCTCTATAGGATAATTTTTAGAAAAGCCAAGCTTGCGTCTGAGGGCGTTAAGATGTACATCCAAGGTACCTGTATCATATTGGAACCGCTGCCCCCAAACGGCGTCAAGAATTTCAGTGCGAGTACACACTTTCCCCTCATTTTCTATAAGGTGACACAGTAGCAGCCACTCTGTCCGAGTTAGCTTAACCTCATTCCCGTTACTACTCACAAAATGGGAATCTGTATCTATCAATATGTGCTGTATCTGGTGCTTCATATTTACGGCTAAGTTACATATAAATTACAAAACCGCAACAAAATTAACATTTCTTTAACAATTCTTAATAAAGCCACATAGTTTTAACATTTAAAATTCACAAGTTTTTGCGCAATAACACTAATTTGGTGCCGCAATTGCAAGGATTAACACATATTAACAATTAGATTTGGATAAAAAAAATGAACACTAAAGTTTTACTATTCCTACTATGGATAACGGCAATAATACAAGCTGTAGCACAACCTGAAAAGAACGGCATCTATTGCTCTATTGAAGAACTGCCAGAGGCAAAAGAATATCTCCCTGCGCCACCTGACGTCCATTCATACCAGTATGCAGAGGACATCATACAATGGACAATTGGCAAAGCCACAAGAAAAACCGAACGTGGGAAAAGAGCCAGCGACGAGTCTGATTTGAGCTCACAATGCCTTTACAGAATTATGGGAGAGGCTCTTGGCTTAGAGTTGACACCTTCCATTACACCAGCCATCTGTAATCTTATAAGCAGGTGTGCAAGCACAGGAAACGCCAGTATTGGTTATATAAAGAATTATTACATAAGGTCACGTCCGTTTATGGTGTTCAATGACCAGATATGGGGAAAATACGATGGTGATTACCTCCGCAAAAACGGTTCTTATCCATCAGGTCATCAGATTTCAATACTAACAGCAGCATTTGCCTTAGCTGAGATAGCACCTGAAAAGCAAGACACTATTCTTAGACGTGCTTTTGAGTATGGCGATAGCCGTGTTATAGTAGGAGCGCACTGGCAGAGTGATATAGATGCCGCACGACTTGCAGCGTCAGCCACATTTGTACAACTGCATAATATGGTAAGATTCATAGATGATCTAAAAGCAGCATGCTTTGAGTATCAAAAGATAAAAGGGCGCAAAGATGTTCATGTAATTGGGCAGAACACATATCCGGAGATAAAGAAAATATTTGGTGCTCCAATTGATAATGACAATCCCAGATATTACGCCGATGTAATGTCATACATCGCCGGGAAAGAGGAGCGTGGTACAGAGCGCGGCAAGCAGGCCGTTGCAGACGGTGATCCAAGCCTTGAGTACCATCTAAAGATGTTCTCAGATTGTACCAACATAGAGATAAATGAAACCAATACCCCGGAGCTTTACAAACTAATGAAAAAAACCAACAGTATGCTCAAAGCAGCAAAAAAGCAGGCAAAAACAGCATATTTCCGCAAACGCCCATACGTGCAGTTTGGAGAGGTATCAGGCACGCCTGAGTATGATGAAGCAGACAAAGATGAATCATCATATCCTTCAGGACACTCATTTATGGCATGGGGAGAGGCGCTTGTGCTGAGCCAGATTATACCAGAACATACGAATCAGATACTTGAGCGTGGCTATGAATATGGACGCAGCAGAATCATAGTAGGCTACCACTATGCTTCAGATGTAAATATAGCACGTTTCTTTGCATCGGCCACAGTGGCACAGCTGTATAATGACTCCGAGTTTATAGATCAGATTATTAAGGCAAAAAAAGAGCACATAAATGGCAACAGACTTGTACCTATAACCACAGAAGTAGATGAGTCTGAAGCAGACACAAGCAAAAACAAAAACGTCATTGAAGGATGGTTCAATCTTGCAGGTCAGAAGCTCCCAAACGAGCCTACCGAAAGAGGTATTTATATACATGACGGTGAAAAAGTACTTGTAAAATAGTAAAAAAGAGACTATCTTTGCAGAAAACAAAAAAGATTTCACCATAACATGAACTACGTTTTTCTTGCAGACGGTTTTGAAGAGATAGAGGCTCTTGCCGTTGTTGACATTCTGCGCCGTGCAGACCTTGAGGTTGCCACCGTGTCCATTATGAAAGGCTATGAAGTTAGCGGTGCCCATGATATTCTTGTCACCGCCGATGTCATGCTTTCAGACATTGAGCCAGAGTCTGATGACTGTATCATTCTGCCTGGCGGACTTCCAGGCGCCACAAACCTTAGAGCGTGCAAGCCACTGTGCAGTATGATTACAAGCCATTACGCAGATGGAGGCCATCTGGCTGCAATATGCGCCGCCCCGTTCATACTTGGAGAGCTTGGCATACTAAACGGAGCCGAGGCTATATGCTACCCAGGATTTGAGGACAAGCTTGAGGGAGCAACTATCTCTGAGAAACCAGTTGTAAAGAGCGGAAAAATAATTACAGGCAAAGGTCCTGGCGTGGCAATGGATTTTGCTCTTGCTATAGTTGAAGACCAGGCAGGTGCAGAGATTGCAGCGGAACTGAGAAAAGGAATGATGATGAGCAATGCTCCGTCATTCTGAACGTAAGTGAAGAATCTCAAACAAAAAAGTCATAAAAATTTTTGTTAATTAAAAAACAATCCGTAACTTTGCACCGCTTTTGCAAGAAAGCAATGAATCGCTAGCTCAGCAGGTAGAGCACATCCCTTTTAAGGATGGGGTCTTGGGTTCGAACCCCAAGCGGTTCACAAAAAGAGCTGACCAGATGGCCAGCTCTTTTTGTATCACTACTAACCAAGTTACAAACTTTTAAGGCGGTTACAAAACAAAGGCGGCCTTTGAAGCCGCCTTGATTATCCAAGTCACGCTTTTACAAAATAGATATATTTCTAATATGTGCCGGTTCAACAACCTCTATGTTATTATATCTGAAGTCTTTAATATTGTTAGTCACATACGTGTAGCAGCTCATCTTTTCTCCCAAAACAAACTGAATGTTATCCTCCATATCAATTGTTGTCAGAGATAGAGCCTTTTCAATATCTGAAGCTGAAAAACCTATAACCTTAACTTTATGCATTACCCGCTCTACGAACGTTTTGATATTTGAGCAGAAAACATGATCCTTACTCTTCCCTTGTAATATTGATATAGTCTGAGAGATGGCAAGAGTTGAAGTGTACAACTCGTAATTTTTCAGCTTAAAAAGATATTCTATAGCATTGACATCAACTTTTCTCTGACGAAAACAACCCACAAAAACGTTGGTGTCAATATAAATTCGCCTAAACCTTTTATCTACAGAGCTCATAAAATCACAGCTGAATATTTACGGCGTTCAGCCGGTGTTAAAAGATCTATGTTCTTTACAAAGAAAGCGTGTAGAGCATTTTCAATAATTTTGCTTTTAGGAACGCCACTTCTCTTAATCACTAAATCCAGTGACTCCTTACCAAGTTGCTCTCTTTGAATCTGATAATCATTCTTTTTTGTTGCCATAATAGTATCTCCTTTCAGTGGCAAAGATAGTAAAAGTTTTTATATTTACAACAACGTAAACATTATACTCATTTTTGCGTGTAACTTTGTAACTTTGTAACCTAAGCGCATAAACAACTGATTTTGTGCGCTTTGCAAGTTACAACCAAGTTACAAACTTTTGGGGCGGTTACAAAACAAAGGCGGCCTTTGAGCCGCCTTTGTCGCCTTAAAATCAAATACTATGAAAAAATCATTTACCCTGCACGCTTGCAGTTTATCTATAACTAGAACATCAACGGCCTGGTGTATGGGATTTTTTTTAGAAAGATTATAAGAGCAGCACCCATGGCCAGACCTGCAAGCAGCCACCAGTGCCAGGTGGTTGAAGTCTCCTCTTGTGAGTATAGCCGGTTACGCCTCTGCTCATCTTCAAACATCTTATACAGACTCTCATAACGGTTCCTGTACTCACTGAGCTGTCTGGTGGTCTCATCGAGTTGCTCTTGCACCTTCTTATCGGTGGTATGTATGTAAATCTCCTTTATTCCGGAGTATTCTCCAGTTAATGCATTATAAGAGCCGCCGCTATCCGTAAACTCTGCCACGGTTGTATTACTATTTTCATCCACAGAGAGAGAGCTTGCCGTCTGAGTGCTGGCCATGGTGGTTGAATCTGCTGTTTGCACCACGGTGGAGTCCTTGCCGGAGCTGCTGTTTACAGTGCTATTATCTGTAACTTTTTTTGTGGTGTTGCAGCCCATCAGCAGCATACACACCAGGAGTAAAGTAAAAAATCTTCTCATATTTACCATTTGTTTATAATTTTTTTATATCTTTGCCAGTGAAATACAGCGTTAGTCGCTGAGATTATAGGTAGATACAAGTTGCAGAGGTTATGTGTACACTGGCTTGTATCTACTTTTTTATTTGATTTAAAGATATTTTACTGACACAATAATGTGTATAATTAGGCTTGTTTAATTCCTTTTTATAATACTCTCCTACAATTATCTTTGCATATCCATATCTGCTTACAGGACAAATCAGCAGATGCATTTTAAGAAAAGATTGTTGAAACTTACTGTGAGGCTCTAAGTCGCATATATATACAGCACCATTCAATAATTGCTCTAAATTTAACGCGTATAACGTTGATTTCTTATCCATAGATGCATAGCGTAATGTTTCGTCCATTCCTTTTCTCTTCAGGGACACCTGCGCATTTAGAGCGGGGCAATATATTGGTTCCTTAATTAAACTGATTCCCTCTAATATTACGGATTTTCTACATCTATAAGATTCAACGTCTTTACCTTTGGGCAAGAAAGGAACGTTCTTCAGTTTCACCTTGGGAGCGGTATATATTTTATGCCGCTCCTGGTTTGTGTAATGCCGCTTCTCTTTCATAATTATACTTTTATTACATGCATTAAAAGTATGAATCCAAAACTACCAAAGGAGAACATTAGAGGGGAGGCAACACTGTTATTATAATGCACCCTAATAGCTGGAGCAGACCCTTTGATTAGCTTTTTAGCCACCGTTAACCCCCCTTTTAAATAACGGCAGTCAACCCAACGGTCTTTAAGAACTTCTATATAAGGATCTTTCCTATTAAAGGTTCTTATTGCAGTCATTAGGTCTCTTGTTTCAAGTAAATATTGAGTATTGAAACTTTTGGGCATAACCTTTTTCCAGTTAAGATATTTACCCTTAATTTCTTCACCTCTCTTGTTTATAATCTTACCCTCATACGCTTTAGGGTAATCTATGTTAAAGACAGCCAGTATGCTACCATCCGTAGAAACGGCAGTGCCGTTGGAATAATAAACGCCTTTTAGGATTTCTTTAGGACTATCTTTCTTTTCAAGGCAGAACCTATATAAATCAGCTGGTTTCAGGCAGCAAACAAGTTTCGGCTGCTTTGCAGCTTCTTTCTTGGCTCCCTTTGCAGCTGCAACCTTTGGTTCTTTTTTCTTTTCAGGCTTAGGCATTACAACTTTCTTTGCGGTGGTTGGGTACGCTCTTGGCACCAGCTTGCCCTTATCGTTAAGAAACAACGAAATCTCACGCACAAGCTGCTGCATGTCCGGAAGTATCTTCATGAAGTCCGCCTCTTTAAGATAGGCGGCTTCTTTAATGTACACGCTCCAACTTCCTGTAAGAAATTGGTTTGTCCACCCCTCGGTTTTAAGAGCATAGCAAACGTACTGCTCAAATGTACGTGCAAACACCTCTGTCCTCTCACGCCAGTAATCACCTGCTTTATCCAGGCGCTTGAACGAATCAGTGGCTTTTACTGCGTCAACAATCTTATTGGTCCAGTAGTGCAGCTGCCCACCAGTATTACTTTCAAGAGTACGAGCCACTGAGGAACCTCCAGATAGAGCAGAGTATGATTTGTTCTGGTCAATATATCTGCCAAGGTTAAAGTCAAGAGCGTGTCCGTACTCATGGGCAAGAGTTCCCGCACCGTGTGGTTTAGTGATGTTAATCATATTGAAGCATGGCTCATAGTGTGCCGCCACCCTTCCGCCCATACCTCTGGCACCAAAGGCTATACCTACAAGTCTATCTACGCCTATGTTCCTTGTTCTCAGCACAAACATCAGATCTTCTAAGGATCTTTTTGTAGCTATGGCAAAATCATGGCGGTCATCATTGCTTGTGTAGTTGCCAAACTCAAAGCCTTTAAGGTTATATTTATCCTGTAACTTTAAAAGATCCACAGAACTATGTTTGTCTGTTGCGTGACTGAGTGAGCGTCTGACGTCCATTTTACCAATATTGCCTCTCCACGCATAATCTCTGCGCCCGCCAACGGGGTTCATTGTGTTATTATACAGATCCATATCAGAACAGTCTTAGTTGTCCAGCCTTGGCTGGACGTTTGCACTTTGCACCTTTGGCGCACTTCTTAACACTCTTCTTTAATGTCTTAGCGTTCCTGCCAGACATGCTTTGCTCATTCTTTTTGAGTTTTGCAATAGGCTCCTTTAGTTTCATAATCTGATTTTTTTTTTTTGTGGTTTATATTTGGTTTGATATTTTTTTGTACCTTTGCTGGTGAAATATGGCAGTAATGCCAGTGTATAGAAGTAGAGTTTGAGTGATTGGGGAGGTATCGTTCCCGAGCTCAAGCTCTACTTTTTTATCTCTTTGAGAGATGTATGGGTCACGCAAGTAGTGTATAAACGTCTTCCCTACTGGATATATGGGAAGTGTGAGTTAGCAGCTGATTCGGTGGTCATACCTGCAAAAGTGTATATGCTCTCATCGGCATATTCAGCACCACTTCTAACCATATAGAAGCCACCATGAGCGTACACCTTTGAAAAGAGTCTCTTGTATGAGCTATCTTCCTTGTTCAAGAGGAACGCACGGCTGCCGTCATTCATCAGGGTGTCATACACAGGCTCAAGTTTTTCACCATGTCCTCCAGTGCAGATAAAATCATTACATGATATGATCACGGAGCGTGGAGAGAGTGTTTTTGGAGCCTCGCCAGATTTATCCACGATGTCAACAGGCAATGTGATTGTTATTACGTTACCGTCTGAAGCTCTGAAATAGTGCTTAGCAGTGCCGGTTGAGCTATAATCCTCATTAACGTAGATTATAGCATCAGAGTAATTCTCAATGAGAGAGAGAAGTGAAATTCTACGTGTGAATATAGCTCCACCAACAGGCATTTCTTTAGCCTGGTTAAATATGTTCTATATTGTTGGCTTTTTTGTCAGGTTAAGAACCTCGTTTATGGCACCTGGAATCTCTTTACTTTCTGTTTCAAGAGTATTATCTACTTTAGGCTGAAGTTCGGAAGTCTCTGGGTGTTCCTCCTCTACGGACTCCCAATATTTAACTTCCTTTCCGTCGATAATCTTTTTTTTGTAACTCATAATTTTTCTATTTTTATTTGGTTTGTTAATAAATGTCTGTATCTTTGCATCAATCCAATACGTAGTGATTGGTTTTTAGAATTTGAAATTTTTGCTCATAGTGGATATTTCCTGAGGCATTGGCTTTGACCATTGCGCTATGAGGTTTCAATTCTCAAGCTTCTTCCAGACAGAACTTTGCGGTTAGGAAATATTTCCATAATTAGTACCGCTGTTCCGTCTGGAAATCTTGTTTTAAGAACTATAGTTTTTCCCCTTTTCCCTTTTCTTATTTCATAAAACTTATTTACCGTATCATTAAGTCGCTCAACATCTTTAAATGTTAATGAACGTTGGCCTTTAATTCTTTCCTGATAATGTCTGTTATAGAAATGTTTTAGATATTGTTCTGTAAGTATTAACCTAAAATTCCTTACATTGATATCAGTTATATCTTTAATAGCTCTTGAGACCCTTGCTGTTGGTCTTCCAAAATACCACTGAGCAGGAAAATCATATAAAGCATGAAAAAACAACTCTTCAGGGCGAGATACTACAGTAGTTCTAAATTTCTTATGATTAAAATCACTCTGATTCATTTTTTAGTTATAGTATGCTATTATAAACACTCTCTATCTCACTGGTGGTGTTCTGCCACGTATAGCGTCCAGCCAGTTCCACGGCGGCGGTTCTCATGGCTGACTTTTCATCATCAGTCATTGACAGAAAGCGGGCTATGCAGTCTTCAATGCTCTCCTTGGTAACACCGCAGTTCAATGCTGCATCAGGAGTAAGGAAGTCACCCATGCCACCTACAAAGCTGCTTGCAAGGATTGTCCTGCCGCCCTGTGCGGCCGCCAAGGCCTCCAAGGCCACAATGCCAAACGGCTCATGTACGGACGGTACTATTACAAGATCAGCCTGTGTCATCAGGTAATTCTTCTCCTCTGAGTAAACAGCGCCCATGTAGAACTTGTTAGGATCGTTGTCACAAACTGTTTTCAGTCTGTCAATTAGAGGCTGTGAGCTGCCTTGGTCGCCGCCTATAAATATCAAATCACAACCGTCTGGAAGCTCAATATCCATAAGCGTCTGTACATTCTTCATTGATGCAATACGGCCAACATATAGTATCTTCTTTATACTCTTACCTGGCAGATGATTAGCCTGCACATTGCTTCTAATTGAAAAGTCAAAATCTGACAAGTCTATACCATTGGGGATTATGCTTGTCTTATGGCTGAAGAAGTTAAAAGGATATAACATTGAATATGACTTGCTCACTTGCAGAACCCTGAATGATTTCTGGCAAGCAAGAAACTCAATCTGTTTTGCCTCATCCCAGTTGCTACGCTGCATTGGTGACGGACTCTTTATATAGTTCCCTATACTCAGATGCACGGCAAACACTGGTTTGGCACCAGTAACAGCGGCGATGTCCAACCCCGCCACGGCGGTACTCCAGTCCATGATATGCACGATGTGAGGTTTAGGCATTTTACGCTGGCTTAGCAGACTCATGGCCAAGGCAGAAAAACGGCTCTGCATAAGAAATGTACGGGCAATGCTGTCTTTAGTTGACGTAAGAGGAAATGACGGATCTACGCCATAGACCTTAACGCCATTAGGCATTGTGCAGTCGGCCGCCCCCTGGCAGAGGGCTGTAACGTTAAACTGCTCGGTATTGATATTACTAAGCAGCTTATCCACGTGAACACCCAGCCCGCCCATCGGGTAAACAGGACGGTCAGGGGATAGAATCTTGGGGTCGAACCCCAAGCGGTTCACAAAAAGAGCTGACCAGATGGCCAGCTCTTTTTGTATTCCATAGGCACGTAGTATAATTGCGAAAAAGATAGGGCTAAAGCCCGGAAGCCCACCCCTCCAATCACTTTAACCCTATCAACCCCGTCTGTTATCATGCGCCACAGAACGGTGTTATAATAAGTAGCTCCACCGTTATAAAAAAGGCCCTAATGTGGGAGGCAGCGAAGCACACCTCCAATGGCCGTGATACCATTCCAATTAGACATCTGCCAGGTAGGGCCAATTCACGCAAGGCAGACCATCGCTAATAAGGCTTTACAATAATAGCACTTTACCTTTATATTTTTTAATTTCCGCTGGTGTGAGCAAATCCAAATTATTCGCCACCCACAATCTCAATGCAGTATCATAAATCTCAGATTTCTTAACATTAGCTCTTTTAAGCATAATGTCTATCATTTCCTTTTGCATGGCTTTTATCTCTGCGTTCATAATATCTCCTACTTATTTTAATACTTTCTTCTTTCTTGTGTTCAGGTAATATCGTATATTACTTCAGAACAGGTTTAATAAACCTTTCATCGATGTCCAGCTTCATAAAAGGCTTGCCTTCTTTCAAATATTCTCCTGCCTTAGATAATTTCTTAGGCCATTTTACCATTGAGTCATCCACCGCTGTTTTATTCTTTTTTGTTGCCATTATAAAAAGTCAAAAGCAAACATTTCCATGTAGATGTTTTTTTGGATTACAAATGTAAGCATTTATTACAGGTATAAATACGCTACCAATATAAACCTATATATTTTTACATATAACGGTTTAGTACCAATATATACATCCATAAATTTGCACCAAACATTAGTATCAACTAGAAACAAACAGCCATGAAACGTAAATTAGACACAGTTTTTATAAGCATTGTGATAATGCTTACATTATCTTCTTGTATGGCCACACGTACAAATGTGGGACAGTTCCGTGAAATGGAGAAAAGCAAGGAGACCTACACCTATAGCCGTGGCAAGCAGTGTTACCTATTCTGGGGCACAATTCCCTTAGGTAGAACAAAGGTTGCCACCCCTCAGAGTGCTAACTGCCAGGTGAGAACCTATTACAATTTCTTTGACGCTTTACTATCTGTAATTACTGGCGGAATATTTGCGATGCAGACTATAAAGGTCAAAGCAATAAAAGATGAAGGCTCTGTGCAGAGCGTACCTGCCACACCAGTAAAATAATATATGGTGAAATATTGCAGTAAAACCAAATTATAGGTGAACTTAAATTTCAGAAGTCAAACGGGCGCTGGTTTAGGTTCACTTAGGTAGGGCTACAGTGATTGGGATGGTATCGTTGATCCCGGGCTTTAGCCCTATTTTCACAGATTTTTTTAGTCAGTGTCTTTATCCATTACAACAGTAGATGAAAACCGGTAATTTATCGGGTGCCCCTTTCTCAGTAGGAGATAGTGCCGTTTCGGTCGGCTATATGCTACTACTTGTCCGCCTCCAAAGCAGGTCTGCACATCTACCTGTCTTTCGGGTTACGGGATATTAGGGATGCAGGAAACCTATACTGGCATCGGGCGGTTGCCAGCTCTGAAGACACTTTTTTCTTAGCAGCGTTGGGCGTGGAGATAAGCCCTGTAAAATTTTTCAAGCAAGTCCTACGAAAAATTGGCTCTGAGCTCAGCAATTCATCCGGATGGTGAGAACGTTAAAACGTCCATCTTGAATTGCTGG
The DNA here is from genome assembly GCA_900316995.1 of uncultured Bacteroidales bacterium. GTDB lineage: Bacteria > Bacteroidota > Bacteroidia > Bacteroidales > Paludibacteraceae > Enterocola. The sequence continues at coordinate 55,686 of ONEZ01000007.1, read as the reverse complement.
GCTTATTGTTTAATATCCTATGCGGAAACAAAAAAGGCAGGCGTTAAGCCTGCCAAGATATCGTTATCAACATAAGTTAATGCGCTGTTGATTTTACATGCAGAACCGTTACCTGCAAAACGATAAAAGACTCTTATTGGGAATGCAGCACATCGCACTCCGGTACGATAGGATACCTCCGTTAGGTAGAGAATAAGCCAGAGTCTGCCTATCCGCTTATCAATCAGTGCTCATCGGACAATGCGAATCAACCTCTTCTGTTATCATTGTAGCCTCTCTATATTCTTTAGTTCGACATCTTATCAATTATTGGCTTACCGTGACGATGTGTGTTTAGGTAATCATTGATATTTTTTTTGTTAATCTTACCCTCTGCCCTTAATTTTTTCTTAGCAACTTTAAACTGTACCAGATAGTAATTACGTAGTACTTGCATCAGCTCACGTTCCCCTGACCTTGGATGTTGTGAACTCAAACATCTGAATAAGTTTGAGCTGTGTGTCGTTTAATCTTCTTGAACGTGCCATAACTCATTACTTCATAGTTCTAAGGCTCTGGTTTGTCATACTCTTAAAAGTAGCAGCTGTGTAATTCCTTTCCTTGCATACTTTTTTTATACCAGCTTTAGCCTTCTCCGCATAGTAGTTTGCTATAAGCCGCTGAATATCCTGCATCTCCTTTCTTGACGGATTGCGGCTGAAGAACTTTAGCAGAAAAATCTGCATTTTATTCAATGGTTTTGCCTTTGTGGTTGCCATAATCAAAACATTAAAGTCCTTGTGACTCCATTGCCTCCTCTATGGCGGCAATCCTGCGCAGTCTAAGCTTTGAAGGCAAACTGAACTTTTCAAAAAAGTCATCAGGATTCTCTGAGAACTGCGCATCAAGCCCATCTATGCTCTCAAGCCACTCTATCACAGCCTGCAGGTTGCCCCTGTTAACCGCTACCATCTTTCCCCTATTTTGCAGAGCGAGCAGCACATTACTTACGGCATCCCTGTTGGCTCCTTTATAATAGGCATTCTGACTCTTCTTTTCCTCACCTGCCTCTATGAGCATTTTAACAATAGTACCGTACTGTTCTGACGTTACGTTTATAAGGACATCGCTGTTCATATACTTACCTTCAGCATCGTGTTTTTGACGTATCGTTTTTTTAATTTTATACGATATAACAACATCAGACACGCACACGGTAAGAACACAGGTTGCAATGACAGAGAGTAGTATATAATAGGTGATCAATGATAGTTGAAGAGATTGGGAACCATTATTCTGAAACTGTATCTCTCCAAAATGCCAGTCTATCACAACAAAAGTCACTGATAGAAAGAACACCGCGCTGAACGCCAAGACAATGATCTTACAAAGGTAAAACACTTTTTCATATTGCTGTTGACCACTTTTATTGACGCTATTATAAAGCCACACTTCATATATAGATTTTGACTTGTTGATTATATATATTGCCGACATACTTAACAGTCCAAGAAAAAACAATATATAACCACCATACATTACTGCACAAAAGAGAAGACCAATCGCCGATGTTGATATTTCAGAAATACTAACATTGCCTATAATTGGAATCAACGTGAGAGTGAGCGACACCACAACCCCTATTAATCCAAGCCATGTTATAGACAATAGTAGAGCCTTAATCCTTTCAGTCTTTGTGTCAAAAGCAGATATTTCCATGTAGATATTTTTTTTGATTACAAATGTAAGCATTTATATACAGGTATAAATACGCCACCAATAAAAACCTATATATTTTTACACATAAAGGTTTAGAGCCAATATCTACAGCCCTAAATTTGCATCAAACAAAGACGCAAAAACAGTTACAGAGAGAATGTAAGGAGGTAATAGAACTGGTTATTAAACGCAGTGGCGTAAGTAAAAAACATATATAATGATGCACTTAAACGTTTTTTCAGGGGCAATATGGATTTGCTAACACCGGCTGAATTAAAAAAATACAAAGATGTAATTTTGTAATGATAAAAAAATAAGCATTTATAATCTGCTTGCGTGGGCATTGAGAAAGTCTTGACAATCTCTGCAGCAAGCAGATTATTTTATCACAAAAAGAGCTGACCAAATGGCCAGCTCTTTTTGTATCACTACTCCACTCGCTTATTTCTCCAGCGCTACCGGATCCCAGCCGTAGTCTTTGTACATTGTAGCAGGTATGTTATTCTGCTTAACGTATGCTAAAATAGTCATGCGACGCAACTCCTTGCGCAGTTCGTCATTAGAATTCATTTTCTGGAAAGGCTCAAAATTGTCACCAAATATCTTCTTAGCGCTTGGCAGGAAATCAGAACCGTCTGCAACAGCATCAAAAGACACCACCTTGTAAGCATCGCCGTCTTTAGCCACATGCATAAGACCAGGATGGCTGCCACCAGAAACAAATAGCAGTGTGTCAGCTGAAAGATTGTAGTTCTCAATCCAGAAATCACCCCATACAAGCACAGAATCCGGATTACTCTCATTAACAGCCACAATTAAATCCACTGGAATATGGTACTCGGCAGGAGCGTAGTTCACTGCAATATCATTTACCAGATAACGTTCAATAGCAGCAAGATAAGTATCAGGCTCGTTTTTTACTACAGCCTGAGTCTCCACGCTCTCAGCATCACTGTCGCTACTTTCACTATTTGCACAAGATGTAAGTGCTAATCCGCAAATTGCAAGGACTGCGGAAAGAGTCCAAAAAAATTTCTCTTTCATAATTCTATAAATAATAATTTAATTTTTGACGCGACGGCGTAGAATGGCGTTTACAGGCAAATCATGCTTAAGCAGATACGCCACATAAACCGCAAGTAACACCGTATTAACGCCCATATTAATCCAAATATTGTCTAAACCGCAATAAATTAACAACATATAAGAAGAAAGACGGCTCAGGCCGTAAAGAGCCGCCGCTAAAGCAAAATATATGCCTATACCCTTAAAATCATAGTCAATGGGAAGGTACTTCTGCCCCCAGACGTATGACACCACCATCATAACAAAGAATGTCACCAGCGATGCCAGTGCTGCGCCCATATAACCAATCAGAGGCACCAAAGCCACTATAAGCGCCACATTTATAACACAACCTGCCATAGACATATACGCCCCGTACTGAGTTTTGTCATTTAGCTTGTACCAAAAAGAGAGATTGAAATAAACCCCTTGGAATATGTATGCCATAAGCACCACAGGGATAACCACAAGCCCTTCCCAGTAATCCTGACGAATTATGTAACGCAAGATATCAAGGTAAAAAGTTATGCCTAAGAATATCAGGAATGAAGTTATGAGAAAATACTTCATGGTAACAGCGTAGCTCTGCTTACTGTCAGCATCCTTGCTCTTGGCAAACACAAACGGCTCGTATGCGTAACGGAATGCCTGAGTGAACACCATCATAACCATAGCCACCTTAAAGCAGGCCCCGTATATACCCAGCTGCGCCGCACCCTCCTGAGGGTCAGCGTAGAGATATGGGAAAATAATCTTGTCAATAGTCTGGTTCATAATGCCAACCACACCAAGCAGAAGCAGAGGCAGTGAGTATGCGAGCATACGCTTAAGCAGTTCACCGTCAAACTTAGGCTTAACCTGAAAAACGGTAGGTAGCAGTGCCAGCGTAACACAAGTGGTTGAGATAAAGTTTGCCACAAACACGTAGCCTACCCCGTAATCAGGATTATAGAACCAATCCACAAGCGCAGGGTTCCACTTCATAATTGCAGGACAGCCAAGCAGGAAAAAGATATTCATGACAATATTTACAAATATCATGAATAACTTCAGCGATGCAAAAGCCACAGGCCTCTTCTGGTATCTCAGGTAGGCAAACGGAATAGAGTCAAAAGCATCCATAGCCACCACAATGGCAAGCATTGCAATAAACTCAGGATGGGCTCCATACCCCATAGCATTAGCAATAGGGCCGGAGAATACAGATACCAGCACTGCAAAAAACATCGATGTGGAAAACACAGATGTAAGCGTAGTACTATAGACAGTGTCAGGGTTATCCTCCCCCTTGTTAAGGAAACGGAACAGACCTGTCTCCATGCCGTAGGTGAGAATCACAAGCAGAAGCGCAGTCCAGGCGTAGAGATTAGTAACAATACCGTAGTCAGCGCTACTGGTCAGCAGATAAGTGTATAGCGGAACAAGACACCAGTTAAGAAACTTTCCAAGTATGCTGCTAATGCCATAAATGGCGGTGTCTTTTGCAAGAGATTTAACCTCGTTCATCTTCAGTTATTAAATAGATTACCCTGAAAAGCCCCACCCATTCCACGCTCTTTGCCCAGATGCCTGTAGGCAAGCGGAGTAACCTCCCTGCCACGTGGAGTACGTTTAATAAAGCCCTCTTTAACAAGGAACGGTTCATACACATCCTCTAATGTGCCAGGATCCTCGCCCAAGGCTGTAGCGATAGTGGTAATGCCCACAGGACCGCCAGAGAACTTATCTATAATGGTGTTCAGAATCTTGTTGTCAATTTCATCAAGGCCATAGACATCTATGTTAAGAGCCTCCAAAGCATAGCAGGCTATCTCTTTGGTAATAACCCCACTACCCTTCACTTGCGCAAAGTCACGAACACGGCGCAGCAGGGCGTTGGCAATACGGGGCGTGCCACGGCTACGGCGGGCTATCTCTATGGCGGCATCATCATAGCAAGGTGTGTCAAGAATGGCGGCAGAACGCTTAATAATAGACATAAGCACATCCGCATCGTAGTACTCAAGGTGGCAGTTAATACCAAACCTTGCACGTAAAGGACTGGTAAGCAGACCACTACGGGTGGTGGCACCAACAAGAGTAAACGGATTAAGCCCAATCTGCACAGAGCGCGCACTGGGGCCCTTGTCTATCATAATATCAATGCGGAAATCCTCCATAGCAGAGTACAGATACTCCTCCACCACAGAGCTAAGGCGGTGAATTTCATCAATAAAGAGCACATCGTTGGGCTCTAAACTTGTAAGGATACCAGCCAAATCACCAGGTTTGTCAAGGACCGGCCCCGATGTTATCTTGAACCCAACACCAAGCTCATTGGCAATAATGTTTGAGAGAGTGGTCTTACCTAATCCCGGAGGACCGTGCAGAAGCACATGGTCAAGCGGTTCACGGCGCAGCTTAGCGGCCTGTACAAAAATCTTAAGGTTCTCCACAATCTTGTTCTGCCCCTTAAAATCAGAAAATGAGAGCGGACGAAGCACATTCTCATAATCACGATTCTCATCCGCACCACTGCTATGTATGTCAAAATCCTTATCTTCTATCATTATTGCGTAAGTTTTCTAAAAAGAGTTTCAAGTGAGCCACGCTCTATATCCGCCACAGCCTTGTCTGCCACTACAACACCCTGCCTTAAAATTACAAACCTGCTACAAACAGCCTCCACCTCCTGCATAATGTGAGTGCTGAAAAGCACAGTGCGCTCCTGCCCGAAATCCTTTATCAACTCCCTTATCTCCACTATCTGGTTTGGGTCAAGACCTGTGGTAGGTTCATCAAGAATAAGAACCTGAGGGTTGTGTATAATGGCAGCTGCAAGCCCCACCCTTTGTCTATATCCTTTAGAAAGCGCACCAATGGTTTTGCCATACTCGTTCTTTAGGCCTGTAAGGCAAATTACCTCATCGATGCGGTCACGCTTGCAAGGCACATCATAGACATCAGCTGTAAAATCAAGATACTCCCTGACATACATATCAAGGTACAAAGGATTATGTTCAGGCAGATAGCCTATACGCTGTTTTGCCTCAAGGGGCTGTCTGACCACATCTATGCCGCACACCTTCACACTACCGCTGTCTGGCGCAGTGTAGCCGGTAATCATCTTCATAGTGGTTGACTTTCCCGCCCCGTTAGGGCCAAGGAAGCCTACAATCTCCCCTTTGCCTATTTTCAGACTTAGATTTGAAATAACCTTCTGGCTACCATAACTTTTTGAAATGTCAGCAAGTTCTATTCCCATACCATACACATTGCGCACCGCAAATATACAAAAAAACTCACAATCCCGTACTATGACAAGACTGTGAGTTTATAAATAGTTGTCCTGTGACTATTAGTTCTTTACGCAGCGGACAGCATAATTACCTTTTTTAGAATCCTTAGACACTTTCATATCATCACTGTAATATACAAACCTCACATTAAATGAATTATCACTGCCATTAGGTGTTGCTGTCCAAAAATAACCAGACAGAGATATACCCTCTATCAAGTAATGTTCACTTATATAACCTTCAGTCTTATAATATGCGTATCCAGATGAGAAGGCTGAAAAGCCATAATCATCCGTATCATGTGAAGATTTCCAGCCGTCAGTAGTTTTAAGTTTCTTTCCTGCATTCTTATAGTTACCATCACCATCCTTTACACCTCCAACAGCCTTAGCCAATTCTTCATACTCAGATATGGTTGGCAAGTGGAATCCGTTAGGGCAAATACCTTGGCGTTTACCAGAAAAAGCTGTTGTTTGAGCCGCAGCCCCAGAACTACTGGTAGCAGTGGCTGCTGACCAATTGTACAAATATCCCAAACGTTCATCGCTGGCACCCACTATATGGTTCACTTTGCTATCATAATCCCATTCGTCATAATCATTTGCATTACTGTACCTTGGAGTCAAGGAATCTTCTTTCTTAGTTCCTATAGATTCGTTAGGACGTTCACTACCGGAATCATATTTATTACACCTCATATTTTTAGCCATCCAATATTTACCTCCTATATACACCACGGGATACGTGTTATTACAAGCATCAGTAACCTGCTCTATGTATAAGAATTTACAGGTGGCTTTAGCCTCACCATAACCTGCAGATACCGTTATAGTGCAGGAACCAGGTGCTACAGTTGTCACAAGACCCGTAGAAAGATCTACTCTTGCTACATTATTGTCACTTGAACCCCACATAAGATCAGGGAAGGAAGCGTCTTCCGGCTCCACAGTTGCAATTAACTGCAAAGTTTCTCCAGGTTTTGTAAAAACATACGATGTCCTATCCAAAGTAACAGACTTAACAGGCACCTCCACAATTGTTATAGTACACGTGGATGTAACGTCTCCGGCTGTTGCTGTAATAGTAACGGTTCCAGGATACTTGGCAGTAATATTACCGTCTGCATCTATTGAAGCATTATACGAGGAACTGCTCTTTAATGTAAAACGCTGTATTGGTATATTTTCAGGAACAGTGGTGTACTCTATTTTTTTCTTCTCATGCACCTTCAGCGTCATATCAGTTAGTTTAATACTTTCAATAGGGATCTCAGATATTTCCACCGTACAAGTAGCTGACTTTTCCTGAACAGTAGCTGTAACTTTCACAGTACCTGCGCCTTTAGGTAAAAGATAATTACCACTCATCTCTGCCACATCCTCATTATCCACCTTCCATGTGATTTTCTCCTTATCCAAAATTCCTTCAGGAGTTACTACGAGTTCCTTCTTCAGATTCAAATCAATATTGTTCTCCATTATTTCATAAACAGATTGTTTGAAACTGATACTCTCAATCTTAGCATCCTTAGGCTCATTGTTTTTACAACCAGAAAGAGCTGCAAGTGCCAACATTAGCACTAATCCTAAATGTAAAATTCCGTTTTTCATATTATATGTTTTTTGGGTCATTCTCCAGCTTACAAAGATACAAAAAAATTGCTACCTTTGCAACACAAAAAAAAACAACTGTCAACTGTCAAATATCAACTGTCAACTAAATAGAAATGTCAGAAATATCATCACTTGGAGAATTTGGTCTTATAGACCGTCTCACAGAAAGCATTAAAATTATAAATAGCAGTAGCGTAAAAGGTGTGGGCGACGATGCCGCCATACTAAACTACTCAGAGCCAGGCAAGCGTGTACTTGTAACCACAGACCTTCTGCTTGAGGGCATACACTTTGACCTTACATACGTACCGCTTAAACACCTTGGTTATAAAGCCGTTATGGTGAATCTTTCTGACATTTACGCCATGAACGGCAGGCCTAAGCAGATAACCGTGAGCATAGGAGTGAGCGCACGTTTCAAGACAGAAGACATGGACGAACTTTACGCCGGAATGTTGCTTGCATGTGAGCGTCACGGAGTGGATATGGTGGGAGGCGATACATCGGCGTCTGTAACAGGGCTTTGCATAAGCATAACCTGTATAGGAGAGGGTGAAGATGGTAAGATAGTGTGCCGCAGCGGAGCCAAGCCAAATGACCTTATATGCGTAAGCGGTAACTTAGGCGCCGCCTACATGGGTTTGCAGTTGCTGGAGCGTGAAAAGAAAGTGTTTGCAGAAAACGGTCAGGAGGGTATGCAGCCAGACTTTGCAGGCAAAGAGTATCTGCTTGAACGCCAGCTGAAGCCAGAGGCTCGCAAGGATATTATTGACGAACTTGAAAAAGCAGGCATCGTGCCTAACGCCATGATGGACATCTCAGACGGTCTTTCATCTGAGCTTCACCATATATGCAAGCAGAGCGGCGTGGGCTGCCGTATCTATGAGGACAAGATACCAGTGGATTATGAAACAGCCGTGCAGGCTGAGGAGTTCAACATGAACCTGATGACAGTGGCTCTTAACGGCGGCGAAGACTATGAACTGCTCTTCACCGTGCCTGTTTCCATACATGAGAAGGTGAACCAGATTAAGGGTGTTAAAGTTATAGGCTACACCACCGCCGATGCAAACGAGAAGGTGCTTGTAACACCAGAGGGGCAGGAACTTGAACTGAAAGCACAAGGCTGGACCGGATTCTAATCAGTGGACAGTTGAGAATTAAAAACTCCTAAACTCCTAAACTCCTAAACTTCACATGTGGTTACTATTTGGATTTATATCAGCGTTTCTCTTAGGATGCTATGACATCTGCAAGAAGACATCAGTTGACGGCAATGCGGTTCTGCCCGTGCTGCTGACGTCAATGGTGTGCTCCACCCTGCTTCAGATTCCGCTTGCCATAACCCAGATACCCGTGCTTGACGCACACACCCACCTGCTAATATTCATAAAGGCATGCCTCATTATGAGTTTCGGGCTCACCACATACTTTGGAATAAGGAGAGTGCCGCTCACCATAGCATCGCCCATTGGGGCCACTGGACCTATGTGGGTGGTAATGGGAGCCGTGATGCTGTTTGGAGAGCACTTGGAGTGGTACCAGTGGATAGCCATTGCCGTCACACTGCTCTCATTTATGGCATTCTCAATGATAGGCAAAAAGGAGGGGTTCTCATTCCGCAACCCGTACGTGTGGCTTGTAATAGCGGGCACTCTTATAGGAGCGTGCAGCGGACTCTATGACAAGTATGCGCTACAGGGGCTAAACATTAACCGCTACGCCTTCCAGTTCTTCTACGCATCAGAGCAGGCTCTAATGATGCTGATATTTGTATTGATATTCTGGTGGCCAAAACGCCATGAAGGTATCAGATTCAAGTGGCGCTGGAGCATCTTAGGCATATCACTGTTCTGGGTCACATCTGAGCTTACTTACTTCTACGCCCTGTCTCAACCCGATGCCATGCTCTCCATGCTCTCTGTGATACGCCGCACCGGGGTGATAATTCCATTCATCTACGGCACCATAGTTTTGCATGACAAAAACACACGCCTGAAAGCTGTGGCTCTTACAGGTGTTCTCATCGGCGTAACAGCACTGGCGTTACTCTAAAAAAATCCTAAAATCTTAAGGTTTTCTTAAGGCTTACGAAAATGTCTGACAGTAATTTTGCAGACACAAATTTTTAAGCCTTATGAAGAAGATTTTTTCATTATTTTTTGTTTTGCTTATGCTTGGAGCATGCAGCAAACAAACAGAGCCTCGGCCAAACAGCGTAGAGCCAGAGGCCAAGAGTATGGAACCTATTGCAGAGCAGTCTGCCACATATAAAGGTTCCATTTTTGTAACGTTCAACGGTCAGGAGTACGAGACCAAGGACATCAAGGTTAAATTCAACAAGGATAGTGAGACCAGCTCCACTTTAAGCATTTACAAAGTAAAGTTTGTGCCTCAGATGCCGGTAACCATTGACCTTGACCTGCCTGGTGTAAGCTATGTGACCACAGATGCCAGTTACACCCTTTCTGGCAATAATATTGTACCCACAATGGGCGGAAATCCGTTTGACAAGTACACTGCTACAGACTTAGAAGGAACCGCCAGCAAAGACGCCCTATCTTTCTCACTATATTTTGGAACATACCCTACCCGATATGAGGGTCAGCGTATTACTGAGTAACGTTCTGCTGTTTGTTTGCCTGCCGGCGGCTGGTTTGACACCTGCCGCCGACACTCTTGTTGTGCTGCCAGAGTTTGAGGTGAGCAAAACCCGTGACGGCTATGACAACTCCATCTCACGCATGGCGCAGCAGGCTGACGTACTCAGCCCGCAGGAGCTTACGGCGGCTCATGTAACAGCTCCCAAGGAGGCAGCCAACCTGGTGCCAAACGTATCAATGCCAGACTACGGCTCCGCCATGACATCAACGGTGTATATACGTGGATTAGGTTCCAGGATAGACGAGTCTGTGATGGGCATGGTGGTTGACGGAGTGCCGCTGCTTGACAAGAACATGTTTGACTTCCGCCTGCAGGACGTAAGGCGCATTGAGATTCTGCGAGGCCCGCAAGGCACGCTCTACGGACGCAACACCATGGGTGGCATAATGGACATACGCACCATACTGCCTATGGATATTTCAGGCAGACAGAACATAACCGCCAATGCTGAATACGCCACTGCAAACTCCGCCTACGCCGATGCGGCAATACGCCGCCGTGAGACAGATAAGTTTGGCTGGGGGCTCTCAGGGCAGTACAACCGCACTGACGGATTCTACAGAAACCAGTATAACGGTTCACTTATAGACCATTCTCAAGGTGCCAGCGGACGCTTTGTCCTTGACTTCAAACCGCAGGAAGGCTGGCGCATAACAAACACTATAAACGCCGGCTGGACAGACCAGGGAGCATACCCCTACGCATCGGCGGAGACGCGAATTATCAACTATAATGACACTGGCTCCTACCGCCGCATCTGCGCCGTGGAGGCTCTGCACGCCACACGTGAATGGGAGCGCCACACCATGGAACTTAGCGCTTCATACCAATACCTGAATGACCTTATGCGCATGGACAATGACTATACGCCAAAGTCCATTTTCACGCTGGAGCAGGGGCAGGGAGTACACGGTGCCACACTTGACGGTATGGTGCGTAGCAAGGCACAGACATGGTGGTACGATTTTCTGTCTGGTGCCGCCGCTTTTGTTAAGTACGGTGATATGCACGCTCCCGTAACGTTTAAAAGAGATGGCATAGAGGAGCTTATTCTCTCAAATGCAAACCGTGGCATACGCAAGGCCTTTCCAGAGGACTCTCTTGAGATTCTTGAACAGCAGTTCACCGTGGAGAGTGATTTCAAGCGCCTTAACGTAGGAGCCGCCCTGTATCACCAGAGCGTGTTCAAGCCAGTGAAGGGGCTGACTCTTAAGGCTGGTATTCGCCTCGATGTGGAGTATGTGAGCCTCGATTACAACAGTAGCGCATCACTGCACTACCGCATGACTGCCTTTATGAAAAAGCCCAGGGCATTTACCACCAGCATGATAGGAACCATGTCTGACATCTACTTCCAAGTGCTTCCACGTGTGAGCGTGCAATATGACTTCAGCAAGCTAAGCCTCTACGCCTACGCTGCCAAGGGGAGCAAGGCGGGCGGCTACAACACGCAGATATTCAGCACTATCATCCAAAACAGAATGATGGCGGACATGATGGCTGACATGGGTGTTCACATGGACGGCATGGGAGACGAGCGCTACACCAAGGCGGAGATAACAAAATACCGTCCTGAGAAGGCATGGACTTATGAGGCTGGTCTGCACTGGAGTGCGGCAGAGGGTCTGCGCATTGACGCTGACATATTCTATATAGATATTCAGGACCAGCAGGTGACAGTGTTCCCTGAGGGCAAGACAGCAGGGCGCATGATGACTAACGCCGCACGTTCACGCTCTTTAGGAGCGGAGGCCACCCTGCTCTACCGCTGGCAGAAAAACTCTTGGCGCGGCATGATTCATGGCAGCTATGGCTTCACTGACGCCCGCTTCATAAGCTTTGATGACGGCATAAACAACTATAGTGGCAACCATATACCCTACTCGCCTATGCACACCGCATACTTAGGCACTGATGTGTGCTACAGAGCCGGAAAGAGATGGCTTGACTCTGTTTCATTATCACTATCAGGAGAGGGGCGCGGCCGCATCTGGTGGGATGAGGCGAACACGCTCTCACAGCCCTTCTACGCACTACTGAACGCATCGGTGGAGATAAAATGGAAATACGTAAGCCTTCAGCTATGGGCGCGCAACCTCACTGGCACCCAGTATGATGTGTTCTACTTTGTATCAATGAGCAACGCCTTTCTGCAGCAAGGCAAACCCCGCCAGCTTGGCATACGCATTGCAGCGGAGTTTTAATTTTTTTGTCATTATTGGTTGACAAAACAAAAATTATTCGTACATTTGTCAACCAAAACTTATGAAACTATGTCTGAAAACAAATTGGAAATTTTTGCAAAAAGGCTCAAGCAGGCACGCATTAAGGCTAAGCTCTCAATGGAGGCCTTATGTAACAGCATGAACGGACTGGTAAGCAAACAGGCCATCTCAAAATATGAGTCTGCAAAAATGCTACCCAGTAGCACTGTATTAATTTCACTTGCCTCAAGTTTAAATGTTGACGTTGATTATTTTTTCCGTCCTTTTACATTTGAGATAGATGATTTCAATATGTCTTTCAGGAAAAAAGCTGATGTCGGGTCAAAAGAGACTTCGGCCTTAAAAGTTCAGATACAAGACGATGTGGAAAGGTATCTTGAAATAGAGGAGATTTTAGGAGCCAAAGAATCTTATCTAAAGCAGATACAGTGCAACAAAATAGAAACCATTTCTGATGTGGAAACATACGCATTGATGGTCAGACAATATTGGAGCCTTGGAATAGATGGCATTGCCAATGTGCAAGAAACGCTGGAGTCTCATGGCGTGAAGTTAATATACACTGACGCACCTGAATCTTTTGATGGCGTTAGCGGTATAGTAAACGGAACTCACAGCATTATTGTGCTAAACTCTAAAAAAACTAATATAGAAAGAAGGAGGCTCACCTCTTTACATGAATTGGGGCATTTGCTCTTAAATGAAAAATTCCCTACTGAATTACCCCAAAAGGAGAAAGAGAAACTATGCAACGCTTTTGCAAGTGAGATGTTGCTTCCAAGTGAAATCATAAGCTGCTATTTTAGGAATAACAGCTCAATCGCCATTGAGGAGTTGGTGTCATTAAGTGAAGCTTACGGCATATCTATTGATGCAATAGTTCATAAATTACATTCGCTTAGAATAGTAAATGATGACAGATACCGTAGTTTTTACATACGAAAAAGCAAGTACGCTTCATTTAAGCGATTGGTAGAAGAATCAAGATATAAAGAATGTAAGATTGACCGTTTCAAATCCATGGTATATTCAGCATTAGCGCAACAGCTAATCTCAGTTAACAAGGCTGCGTCACTGCTGCAATGCTCCGTTGATCATGTCAGAAAAAATTCAAATGTAGTCTGATGAATACAGTAGTTGTAAGTGATACTAATATTTTTATTGACCTGATAGAGTCAAACCTTCTTGATAGTTTTATGGATTTGCCATGGGAAATCCATACTACAGACTTTGTTATAAATGAACTTAACAAGGGTACACAGAGAAGCAAAGTTGAAAGATTCATCATCAGCGGGGAGATTACGGTTAAGTCATTTACAGGCAAGGAGATGGAAGAGTTATTTGATTTTAGTATAAAGCAACGAGCCAGAACAAGAGTTTCAATTCAGGACTGTTCTGTGTGGTTATACGCCCAGAAAAACACTTACACTCTGCTCACAGGAGATAATAGATTAAGGCATGCGGCATCTGAAAACGGAGTTGACGTTCATGGCATATTTTATATAATAGACAAAATGGTTGAGACGTCTACTATCTGTAGAATTAATGCGATAGAGGCATTGGAGAAACTCAAAGAAATAAATCCTCGTTTGCCCTTGAGCTATATCAATGAATATATTAATAAATGGAAGGAGTGATTGCCTATGAAGGAATGTTATAGTAAAGACTAAAAAGTCCTGACACTGTATGTTATCAGGACTAAAAATGATCTCGCATAGTTTGGCCGCTGAGCGAGACCGAGAGAGAAAACCATCCTATTATTGATTAGGACATGAATCTACGACTGCAAAGTTACATTATTTTTGCTTGTTCGCAAAATCATTTCCTCTATCAGTAATATTCAATAAACTATTATTAAGATTTTTTATGAATTTATTTTCTATAAAGGAATTGTACGAAATGGAGTGTCAAGCAAGAAAGAATTCTCCATACACTTCAAGTAAAAAACAGATGCACAAATGGAACAATATGCATCTTGCCAAAGGAATTACATTTACAGATACAAATTATTTCCCCATACTAAAACCTTACACAGGACCAACTGACTTTAGTATCTTCCCATTCAACAAATGGAAAAGCTTAAGCGGAGCTAATCAAGCCTTACATTTTTTTCAATATGATTACAGGTTTGATAACGCAGTATGGAAAAATTTAGAATCAACAACACGCAAACTTATACCTTTTGATTTCTTATTTACACCTGATTATTCTTTATACGTAGAGGAATATCTTACTCAATTGAATAAGGAAGCAATTTATAAAACACGGTTCGTTGGTGCGTATTGGCAAAATTGTGGATTCAATGTGATTCCAACTGTTAGTTGGGGAAACGCAAATTCATTTTCATATGCGCTGGATGGGCTTCCTACTAATAGTGTACTTGCTACTTGTGGCGTAGGGAACAAGCATTGTAAATCAAGTTTATCACTTTGGAAATATGCTTTGCAGCGTATTGATTCAGAATTAACACCAATTAAAATTTTTGTATATGGCGAACCTATCGAAGTGCCTTATATAAAAGCAGAACTTAAATTCATTCCAGATTATATTTCAACACATTTTAGATCATGAACACAAATAAGCTTTGGGCTGAGGACTATATGATGTTCGCAGCAATGGAAAACCATTATAAATCAAAAAACGAGCGCATTTTCTTTGAGAAGTTACGTTACAAGATGGAGCATGAACCTACATTATCAAATGATTTGCTAATGCATGAAGATGACAATGAAGATCATATATACATTGTCAGATGTATATGCTGTGAGTTTATCATTGGACAAACAATTAATGGGTCAAGTAAAGAAGATTGTCATCTAATGAATTTGTCAGATACATTAAGTGTCAATCTAAAAGATGCAGGCTTTACAGAAAATAGCATAACTCTTTTAGAATGGTTAAGAGAACGAGATTATAAAGGAATTAGGTACGATAACAATTTTGACAACGATTAAATTATGGGAAATCAAAGACAATATAACAAAGATGGTGGTTTTACCCAATATTTATACAAAGATGAGAGTGACAAAGAGATAATTGGTGGAGTCACATGCAAATTAGTCAGCAGAATAGATGACCCGTCCGGCACTCATAGCGGACTGCCTAAGTATAGTAGCACAACTGAAGTTTATCTAAAAAAAGGAAAAGACGGCCTCGCTTCTCAAGCAAGAGTATATAAGGATCGACATTCTTTTATGGACATTGACTGGAGTCATACCCATAAAAACCCAGATGGAACAACGTTTCCTAAGGGTACCGCTCATGTACAAGTATATAAAACTGACAAGGATGGAAATGTTGTAAGATTATCCGATAAAGCCCGACCAATGACAGATGCCGAAATAAAAAAATATGGTCCTGTTATCAAACATTACAATCCCAATGTGAAGTTTTAGTTACAAAAGAAAAATAATTTAGCTTCTAATAAGAATCATAAATCACCGTGTCCCAGGCTCCAGTTTTGCCTGGGTCACGTTTATCTATACCTGTGTATTCAAGACTTGAGTCTTCATAACGTCTGAACTTATACACTGCATCATTCATTTGCTGTGAGTTAAACACACCCAGACTGACGAGCAACTCAAAATCTTTTATTGTAAGACCTGTAACCTTTCTAAACAGTTCTGGTTCAAGTTGTGTTATAACATCACGCAATGCGTTCTCTCTAAAGTCAGTCAGATACATAAACACAGGAATACGAGTGGCAAACTTAATAAGTTTCTCCTGAATCTGCTTGCGCTTGCTCTTATACTCCTTCTCCTCTGCAGTAAGTTCTCGTTTCTCTGTAGGAGTTATATCATCTCCCTTTTCTCTCTTTAACTTCTTAACATGTTCAGACTTATTCACTATAGTTTCTATATCACTGTTAAGGGAGCGGAATCCTTCAATATTCATTAGAGCCTTCATAGCCTCAGCATTATTTAGTAACCGTTGAAGTGTTATATTATCAACATTCACTAATAACGCACTTTCCCATCTACGAGCCAGTAGTGTAGCCGTAGTGCCACTCATGGCAATATCAAGAATTCCTGCAGCATCTATAGGTTTCATACTACTACCATCATACGCAAGTATTGGCAGAAATTTAACAAATTCTGCAACCTTAGTTTCTTGATTCACATCTCTCACATCCAATTTACAGCTATACTCAGCAACTTGTTTTAATGCACGGTCAGGAGCAAAATCAAAAACATAACATAGTGGTTTTAGCACAATCTCTTTGCCATGTTCGTCTCTTATAGTCCACGGAGATTGAACACGGAATGCAGCTTGAAAATATGTTTCTGGGCTCTGAGAGTTCCTAAGCATAAAAATTCCGCTCCAAGGCCTTACAGTAACACCCGTTGACAGTTTTCCGCAAGAAAGTGTAATAGTCTTGCTTTTCTGCGGATTCCCCATAGCATCATACACAGGTTGCACAGCCTCAGCCCCCATACCAGCATCATTTCCTGCTGCTACAATAATTTTGTAATCATCAAAAAATGAGTTTGCTTTGCTACGTAGCAGTTTGCCCATTGCCTTACACGATGCCACACTTGGCATAAACCAGAATGTATGCTGCAAATAACTTAGCAGACGATAATCCGAAAAAGGCAGTGCAGGTTTTTCGCTCTGCTGTTTTAGTTCTGTGACCACAGTCTCAGAAAAATTACCTCTTATCCAGCTAATCCACTTTTGCACATAATCCTGATGCACAAAGCCGTTATCATCGGCACGGAAAAACTCATTGAGGTCAAACTCGTCAAACTCACCCTCAGCGGCAATCTCACATATACGGTCTGGTAGCTGATATGTCATCATTACCATCTGTGGCAATGACAAATATGGATTATCATCACCCTCCCATGCAACCTTGGCTGCCTGTTCATCAGAATATGTCCAGTTAAAGATCTGGTCCTCAATAAACTCTCCATTTTGAATGGCACGGAACGGCGTACCAGACAAATATAGATACGCACCTGTAGTAAGTGGCATCAACTGCTCATCATAGTTTTCAAGCGCATCAATCTCTTTTTTGGATGAATCTTCTGAGTAAATTGAAACTGCCTCTTCAGCCGCCATAAGGACATCAGAGCTATCATAATACTCTTTTGCGTTTTTGCCCCATGCTCCATAATGGTACTCATCCAATATTATACAATCCCACTGTATGGTCTGAAGCCATTCATTCGTGGCCTTATAACCACCAGCCTTGTCCCTTCCAAGAACATCTTGAAAAGAAGCGAAACATACAAACGGTCTCTTCTCATCTACAGTATTGAACTCACGATTCTCACCTTTCTCACAAAATTGCCACCCTTCAAAATCAATATGAGTAAGCAAGTCTTCCTTCCATGCCGTTTTTACGGCAGGCTTAAATGTAAGCACGAGTACCTTTCGCCATCCCATTCTAAGCGCAAGCTGATATGCTGTAAACGTCTTTCCAAAACGCATTTTGGCGTTCCATAGGAAATGAGGTATTCTACCTCGGTTTTGAAAGTCAGTGGCAAAAGCCTTATAATATCCCGATGTTACATCAACTGCACGCCTTTGTTCCGGCCTCATTTCAAAATCCCTAGTACGCTCAATTATAGTGTCGTTGTATAACTTTACTGCTTGAACAGCTTTCTCAACCTCACGAACGCCACATCTGAACCATTCACCCTTTTTACGCTTACCATCCTCTGCATCAGTAACTACAACTTTGGGAATACCACTGTTTTCAAGCACCCTATGAACGGCATGATCATCAAAACTTGAACCATCACTACGCATTGCACTGCGTATCATCTCCACCTTCCATGACTTATACGGCACCACTGTTGGGTAATGTTCCTTCATTCTATCATCTATGGTACGCGATGTGTAACCCACCTTAAGCATACCAGGGAACCTAGTGTCACTATAGGCATAAACTGTGGGAGAAGTCTCAATCTTCTTTATCAAATAATCTTGCGCGCTCATAAACATCTGTTTTTACATTTACACTACTCCATTGGTTTTATCATACTCTCTATGAAATCAATCTCTTTATCATCTAATTTATATTTCTCATACAACATTTTGTCCGTCCACGGATGCGAGAAGTCTTGAAGAGGAACGAATTGAAATGTATTTTTAGTAATATGAATCGAAGACAAAGCCTGTAATAATAACATCCTAAAAAATTTGGTCTGCACATAAGAACACATATTATAAGCTGATTTTTCATTATCAAATGCTTGCAGCACCAAAAAGGTCTCAGTGCAAACCTGAAAAGGTCTAAGTACCTTTAGCGATGATATTATTTGATATTTTCCATCTTTCCCAGGTTTATTTCCACCTGACATTGCATAGGTAATAATGACTTTATATTTATCAAGTATATTTTGTTTATCTGTAATCATACTTTTATTGATAAATGAAAGTCCACCACTAGAAAACAGCTCAAGTTCTCCCAAAGTTTCATTGCCGTGTTCATCACTTGGCAAACAGAAACAATTCCTTGAAAAAACTATATCATCTAAAAATTTAGGGGAAACACTTTTAACCTTACGAATAATCTCAACCGCATCATTATCTCTAACAAAAACACTATACTCCGATAAACTTCTTTTAGTAGGTGTTCCGAACTCATTATTTTTTACATTTGTCACATAACAATCGCCTTGAAAATTTTTATTCCACAAAAAATAACAAATGCCTCCAGCAATATTTACACCACAAAAACAATCAGATGAATTTGAAAAATCAACTAAATGAGAAATATGTGAATTATTCAACATCATATTTCTAAAAGTGTCTAATCCCTTACCACCAGCATACCATCTAGCAGGAATTATAAAGCACGCATATTTAGGGTTAAGTTTTATTGCCTTTTCTACAAACAAGTGATATATAGGAACTGCACTCGCACCATTACCGCCATCGTTCAATTGATATGGTGGATTCCCTATTATTACATCAAATTTCATATTGAATATCTGGTTAAAATTTTCTACATGAATAAAATTATATGCGTAAGTTTCCGCATCGTCTGTACGTTCATACACACTTTGGCTGGCACCGCAATATTTACACTTGCCACCCACCCAAGTGTGCTGCATTGGTTTATAATAAATATTTCCATCAGTATCAGTAAAATTGGCCACACTCTGAGGTCCATTTGCCACCTTACTGCAATATACTGTACGTCGAGAAAGCAGCGATGTCAGCTCGGTAATGGCAATACCGTAAACTTGCTTCTTTAGTATATGGTTAATGCGTTCTTCAACATCCGGCATCTGGCTTGCCAATCCACGGTTTAATCGTTTAACAATCTCCCGCAAAAACACTCCACTCTTACAAAATGGGTCAAGGAACTTGACATCGGGGTTAGAAAATAGAGACTGCGGTAATGTATCAAGCATCTTATTTGCCAATGCAGGCGGCGTGAAAACCTCATCATTACTCAAATTAGCTATACAATTAAGCACATCGGGGTTATATGTTTTGTTAATCTTTTTCATAGGCATCGGATAGGTTGAGGAAGTAAACTGGGGGATATGCCTTCAATGGCTCATCAGAGAAGAGGCCTGGCATAGCGTTGGAGTTCTCACGCACAAGGTAAGAAAACTCATAATCACGGCGGTTAATCTTACCTGCTGCAAGAGGGCTCCATTCTGAGATAATTATCCACTGGGTAGGATCACTCACAAGACGGTAACTGAGAGCATCGCCCCAAATGATGTTTTTGCTTAGCAGGAATTTTACGCCATCTATGCACTCTGGCTTTACCTTAGAGCCATATATTTTTTTGTATTCAGCGTAGAACAGTTCAAGCAGGCGGTCACGACACTGTAATACGTTATCTTGCAATATCTCTATACCATAAATGCTCGATACAGAAATCACCGCATCTTTTTCATAATCTAACTGTGAATAGGCTCCGCTTTTTACCTTTGAAGCACAAACAGAGAGTTTGCGGCGCAGTATCTCACAAAGGAAATTACCGTCACCACAAGCAGGCTCTAAGAAACGGCTGTAGATATTCTCCGTTTCATCTTTCACCAAATCAAGCATTGCGTTTACCTCACGAGGGTTGGTAAAAACCTCCCCGTGGTCAGACACACGCTTGCGACTTTTAATCTGGCTACTCTCAGACTTGGATTTTTGGTCCATGCGTTATTACGTGTTTGTAGCGCATGACGTATCTATTCAGAAGTAAAACGGGTTCTCTATGGGCAAAACAAACGCGGACTTAACAATCCGCATTCTAAGGCCCTGAGAAGCCCGTTACTACAGATTAGTCAAGCCCACGCAAAACGCAGACATCTACTGACTTATTCGTGTAGTAACATCTTAAAATTTCTCAGGTTTTAGAATGCAACCGAATAAATAGCAAACGCTAAATTATAAAATCTATATAAACTTTCAGCCTACAGGCAGCGCCCTGCCATAGCTGAAAAAGTCATTTCATTTTGCAAATATAGCATTCTTTTTTTGAAACATCTTCAACTGCACTTCAAAAGTTAATCAAAACTTGCATAACCGAGTCAATTTTAATATCTTTACGCAGTTAAAGCATAAATTGTACAATCCATATTTTAATTCCCCCGAATTCGAGGGAATTAAAATACGGTTGGAAGAATAACAATCGCCAACATTGGCGAAATAGCAAAAATCAAATATTATGAAAGTACTGATTCTTCAAAGTTCGCCACGTGCAACTGGTAATACAGCATGGATGTCTGATGAGTTTAAGAAAGCTGCTGAGGCGGCTGGTCATGAAGTAACGCTGGCAAATGTTAGCAGAAAGAATTAACAGCCCTAAGCGTGTGCGCAAGATGGCTATGCTTTGTTCTTCTTACTCTCCTGGCGTTTACAGTGGTGCCATCGCTGAGTTTAATGACATCTGCGGCTACTGGGGCGTAGAGAATATTGGTGTGGTTACCGCCAAAATTGATGAGCAGAAAACTGACGCCACAAAACAAAAGGTTATTGAGCTTGCACAGAAACTTTAAATACGTTCAAAATAACACAATTATGAACACTCTTAAAATTATGGTCTCGTAATGTTTAACCGAGACGCCATGAGATAGTACTCCGTGTCGTCTCATAATATTACGAGACAATGAGTAGAAGTAGAAAAAGAATGCCTGGCAGCACATGGTGTTGCTGCAAGTCTCAAAAGAGAGGGAAACAGGCATGTAGCCGAAAGTTTCGCCGGAGGGTGAAAGTATTATTACATCAGGGGAAGCATCATCTTCTTCCCCTAAAATCCTGTGAGGTCATGAGTCCTTGGGATTTAGGCGGTGATGGAAAAGCCTTCTTTGGATTTCACCCTGAAGAAGAGTGGTTCATTAAACTGATGAGGAAATGAGGTCAGACATTATCGGCTTTACTTGGTTACTTTCTTGGTTACTTCCTGTGCCCGTGAACCTCTGTTATGCCTAAATCTTTTATTAGGTCATTGGGGGTGAATGTGTAGTATCGTGGCACGGATGCATGACTATCACAGAAATTCGCCAACGGTCCTACATTCGATGTCAAAATCCAGCGTGTGCCGCCTCCGGTATACGGGATTCCACTATAATCATCAACGTAAGTCTCCCTGATACGTGCAATTAACTCATCCAGTGTTGTATCATCTGGCATTTCATACGACATTAGGCGGTTCACACAGTCATCTGCCATGCAAACGCTCTCTCTTGAATATTTTACTTTAATCATATTGCTTACTGAATTTTATTCTGGCATAGTCTGCGAGTCTCCTTGCGGGCTTCACGCCAGCGGGGATAGTATGCTCTATTGCCATTTCTTCAACAGTACATGGATTCAAGGGTGTAATTCAAGAATTTGTTTATTGGAGCCGCAGCACGGCAAATATCAAGCAGGTGTTCAAGGAATCTTGATGAGAACAGAATCTTATCTGGTATTGGCGTGCTTATTGTAAACATTTTACGGGCTATCCAGTCTTTATGTGGAAAATCTGACGAATATGGAGCCGGCACTTTTTTCATCAAGCCCCACTCGTCAAACGATGTGAAATACCTTTTGACATAATCACGGCTAAATATCTCTTCAAGTTCATCGTAGTTATCATATATGTCACGTCGGAGCGCCTTTACCAGTTCGGGTTCAGGATTCCACATCCCTGCGGCAAACATAGATTCCCCTGGCTGCAAATGAAGATAATAGCACCCGTAATGTGATTTACGGCCTCCATGAGGTGCCAGTATTATTCCTATATGATCTTTATACGGACGTTTATCAGAAGAGAAGCGCACATCGCGGTATATTCTGAAAAGACACTCTTTAGGCTGGAGCACTGCCGTATCAGGGTCTATATCGGTCATGGCTGCCGTCCACTCGCGCACAAACTGCTCTGTCTCCTTTTTTATGGCGTCATACTCCGCCTTATTTGCCATGAACCACTCACGGTTGTTATTCTCATTGAGCCTTCCAATAAAATCAAGAATATGTTTTGTATCCATATATCAATAATTACAATTTGCAAAATTGCAATTTTTTTTTTTAATCTTTGACATGATTTTTCACAATATTGTTGACGCAGAATATCAACAAACATAACACACACATTTGCGTGTCTCCTTGCGGGCTTCACGCCAGCGGGGATAGTATGTGTCCATAAGTTTGTAGAAACGCTCACTGTGGTTTGGAACTTTAAGGTGGCAGAGTTCATGCACCACCACATGTTCAATGCACCACTCTGGCAGTAGCAGAAGGTAGATGGAAAAGCAGATGGACTTGTCATTATATTTGCAGGCGCCCCATCGTGACTTTAGCCGTTTGTAGTACACTGCTGACGGCTTCACACCCATAATCTCCGCATTGCGCTCCACCATTGGCATGATAATGGCAGTCAGCTTGTCTAACGCTTCTTTTGCCTGAGCCCTGGTCTGCAACGGCAGTTTGCTGAAAAAGTCATTCTGGCCTTTAACCCTCTCTGCGTTACGTTTACGGGCGCTTTCAATCCAGTCTGCATGTTCAGCTATGAAATCTTCCACTAACTTTCTTGGGTAGCCTATTGGCACAGAAACATGCACATCGCCGTTCTTGACAATGCGCATTGACATTCTGCTGGTTCTCCTGTATGTTATTTCAAATGCCACTTAGTTACGCTTTGAAAAGATGAGCCAAATCTTTGTTCTTAAGTATGACATCGTGGTAGCCAGGGAGTCTATTGGCAAAACTTTCAAGAGTCTCTGACTTGTAAAAATCAGGCTCTATATCTCTTGTATATGTCCCGCCTCCACAGTTTCCTGCCGATATGCCTGATGTATATTCGTCATACTCCAAATACGGCGTGCCATCATTTTTAAATCTGATTGTTAGTTTTGTATTTGAGTAATCTGTGCGGTGCCAGCCAACCATAATGTCAGCTTGCAGGAACTTAAGGCCGTACTGCCCAGCAAATTTTTCTGCGTATGTTTTCCGCCAGCCTCTTATAGTTACGTTGTTCAATATTTTTTTCAGCTGTGGCGTCACCTCTATGTTCTTTACGCTGCGGTGGATGATAAGCTCCTCCATATTAACAAACACATCAAGAAAACCAGCCCCCACTGAAGTTACACCCTCTGTGAGCTCTATTCTGTAATGCTCTTTGCTCCAGTTTTTGTTTGGGTATGGCTCCACATCTGTGTCCTCCTTGCAGACACTTCCTTTTGCCTCAACCTCAAGCGCACTCCCGTATGTATAGGAGAATGTCACATTCTCATTGTGTTTTGAAAAATACATGATATTGATTGTTTTGGATTGCAAATTTGCCAATTTTTACGTAAACTTGCAAACAATTTATTACAAGAAAACAAACATCTCAGCGATGACACTACAAGAAGCAATATCCGCAAGACACTCTGTAAGACAGTATCTGGCAAAGGCAGTAGAGGCGGAAACAGCGGCAAAGATTCAGGCCGCCATTGACAGCGCCAACCGTGAGGGCGGGGTTCATATTCAGATGATACTGAATGACCCTACGGCATTTGCATCGGGGCTGGCAAAATATGGAAAGTTCCAGAATGTAAATAATTATCTGGCTGTGGTTGCCCCTAAAGGCAAGGAGGGCGATGTTAAGGCTGGCTACTACGGAGAACTCATTGTGCTCACCATGCAGGCCTTAGGTCTTAACTCCTGCTGGGTTGGGCTTACGTTTAAGAAAAATAAATCCGCTTACACCATTGGCCCCGATGAGGAACTCAAGTGCGTCATATCGTTTGGCTACGGCGTTGACGGCGGCAAACAGCATCCGCAGAAGAAGACTTTGAAAGATGTTGTGGTAAACAAATCCGGTAGTGATGTACTGCCAGACTGGTTTGTAAAAGGTGTTGAGGCGGCACTGTTAGCACCAACAGCTGTGAATCAGCAGAAGTTTGAGTTTACACTGAAGGCTGACGGAACGGTGGAAGTTAAAACCAAGTTCTCTATTGTTGGCTACACTCACATTGATTTAGGTATTGTGAAGTGCCACTTTGAGATTGCATCGGGGAAAAATTATAAGAATCATGGTAAGAAAAGCAACAATTAAAGATATTCCAGGGCTGATAGCGCTGCTATATCAGGCGGACAAAGTTCACAACAACCTGCGCCCTGACCTGTTCAAGTCAAACACGCCCAAGTACTCAGAAGAGCAGCTTGAGGAGATATTAAAAGATGAGAGCAAACCGATATTTGTTTTTGACAACGGGCAGGTTTCAGGTCACGCATTCTGCCAGCTGAAAGAGATTAAAAATGACAGACTGCTGCAGGATAAAAAGACTCTATACATTGATGATATATGCGTGGATGAGAAACAGCGTGGGCAGCACATTGGCAAGGCGCTTTATGATTATGTGCTGGACTACGCCAAATCTCTGGGCTGCGATAATATCACGCTAAATGTCTGGGATGGCAATGACTCCGCCATGGCATTCTACACCAGCATGGGGATGAAAGTTCAGAAGATTGGGATGGAGTTCGCTCTACGCTAAACATTTGTATTTTTGCGATTTTTTTTGTAATATTGCAGTAGTTTAATTACGGCAATGTCTGCATCAATTCTAACCATAGGGCTTTTAATCCCGCTGTTTGGCACCATGCTAGGCTCTGCGTTTGTATTCTTCATGAAGGAGCAAATGTCAGAAAGGCTTCAGAAGGCGCTGCTGGGTTTTGCATCGGGAGTAATGGTGGCGGCATCAGTGTGGTCTCTGCTTATTCCGTCTATTGAGATGGTTGAGGACAGGGGCGCATGGGCTGTGCTGCCCGCCTCTATTGGCCTGCTTCTTGGTATGGGATTCCTGCTACTCATTGATGAGATTACTCCGCACTTGCACCTTAACTCGGATACGCCAGAAGGTCCCAAGTCTAAAATTTCACGCACGGCGATGCTTGCTCTGGCAGTAACTATTCATAACCTGCCTGAGGGTATGGCTGTGGGCGTGGTTTTGGCAGGTGCCGAAAACGGTGCTGCCCACATATCAATTACAGGAGCCTTGGCTATGTCTGTGGGCATAGCAATTCAGAATATCCCTGAAGGAGCAATTATCTCCATGCCAATGCGTGCATCAGGAAATTCAAAATGGCGCTCTTTTCTGATTGGCTCACTAAGTGGTGCGGTTGAACCTGTGGGAGCCGCATTAGTAATTTTACTGGCCTCTGCCATAACGCCTGCGCTGCCATATATGCTTGCTTTTGCAGCAGGGGCTATGCTATATGTTGTGATTGAGGAACTCATACCCGAGGCCTCCAATGGCGTACATTCCAATCTAAGCACCATTGGGTTTGCTTTGGGTTTTACACTTATGATGGTTCTTGATGTTGTACTAGGATAATTTGTGTATATTTGTAACTGTAACACCATAAAAATTGACGTGACACTTGTAAACAAACTTTAACATTGACTACATTATGGAAATCAAAGCCGTGAAATTATTTGACGGAG
The DNA here is from genome assembly GCA_900316995.1 of uncultured Bacteroidales bacterium. Classification (GTDB taxonomy): domain Bacteria; phylum Bacteroidota; class Bacteroidia; order Bacteroidales; family Paludibacteraceae; genus Enterocola. The sequence goes on along the minus strand of ONEZ01000007.1, from coordinate 29,267 downwards.
GGTTCATGAACCAGCCGTTTGCCTTTGGAGGAGAAGAAGGCAAGGAGAATTTTGATGAGCAAATCATATATCGCAGCAGTCTTCAGAACTTTCTGATAGACACTGGCAGTGAGGTCATCTTGGTTGACACAGGCTTCCCCACCGGAGCCCCTGTGCCTCCTAAGAAACTTGGTGCACCGCTCTATATGGGAGAGAAAAAGCAGGATTATTTGGAGGCTTTGGCATCGCTCGGCTATAAGGCGGAGCAAATATCCAAGATTCTCATTACTCACAAACATCCAGACCACACAGGTGCACTCCAGTATTTTCCAAACGCCAAGATTTACATATCGCCACAGGATGCAGCCGCAATGAACCTTGAAGGTGAGAACATTGTCAAAGCCACATACAATGACGGGCCTTACCATAATTTCCCTGCAGCTCAGAAGATAGCTGACGGTGTTTGGTTCATCTCTGCCAAGGGGCATACAAAAGGCAACAGTATTATCATAGCTGAGAATGAAGGTCTTTTCTATATGATGCACGGCGATGTAACCTACTGTGACGCTGCGCTGAAGGCAAACAAACTAAGCATTGTGTTTGAAGATATTGACGCGGCCAGAACCACTCTTGACCGTGTGCGTGAGTTTATCAAGAACAATCCTACCGTTTATCTCTCAACCCACTGTCCTGAGGGCTATGAGAACTTGGAGATGAAGAGGGTGATGAAACTGTAAGTTTTTCTTGGCGGTTTGCAAAATTTTCCGTAATTTTGCACCCGCTTTTGAAATTAGTGTGATGGGAATTGGAGCGCCAACACCAAAAGCATTTTAATTGCTCCAAATTTGAGTAACACATTTTTATTATGAAAATTTTTGAACTTAGCGGTTCTGAGAGAACCGAGCTTGGACAGAAAGCCAGCGCAGCACTTCGTAAGCAGGATCTTATCCCATGCGTACTTTACGGATGCAAGAAAGAGAACACAAACTTCACAGTATCTAAGAGCGATGTACGCAAACTTATCTACAGCCCAGAGGTATTTGAGGTAAAGCTTACAATTGACAACAAAGTTTGCTCTGCTGTTATCAAAGAGATTCAGTTCCACCCAGTATCAGACAACATTCTTCACATTGACTTCCTTGAGGTTGATGACAAGAAGCCTATCGTATTCAAAGTTCCTGTTAAGACAGAAGGTCTTGCAGTAGGTGTAAAGGCTGGTGGTAAGCTCTCTCTTGAGATGAAGCGTATGAAGGTTAAAGGTCTTTGCAAGAACATTCCTGAGTGCGTTACTGTAAATGTTGAGAACCTTGAGGTTGGCAAGTCTATCAAGGCTGGCGAGCTTTCATTCCCTAACATTGAAATTGTTGACAACAAGGAGAGCCTTGTAGTTTGCGTTAAATCAACTCGTGCCGCAAAGGCAGCTGCTGAGGCCGCAAAATAACAATTAGCCTATGAAATACTTAATTGTAGGTCTGGGAAATATTGGTCCTGAGTATCAGTACACCCGCCACAATATAGGATTTATGATGTTGGATGCCTTTGCACGGGCATCCAATGTTTTTTTTGCAGAGCAAAGGTATGGTTCTGTGGCGCATTGCCGTGTAAAAAACTGCGAGCTGACCTTGCTAAAGCCAAACACGTTTATGAACCTTAGCGGTAACGCAGTAAGGTATTACCTGCAACAGGAAAAGATTCCAGTGGAGAACCTTTTAGTGCTGCTTGATGACCTTGCCCTGCCCTTTGGCACCCTGCGCCTAAAGCCTAAAGGCAGTGCCGGCGGGCATAACGGGCTAAAGAACATAACCGCCCTGCTTGGCACAGAGAACTATGCCCGCCTGAGATTTGGCATCGGTAGTGAATACGCAAAGGGGCAGCAGGTTGATTACGTGCTAAGCTCCTTTACAGAAGAACAGGTGGCTGAAATTCAAAAAAGGTGTGAGGTTACCACAGAGATGATAAAGAGTTTCTGCCTTGCAGGTGTACAACTTACAATGACTCAGTTTAACAACAAATAAATATGCCCAATATTCTCAAGAAATTTAAGAGCATGCCATTATATTCTGTTCTGTTGAATATGTGCACGCTCTTTTTTATTTACATGGTTTGCCGCCTTGTATTCTACTTTATAAATGTAAGGTACTTCCCCGATGTCACCACCGCAGGTCTGCTAAGAATGTGTTTAGGCGGCCTGAAATTTGACCTTGCCGCACTGCTCTACTTGAACTCCCTGTATCTGGTTTTATCTTTTCTGCCTCTTAGATTGAGGGGGCACAGGGTGTATCAGACAGTGCTGAAATGGATATATATTGTGTTTAACGGCCTTGGCATACTCGCCAATTGCTATGACATGATATATTTCCAGTTCATAAACCGCCGCACCACCATACGTTTCTTCTCTGAGTTCCAGAATGACGGGAACCTGCTTAACATAGCCTTGCAAGGTATGGCGCAGTACTGGTATGTAACACTTGTGGCTTTAGCCCTGCTGTTTTTGCTGTACAAGCTCTACAAGCCGTTGCCAACAGAGTCCGTACCTGAGAATAACTATATTTACTACCCATTGCATACGCTCACTCTTGGCATAGTGGTCTATTTTACCATAGTGGGTATAAGAGGCGGTTTTGGAGTAACCACACGCCCGCTTAACGTAAACAACTCTACAGCATACATAGAAAAGCGCCTATCGGAGGCTGCCATTGTACTAAACACAGCTTTTACGATGATAAAATCTATTGACAGCCTTGAATATACAGACCCGCTCTATTTTACAGACAAAAAGGAGTTGCAATCATACTGCAATCCACACCACTATCCTCAGCCTGACGGAGAGTTTAAGGCTGACAATGTGGTTATTATTCTTGTGGAGAGTTTTGCTCGTGAGTATGTGGGATTCTTTTATAACTATCTTGACAGCGGCACGTACAAGGGTTACACGCCGTTTCTTGACTCACTGCTGAGTAAGAGCCTCACATTCAAGCATAGCTTTGCCACTGGAAAGCAGTCTATAGATGTCATGCCATCGGTCCTATCTGGCATACCATGCTTGATAGAGTCTTATGTAACCACGCAATACGGGACAAATGAAGTATCATCTATTGCCAAGTATCTGAAAAAGAAAGGGTATCAAAGTGCGTTCTTCCATGGTGCTCCAAACGGCTCCATTGGGCTTGACGCATACGCTCAATCAGCCGGCATAGATAAATACTATGGCAAAAATGAATATAACAACGATGCCGACTTTGATGGAACATGGGCTATATGGGACGAAGAGTTCATGCAGTATTTTGCAAATGAACTTGACACGTTCAAGACACCATTCTTAGGCATTCTTTTTACCGCCACATCACATCACCCGTTTAAGATTCCAGCTAAATATGAGGGTAAATTTCCTAAAGGGCCCGAACCGATGTATGAGTGTGTTGGTTATACAGACTACGCTATCCGACGGTTCTTTGAGACCGCAAGTAAAAAAGATTGGTTCAAAAACACATTGTTTGTAATAACCGCTGATCACACCACGATCATAACCCGTGAGGAGTTTATAAACGGCCGTGGGCTTTATGACATACCCATTCTGTTCTATCATCCGTCAGACAGCACACTTGTGCAGGTTTCAGACCGAGTCTTCGGGCAAACAGACATAACACCTTCTATCTTAGGTTATCTAAACTACGATGCGCCATATTTTGCGTTTGGCAAAGATATTTTTGACAAGCGTGACACCACAAACTATGTAATAGACTACTGCAACCCTCTTTTCCAGATATTTCAAGATTCGCTGCTGCTGCAATTTGACGGCGAGCGCACTACAGGTATCTTTAACTACGTAAAAGACCTTGGGCTTAAAAACAATATAGTGGGCAGGACTGATGAGCAGGAGGATATGGAGTTGAGACTTAAGGCTGAAATCCAGACATATATTGAATGTCTTAAACGCGACAGCCTTACAATAAAATAACGTGCTATGGCAGAGATACTTAGAATAGATAAATGGCTCTGGACAATGCGTCTTTTCAAAACACGCACTATTGCCACAGAGGAGTGCAAAAAAGGGCGCATCGTGGTAGGAGGCACGGCAGTAAAACCATCTTTTGCCGTAACCGTGGGCATGGAGGTTCAGGTGAAACGCCCGCCTATCATATACACATACAGAATCATAGAACTTACGCAGAACCGTGTGGGCGCAAAAGAGCTTACACGCTACATGATTGACATGACACCCCAATCAGAGCTAAAACTACTTGAGGATATAAAACTTGCCACATCTGGTGTGCGAGACCGTGGTACCGGCCGCCCAACCAAAAAGGAGCGCAGGGAAATTGATGAGTTCCTGGATAGTTGACATTTGATAGTTGACATTTGACATTTTTTTATTATCTTTGCGCTTTATGGATAAAACACTTAACAAGGAAAATATGAAAGGCATTGTATTGGCTGGCGGTTCAGGCACACGCCTCTACCCTATCACAAAAAGTATCTCAAAACAGATAATCCCGGTTTATGACAAACCAATGATTTACTACCCTGTTTCTATTCTAATGCTTGCCGGCATAAAAGAGATACTCATAATATCCACACCACAAGACATTCACCTTTATCAGAACCTGCTTGGTGACGGCAGCCAGCTTGGAATAAAATTTGAGTATGCAATTCAGCCATCGCCAGACGGGCTTGCACAAGCCTTTATCATAGGCGAGGAGTTTATTGGTTCTGACAGCGTGTGCATGGTGCTTGGCGATAACATATTTTACGGATACAACCTTTCTGTAATGCTTAAAGAGGCAGCGGCACTCAAAGATGGCGCCACGGTTTTCGGCTACTATGTAAATGATCCTGAACGCTACGGTGTTGTGGAATTTGACAAAAACGGCAAAGTGCTGAGTCTTGAAGAGAAGCCACAGAAGCCAAAATCAAATTTTGCAGTCACTGGTCTGTACTTTTACAGCAACGATGTGGTTGAAAAGGCAAAAGGCTTGAAACCATCTGCAAGAGGTGAGCTTGAAATCACAGACCTTAACAAGTTATACTTAAACGAGGGGCGTCTGAACGTAAAGACATTAGGGCGTGGTGTAGCATGGCTTGACACAGGCACTCATGACAGCCTGCTTGAAGCATCAAACTTCATAGCAACCATACAGAGCCGTCAAGGGCTTCAGGTGGCCTGCCTTGAAGAGATAGCATACAAATATGGATACATTAACCGTGAGCAGCTTCTTGTACTGGCAGAACCGCTAAAGAAGAACTATTACGGACAATATCTCATTAAGATTGCTAACGAACCACACGTGTATTAGTTGACAGTTGACATTTGACATTTGACAGTTAATTATCAATTATCAATTTTCAATTTAATTCAATTCACCGATTCAACACTATATATGGAAATAATAGAAACCGGAATTAAAGATCTGCTTGTTATCCAGCCAAAAGTATTTGGTGATGCAAGAGGCTATTTTTGTGAAACATATAACGAGGCTCGATATAAAGAGGCTGGTATAAATTACAATTTCTGCCAGGACAATCTCTCAAAGTCTGTTTACGGAGTTATACGCGGTCTGCATTTCCAGCTGCAGCCTGTATCACAGGCCAAGCTTGTATCTGTGGTTGTGGGCAGAGTGTATGATGTGGCAGTTGATTTGAGGCAAGGCTCTCCCACTTACGGGAAATGGTTCGGTGTGGAGCTTGACGGCGACAAAAAGACACAGTTCATGATTCCGCAGGGTTTTGCGCATGGTTTTTCTGTTCTTAGCGAGATGGCTGTATTCACATACAAATGTGACAATCTATACACTCCAAGTGCAGAGGGCGGCATCCTTTTAAGCGATCCTGATTTGAACATAGACTGGGGAATTCCGGAAGACAAACGCATTATCTCTGAAAAAGACACCAAGCATCCGCTATTCAAGGATGTTCAGACTAACTTTGTATACTGAGAAACAATAATTAACTCTCAATTATCAACTCTCAACTCTCAATTATATGAAGAACATATTAGTAACCGGCTCATACGGCCAGCTGGGCAATGAGATTAGGATTCTTACAGAAAATGAACCTGATTTTAGAATGTTTCTCACAGATGTTGACACTCTTGACATCTGTGACTATGGTGCAGTTGAAAAATTTGTAAAAGAGAACAGCATAGACCTTATTATGAACTGCGCCGCCTACACGGCGGTAGATAAGGCAGAGGACAATGAGGAGATTTGCCACAGAGTGAACGCTGTAGCACCATACAACCTTGCAAAGGCCGCCGCCGCTCAAGGTGCAGAACTTATTCACATATCCACTGACTACGTTTTTGACGGCAGGAGCCCTGTGCCATACACAGAGGATATGCCTGCCACAGGGCTCTCCGTCTATGGGAAGACCAAGCGTGAAGGCGAGCTAAAGATTCAAGAGGTTCTACCAAGCGCTGTAATCATCCGCACAGCATGGCTATATTCTGAATTTGGAAACAACTTTGTAAAGACAATGATAAAACTTGGCAAAGAGCGTGATACACTTAACGTGGTGTTTGACCAAGTGGGCACACCGACATACGCTCTTGACCTTGCTAAGGCAATGGTTACAGCCGCCAAACAAATATTTGCCAATGGCAACATCTACGGAGGCATTTACCACTTTACAAATGAGGGAGTATGTTCATGGTATGATTTTACTATAAAAATACATGAACTTGCAGGAATCAAGAGTTGCAAGGTCAGCCCTATAGAGAGTAAGGACTACCCTGCCAAAGCTCCACGTCCAAGTTTCAGCGTTCTCAACAAAGCCAAGATTAAAAAGACATTTAGCATCGAGATTCCACACTGGGAAGCAAGCCTACGTTCCTGCATCGCCCAACTCCTGAACTCCTAAACTCCTAAACTCCTGAACTCCTAAACTCCATTGTCTGAAGAGAATTACATATTAACCACTGCCGACCCTGTAGTATTCTACGGTGTTAACAACGCTAATATCCACCTGCTCAGAGTGCTGTTTCCAAATATTAAGATTACAGCAAGGGGTAACGCCATAAAAGCAAGCGGCAACAATGAGGATTTGGTATCATTTATGGAGAAAGTTGGTGCTATTGAAAAGCACATAACTGAGTACAACACGATATCAGAGGCAGTAATAATAGACATTGTAAAAGGCAAACAGCCAACGGTAGTAACCGCTGACAACCTTATACTGCACGGGCTTAACGGCAAACCCATAACCGCCCGCACCAAGAACCAGCAGGAGCTTGTAAAGGCATTTGAAAAAAACGACATGATGTTTGCCATAGGACCTGCCGGTAGCGGAAAAACATATACAGCCATAGCACTTGCAGTTAATGCACTAAAAAACAAGCAGGTACGTAAAATCATACTTTCACGTCCGGCAGTAGAGGCTGGAGAAAAATTAGGCTTTCTGCCTGGCGATATGAAAGACAAGATAGACCCGTATCTTCAGCCGCTTTATGACGCGCTTGAAGATATGATACCACCGTTCAAGCTGCGTGAGTACATAGAGACACATGTAATACAAATAGCCCCTCTCGCCTTTATGCGCGGACGCACACTTAGCGACGCGGTTATAATACTTGACGAGGCGCAGAATGCCACCAACCAGCAGATAAAGATGTTCATCACCCGTTTAGGTTTTAATTCAAAAATGATTATCACGGGCGATGTAACCCAAATAGACCTGCCAAACGGCCAGAGCGGACTTGTAAACGCCATGCAGATACTAAAGAATGTGAAAGGCATAGCACACATAAACTTTGACAAGGCAGACATCATTCGTCACAAATTAGTTAGCAGAATTGTGGAGGCGTATGAAAAGAGTTCAGGAGTTTAGGAGTGAAGGAGTTTAGGAGTGAAGCGACAAGAGCACTTCTGTGCTCCGCCCAAAGGGCGAAAAGGCTTTATGAACAATGTAAAAATTTAGACAAAACAAACAATAATAGCAGAAAAATTATGAAAGCATTAACAAAAACAGATTTCAAGTTTAAAAATCAGACCGCTATATATAACGGCAAGGTGCGTGACGTGTATTCAATAGGAGAAGACACTCTCATAATGATTGCTACAGACCGCATATCAGCATTTGATGTCATACTGCCAGAGGGCATACCATACAAAGGGCAGATACTTAACCAAATAGCAGCCAAGTTCCTTGATGACACAGCAGACATAGTTCCAAACTGGAAGGTTTCAACACCAGACCCAATGGTAACTGTAGGCAAGCGCTGCGTAGGCTACCCTGTTGAGATGATTGTAAGAGGTTACCTATGCGGCAGCGCATGGCGCGCATACAAGAGCGGTGTAAGAGAGATTTGTGGCGTTAAAATTCCAGAAGGAATGAAAGAGAATGAGAAGTTCCCCACTCCAATAATAACCCCAACAACCAAAGCCGAAATTGGAGAGCATGATCAGGACATATCAAAGGAAGAGATTATAGCCAAGGGCCTTATCCCTGCCGATGAGTATGAAAAACTTGAGAAATACACACTTGCACTCTTTAACCGTGGTACTGAGATAGCAGCTAAGAAAGGTCTTATACTCGTAGATACAAAATATGAGTTTGGCAAATGCGGTAATGAGATTTACCTGATGGATGAAATTCACACCCCTGATTCATCACGCTATTTCTACAGTGAAGGCTACGAAGAGCGTTTTGCTAAGGGCGAGCCACAAAAACAGCTTTCCAAGGAGTTTGTACGTGAGTGGCTTATGGACAACGGATTCCAGGGCAAAGCAGGTCAGAAGGTTCCTGAAATGACACCTGAAATAGTAGAGAGCATAAGCAACCGCTATATTGAACTTTATGAGCACATCACAGGTTCTAAGTTTAAGAAGGCGGATACCACAAACATTGAAGCAAGAATAAAAGAGAATCTTACAAAGGCAGGTTTCTAATGTCAAAAAATATAATTGACATACGCAGTTTGGTGTATAAGTCTCTCCGCAGTAAATCACTGGGGAGAGCACTTGCACAGCTAATGGTTTTAGGTAGCAGCCAAACAGACAAGATTGCTAATCTACAAGCCACATACAGGACTCTTCTTAACTACTATATGGATGGGACAGACGACCCTGAACGGGCCGAAGTGATGGACTATCTCACCCGTGAAACATACGAGCTCACTGATATCATCTGCGTGGGATACATCCCTACATCATACTGCGAAGATAACACATTCAGACAATTCTACACACCTATTCTCTATGATACCGACACACTTTCTGCGTTTAATACCATAAAAGAGGGGAACGACGAGATAAAGTGTTCCATAGCAGCCGCCGCCATTATGATTGGCTGTCTGAACGTATTCCAAGAGGATAAGGTTTTATGCCTTATACGTCTGTGTTCAAGCACACACAAAAGCGTTCGTATGCGCGCCCTCACAGGACTGGTGATAACACTCGTTTACCACAATGAGAGAATGCAGCTTTACCCACAGATTAACAATAGGCTGAACCTGCTGTTTGATGACGAGGAGAACATTCTGCTTGCGCAGGCTGTGGTCAAGAGTCTGCTCAGAAGTACTGAAACTGAGCGCATATCAAAAGATATAAGTGAGAACATAATTCCCACACTCACCAAGATAGCTCCTGAACTGGGCAAGAACAAGGATGATAACAACCCCGATGTTCCTGAAAGCAAAATATACAACATTCATGACAAGCTTGAAGACAGCGGCATAGCAGACAAAATGCGCTCATTTGCACAATTGCAACAGGAGGGCGCAGATATTAACATGCCATCATTCAGCCAGCTGAAAGGTTTCTCATTCTTCAACACGCTTGAAAACTGGTTTATGCCATTCTACAAGGAGAACCAGAATGTATCTTCCCTGTTCCCGGAGAACAGCGATGAGAGCAACTCCAATATGATTGATGTTCTGTTAAGGAACGGAAGCATTTGTGACAGTGACAAGTATTCACTCTGTTTGAACATAAAATCTGTGCCAGACTCCATACGCACGTCCCTGCTCACAAACCTTAAGGATGAGACTGAAGCGTCAGCAGAGATAGAGACTGACGGCATTTCTGCTGACAGCACCTACATAAACCACTACGTTCAGGATATATACCGTTTCTTTAAGCTGCACAAAGACCGCCGCTATTATACAGATATATTCTCTTCTAAACTGGACATTCACAACATGGAGTTCTTTAGGTTTATCAACCCAAACAACTCTTTTCTGCCAGAGATTGCATCTTTTTACTATAGCAAACAACTCTCGGCAGAGTCTGTTGACGCATACATCAAACTGCTTGCCACTGACACATCTAACCTACAATACTACAAAGCATTAGGGAATTGCTATATACGACTCCAAAACTATGACAAGGCGCTTGAGTGTTGGGAGAAGGCCGACATTATAGAATCAGACCAGGAGGGGACCATAAAAAAATTAGCATTCTGCAACAAAAAGATAGGGAACTATCAGGCGGCTGAAAAATATTATGCGTCACTGCTGGCATCAGACGGAGATAACATTAAGTACCTGTATAACATTGCGGTTTGTCAAATATGGCAAGGCAAATTAAAACCTGCAATCAACAATTTATACAAGATACGTTTTATAAACGACGATGTTAAAGAATCTGCCGAGTATAGTTTATATCTTGGCATCTGCTTGTGGAAAGAAGACAAAAAACGCGACGCCATGGAGTGTTTCAAGCGGTTCTCTCCGCTGCATGAACTGGAGAAAGCCCTTCTGGCATCGCCAGTAAAAATTTCACAAACAGAGACTAACTACATCATTGACTACATAAGGCTGAGCTGACAAGCTGTATCATATACGTTCCAAAACAGTACGCACAAGCTCAGCCATTTTTGGCTTGTAATCTCCAATAAAACGCTTACCCACCCTGTTTGCTATAACAAGGCAGACCGTAAGTGCTTTATGTCCTAACATCCCTGCAAGCCCCGCCAGCGCAGATGACTCCATCTCAAAATTAGTAATACGTGCGCCCTTGTAGCAAAAAGACTCTATTTTGGTGTTAAGGTTCTCATCTTGGAGCGGGATTCTCAGACGCCTGCCCTGCGGGCCATAAAAGCCGCATGAGGCTATTGTATTACCCCTGACCATATCATTCCGCGCTATGCGTTCAAGTAACTCACTACTGTTAAGGGCGCAGTAAGGCACACCATGTGCGTCATCATATCCAGTGTGGGATACAAACTCACGCTCAAAATCAAGGTCACGCACGCGCTCCGTATCGGCGTAGAAATGCATGACACCGTCAAATCCTATAGAACGTTCTGATGCAATACACGTTCCCTCTGGCACAAAAGGCTGCAAGCCTCCACAGGTACCTATACGCACAATGTCAAGACTTACGCTCTCCTGCTTATCCTCCCTCTTTGTAAAATCAATATTCGCCAAAGCGTCAAGTTCATTAACCACGATGTCTATATTTCCTGTGCCGATACCAGTTGACAGCACCATGACACGCTTGCCATTGAACAAGCCTGTGGCACTGCGGAACTCACGATTCTCATTTACGCAGTCTATTCTGTCAAACATGGATGACACCATGTCCACCCTGCCACGGTCTCCCACAAGTATAATTTTTTGAGCTATCTCCTCTGGTTTTACATGAAGGTGGAATGCACTGCCGTCAGAATTTATTATAAGCTCAGAATCAGCGTATTTCATATTAAAATGGTATTTAAGGTTAGAAAATGATGTTATAAACAATAGCAAATATAAAAATTTCTGCTTTAATTTGCAAATCAAAGGGTTAAGATTATAGTATAGTTAGAAAAAAATGGTTAAATTTGCGTCTTATTTTACATATTATGGAAAAACAGAATAAAGACACAGCTATACTTCTGCTTCACTGTCCTGACAAGCAAGGTATTATTGCAGCAGTAACTCAGTTTATAAACATAAACAAGGGTAATATCATACGTCTTGACCAATACACAGACACTGTTCAAAAAGTGTTCTTTATGCGTGTGGAATGGGAGTTGGAGGGCTTTATGATTCCCAAGGAAAAAATTAACGAGTACTTTGACACATTGCTGGCACAGCGCTATGAGATGGCGTTCAAGATATATTTCAGCACTCAGAAACCACGCATGGCTGTGTTTGTATCCAAGCAGTCACACTGCCTGTATGACCTGCTCGCACACTATGAAGCCGGTGACTGGGACGTGGAGATTCCACTTATTGTGAGCAATCACCCTGACCTGGAGCATGTGGCTAAAAAATTCAATATTCCATACTATGTTTTTCCTATAACAAAAGACAATAAAGATGAACTTGAACCTAAGGAGTTAGAGCTGCTTGCCAAGGAGAATATAGACTTTGTAGTGCTTGCGCGTTATATGCAGATTATATCACCTGAGATGATACGAAGGTACCCGAACCGCATAATAAACATACACCACTCATTCCTTCCTGCGTTTGTGGGAGCAAGGCCGTATCATGCAGCATACGAGCGTGGTGTAAAGATTATTGGAGCCACCAGCCACTATGTTACAGAGGAGCTTGACGCTGGTCCTATAATCCGCCAGGATGTTACGCGAATAACTCATAAAGATACAGTAGAAAACCTCATGCGCAAAGGTCAGGACCTTGAAAAGGTGGTTTTGTCAAATGCAGTTGAAAAACAAATTGCGCACAAGATTTTGGTGTATAAGAATAAGACAATAATATTTTAGTTGAAATTTGAGAGTTTAGGAGTTAAGGAGTTAAGGAGTTGACAATTGACAACACATTGATAGCAGTAATAAAATATAATGCCGGAAACATTCACAGCGTGGTTCACGCACTGCGCAGGGAGGGCGTGGAACCGGTGGTCACAGATGACAAGAAACTAATCCTCTGTGCTGACAAGGTTATATTTCCAGGAGTGGGAGAAGCATCAACCACAATGCGCTACCTACATGAGCATGGGTTAGACACTTTGATAAAGAGCCTCACACAGCCTGTGCTTGGAATCTGCCTTGGAATGCAGCTTATGTGCAGCCACTCAGAAGAGGGAGACGCTGACTGCCTTGGGATTTTTGATGTTGACGTAAAAAAATTTGTACGCACAAGCGATGAGGACAAAATCCCACACATGGGCTGGAACCAGATTACAGAGCTGCGCTCACCGCTTATGGAGAATGTGATTGATAAAGGATACGTTTACTTTGTTCACAGCTACTATGTGCCATTATGCGCTGAGACCATAGCAAGAACAGACTATCTTATACCATTCAGCGCAGCGCTGAACAAAAATAACTTTTACGCCACACAGTTCCATCCTGAAAAAAGCGGCACCGTAGGCTCAAAAATCTTACAAAACTTTCTAAACTTATAAAAACAACTATCAACTGTCCATTGTCAACTGTCCACTATTATGATAGAACTAATACCAGCCATAGATATTATTGACGGCAAATGTGTACGCCTGAGCCAGGGTGATTATAACACTAAAAAAGTGTATGGGGAAAATCCAGCCGATATGGCAAAGAGGTTTGAGGATTGCGGCATAAAGCGTCTGCATGTGGTGGATCTTGACGGAGCCAAAGCGGCCCACATAGTAAACTACAAGACACTTGAGAGCATTACAAGTCAAACAAACCTGATAGTGGATTTTGGGGGCGGACTAAAGACCGATGAAGACCTGCGCATAGCTTTTGAATGCGGAGCCGCAATGATTACAGGTGGCAGCATCGCCGTAAAGAACCCCGATGTGTTCACAGGCTGGATAGAGAAATACGGAGCTGACAGAATCATACTTGGAGCGGACGTAAAGGAGAAGAAAATAGCGGTGACAGGCTGGCTTGAGGACACGGAACTCAGCCTTGACAAATTCCTTGACGGATACATAAAGAAAGGAGTCACCAAGGTTATTTGCACAGACATAGCAAAAGACGGAATGTTAAAAGGGCCTTCAATTGAGCTATACAAGGAGACACTTGCAGCCAACCCCGCTTTGCACCTTATTGCAAGCGGAGGTGTAAGCTCAATGGCTGATATAAAAGCTCTTGAAGCCGCCAAAGTTCCCGCCGTAATTTTTGGAAAGGCAATATATGAGGGCAAAATTACGTTTAAAGAATTGACGAGCATTATTACGGAACCTTGAAAAGGTGACAGCGTGCTTCTGCACGCCGCGAAGCGAAAAGCGGCGTAAGCCGCAAAAATAAGGAATCTAACATTGTAATATAATTTTAACGTATTACAATGTTAAATGTAAACAAGTGATAAAATTATATTACAATGTTAGCAAAACGTATAATACCATGTTTGGACGTCAAGGACGGCAAGACAGTTAAAGGAGTGAATTTTGTAAATTTCCGTGACGCAGGAGACCCTGTGGAGATGGGCAAACAATATAGTGAAGCAGGCGCAGACGAGCTTGTTTTTCTTGATATTACAGCATCGTTTGAAGGACGGAAAACTTTTGTAGATATGGTTAAACGTGTGGCAGTAGGTGTGAGCATACCATTCACCGTGGGCGGAGGTATCAACGAGCTCTCCGATGTGGAGACTCTGCTTAACGCAGGAGCCGACAAGGTTTCAATCAACTCATCAGCGCTACGTAATCCACAGCTTATCACAGATATTGCAAAGAACTTTGGCTCTCAGGTATGCGTAGTGGCTATAGATGCCAAGGAAGAGGCGGCTGGAGACTGGACCTGCTACGTAAAGGGCGGACACGTACCCACAGAGCGAAAATTGTTTGAGTGGGCAAAAGAGGCGCAGGAGCGTGGAGCCGGTGAAATTCTATTTACCAGCATGAGCCACGATGGCGTAAAGCAGGGCTACCCTAACGACGCTCTTAACCGCTTGCACTGTGAGCTTAGCATTCCTGTAATAGCATCAGGCGGTGCAGGCAGGATGGAAGATTTCAGAGATGCTTTTCTTGTAGGCCACGCCGATGCGGCTCTTGCCGCAAGTGTGTTCCACTTTGGAGAAATAAACATAAGAGACCTGAAGGAGTATTTGAAGAAACAGAATATTCCAGTCAGATGAGTAAAGGAGTTCAGGAGTTTTGGAGTTTAGGAGTTAATTTTTTCAATTCTCAATTAATTCGATTCACCGATTAACCGATTAAACAACATATAGTATGGATTTTGAAAAACAAGGAGGACTTATCCCCGCAATCATTCAGGACGCAGACACAGGCAAGGTGCTAATGCTTGGATATATGAATGAAGAGTCTCTTAAAATAACTAAAGAGACAGGAAAAGTTACATTCTGGAGCCGTACACGCAAGTGTTTGTGGACCAAAGGGGAAACCAGCGGGAATTTCCTGAACGTAGTATCCATGAAAGAAGACTGCGACAAAGACACTCTTCTAATAAAAGTACACCCAGTGGGGCCTGTATGCCACACAGGCAGCGATACATGCTTTGATGAAGTTAACGAGTCAGACCCTGTGATGTTCTTTAAGACCCTGCAGGAATTTATAGAGCGCCGCCACGCTGAGATGCCAGAAGGTTCCTACACCACTTCACTCTTTAAGGCTGGGGTAAACAAAATGGCACAGAAAGTTGGAGAGGAAGCTGTAGAGACAGTTATAGAGGCCACCAACGGTACCGACGGGCGCCTTATATATGAAGCCTCTGACCTCATGTATCACTTAATAGTACTGCTCACTTCAAAAGGATTGAGCATTGAAGACATTGCAAAAGATTTGATAAAAAGACATAAAGTAACAAAAAATGAGTACCCTCATAAAATATCAGAATGTTGACATCTGGCAAAAAGAACAGTTGGTTCTTAAAAACGTTAAGTTAGAGATTGGTGAAGGCGAGTTTTGGTACCTTACCGGCAAGGTGGGTTCCGGAAAGAGCAGCCTTATGAAGACAATTTACGCCGAACTTCCAATAGAACGAGGCGAAGGCGATGTGTTTGAATACAGTCTAAACCTAATTCGCAAAAGTGAGATACCCTATTTACGTAGAAAGATAGGAATCATTTTCCAGGATTTCCAGTTGCTTACAGACCGTAACGTAAAAGACAACCTTATGTTTGTGCTAAAGGCCACAGACTGGAAAGGCACCGATGTTATGGAGAAGAGAATTGAAGAAGTTCTCACAGAAGTGGGAATGCAGAAGAAAGGTTACAAGATGCCACACGAGCTTTCCGGAGGTGAACAGCAACGTATAGTGATAGCACGCGCACTACTAAACAAGCCAAAACTTATTCTTGCAGATGAACCTACAGGCAATTTAGATCCTGAAACCGGCAGAGGGCTTATGGAACTGCTCCATCGTATATGTAAAGACGAAGGAACAACTATAATTATGGCCACACATAACATTGCGCTTCTTGAGCAGTTCCCTGCCAATGAGATGCACATTGAAGCTGGTGAGATAAAGATAAAAGCATTGCCGTCAGCAGCAGAAGAGAAAGCAAAACCAACCGCCACGACTGATTATGACACAATAGACGCCTGACGTGCGTTGATTTAGGATTAGGAACGCCAACTAAGAGTGCTGACAGGCTCAAAAGTAACACGCATTACATTTTCTTGAATCTCTTCATTCAACATCTCTTCAAACTGTTCCACCGATGCTGAAAGACTGTACTTGCAGCCTGAAATACGGTATTGCTCCTCCATTGCGTACCTCTCCTGCGGATTATCCAGCCAGTAGTCAATGGCTCTTGCCAAGTCTTTTGGATCACCAGGGATAAAAAGACTTCTGCCATCTAAAGCAAACTGCGGTGTGGCACTTAAGTGGCTGTTGGCAATGACTGGTACAAGCCCAGTTGCAAACGCCTCAATGCAACTAATTGCCTCACTCTCCATATCTGATGCATGTACGTATAAATCCGTTTCCAACAAATGCTCTATCAACTCATCCCGGCCAACATACACAAACTGCGGCTGGTGTTTCAATTCCTTACCCAATTCCACATATTTCTCATACTCTGGTCCTTTACCAGCAAAAACCAGTTGTATTTGGTTTGAGTACTTGCTGTATTTTACGGCATTAATGATAACATCCTGCCTTTTTTCCTGACTCAACCGCCCTATCATCATTATCTTGAAGATATTCCCTTTTTCACTCTTACATATTCTTCTGTTTGCATTTTTACGCTCCCCTGCCTCCATAAACGCCTCTTGGATTCCATTAGAAATTGGGTGGATTTTTGCTGTGTAACCACGCTCTTCAAGCATTCTGCCCATAAAATAAGAAGGTACGTGTATGTGGCGCAATTGTGAGTATATCTCGCGGTTCCATGTACGGTAAAACAGTTCATTGAACCAGTTCACCTTACCCATACCCACTGAGGAGGTCATGTTCTCTGGCTGGATATGGAAAGCCCCGGTAACAGGTTTGCCAATTCTGTTACAGTAATGTACAGCCTCCCATGAAATGCCAAACGGAACAAATATATGCACAATATCAGCCCAGTCGCACGCCTCATGCACTATATACCTATCGGTGAATGCAAAACTGAAATCGTGCTTGTCACATAAAGGCTGAAAAAATGGGATACGGAACTTTGCTGTATGGAAAACCCCATCCACCATATTATCCTTTGTACATAGTTTTTGTCCACTATCACTTTTCCCTCTGAGATTTTGAGGTGCGTCCCAGCATAGTACTCTGACTTTATGCCCACGTCTCCGTAATTCTGCAGCATAGCGTTGTGCCGAAATTGACGTACCATTGTTAGTTGTGTAGAAACTGTCTATTACGAACAAGATTTTCATAACAATAATTTATTTAACATACACGGTTTCACACCGCTCTATCCAACATATAATGCAAAAGTACTGCTTTACAGTTTAGACTTGTTAATCTAAAAAACATGCAAATTGTTCTAATTTTAAGAAAATAGCTTGCATATATTGAGAAATTGTTGTATCATTACACCAAAATTGTTCTTATTCGTATGCAGACTCAACACACAGAAAACAACATTTTAACAGATTTCTCTGGTTTCAGGTGGCACAGTTGCATCTCAGGAAGTGATGAAATGGAAGACCTTGCCGTCATGAAAATAAGCGGTAATATAGATAGATTTCTACCACAGAGTTACTTCTTGCCATGTTATACAATCCAGATTATAACAGGTGGCAGTCTGAACATAAATATAAACAACAAAGATTACGAACTGCCAGCTCACTCCGGCTATATTCTCATGCCAGAGTTTTATGTACAGCAGCGACCGTATACATACGTAGAAATGTACACTTTGGCCTTCTCCCGCCAATTTGCCAAAGAACTGAACCTAAGTTTCAAACTTGCCGAACTCGCACAAATAATGATACACCCCACATGGATCATGCCGGCACATAAAACGCAACGTACAGTTCACTATTTTGAATTATTAAAAGAAGTGGTGGACGACAAGAATCGTAAGGCGTCAAAACACCTCGTCTATTCATTTTTGGAATACCTTGCAGGTGGCAGTCATTTTGACAAACAGGCATATAACACCTTAACGCGCGAAGAAGAAATAACAGGCCGCTTCCTTGCACTGGTGGACGAACATTGCGATAATCACCACTCCCTTGACTGGTATGCTTCAACGCTATGTCTTTCCACACGTTATATGGCTAATACTGTCAAACAAACACTCGGCATAAATGCCAGTACTTGCATAGAGCGAGCAATCATGCTGCAAGCAAAAACGCTACTTTCCTCAACCTCCATATCAATTCAGGAAATTGCCGAAAAACTCGGGTTCCTTAACCAATCCCACTTTGGCACGTTCTTCAAACGACATGAAGCACTTTCACCCGCCGCATTCCGCAAGCAACAGGGATGATACGCTTATCCGTAAGTTTCAATTTAGTAAGCTATTTTACATGTAGCCCGTCTGACTTTCCGATGGCTCCATACATGAAGCGGATAGCAAAACTGCACAGCCATCCTAATCATCAGCTCCAACTGTCCATTAGGAACGATATAGCTGTTGCCACGCTTCACCATCATCACCAACGTGCCTTTGGGGAAGTGCATATCTTTGAGCTGGTTACCACCAACCAATGACTCTTCCGTCAATTTTAGTTCCGAGAGTTTTGACTCCAGCTCGTCAGGCAGTTCGATGCCAAAGTCATTGCCAGTTTTATCTTCATCTGTTGCTAAACCCAACCAACGGGCTGCCGTTGTGATGGTAGTGCCCTGCAGTGCCAGTGAGAGCAGCGTGATAACGAACACCACAATGTCATATTATTATTGTTTTATCAATTCATGTTAAGTATTGTTCTCTTCCAATGCGTCACCACTACAGAGACCAGCATTGACAATAAGAGGACACTGAGAATTACAATCAGACTGACTGATGTGGGAATCTCAATGTGAGGCACATTCAGATTTACCCCAATTACTTTTCCCAAGCTGTTAATAAATTCGTTCATGGTCAGCAGCATTTTTAATCCTACAAAGATGAGGATGATGCCCAAACCATACTTCAGGTAGACAAAATACTTGGCCACAGCAGATAGTGCGAAATACAGTGCCCGCAAACCAAGAATGGCAAATATATTTGATGTAAGTACAATGAACGGATCACGGCTGACACTGAACACAGCAGGGATGCTGTCAACTGCGAAAGCCACGTCTGTGGTTTCTATGACCAGCAGTGCCACGAAAAGCGGAGTAGCCATTCGACGTCCGTTTTCATTGACAAAAAAATGATCACCATACATTCTGTCTGTTACAGGATAAACTTTTCTGAACCAGCGCACAATGATATTTTGCGATGGGTCAGACTGCTTGTTGTCATCATGTCTGAACATTTTGAATCCAGTATAGAGCAGAAACAGTCCGAAAAAGCCTAACACCCATTCAAACCGCTCCACCATTGCAGCACCTGCAAAAATGAAGATGCTTCGCAGTACCAATGCTCCAAAGATGCCCCAGAAGAGCACCTCGTGCTGGTACTTTCTCTCAATGCCGAAGAATGAAAAGAGCATGAGGAACACAAAAATATTGTCCATTGATAGAGATTTCTCCATCAAGTAGCCTGTCAGAAATTCTAATGCCTTTTCATGAGAATCGCCAGGATAGAAGATGTAAATTCCTACACAAAACAGTAATGACACTCCAATCCAAACGGCTGTCATTCTGAGCGCCTCGCTCATATTAACTTCATGCTCGCCTCCGCGACCAAACATCTTAAGATCTGCTACGACCAATAGTAGCACCAGCACATAAAAAACAATCCAAGCCACCACGGGCATTCCCATCATATTCATGTTATTTTATTAAATTTTAGAGTAAAAAATCTTCTCAACACAATAGCACAATATGCCAAATGATGCAGTCAGCAGCTATGTCCAAGTTTTTAACTCCAGATATAGTTGTTGAATCTATAAAAAAAATTTTGAATAAAAAGAGTTGTGAGTCCTTGTGAGGTGAACTACTCTATTAACTGATGATATGCCTCAATGCAATAACATAGTAATCGCATGAGGATGACAGACAGAATGGTGCCGATTCCATGCGGCATCTGCTGTCAAAATATGAATGTATTGGTTTGACGATGTGTTGCAAGACTAAGTTAAACGTATGTGTCTGTGAACGTTCACTTCTTGAACCCTGAGTATGAAGAGTGCGCTGAGGACGAGAAGAGCAAATGCGATACAACAGAGTGGAATCTGTAATGGTAGCCTCATGACGCTGATTATGTTGCTGTGTCACAATTGATGACACAGTCTGCTCATAACTACCCTGTTCTGGCGTAACATCCAGACATTGCAAATGTGTGATCTCAGCAAGACAAACAACACAAAGAGCCACAAGAAACCATATAAAACCGCGCTTCCGCATCAACTTACGTTATCCAAACCTTTGTTATGCATCATTAGAGTCATTTTTCATCCCTTTAATACTCTAAATCTACATGAACTAAATTCTTTTTCTTAGTGCAAAATTACAAATAAAATCTGAGAAACTTACAATTTTTCACTATTTCTTGGCTATTGCATTTACTACCTAACAGCCGCCTGGGCAGCGGCTCCAGCTCCTTAATCCTTTCTTCAGGGTTCTTGTTTGCCATCGGATTTGTATTTTCACTATACTTTTTTATTCCCGTATAGTGTCAACTTTTTTCAGGTTAAGTCACTATCCATTTGTTCCTTTTTCTTTTACAGAATTATATTCTAAATGGGCCGATCATTATAGCTGTATTTAGAAAATGAATATGCGTATTTAATGTAAAATAGAAAATTTTTCCATAATTTGTGTTCAGTTTGGAAGATATTTCTAATTGTCATACCTTTGCAACCAGCAAACAATTAAAAAATGAAGAAACAGACGACAGCCCTCCACACGCCATACGTTCGTCCCGATGTATACGGGTCGTTGGCAGTACCTACATATAATAATGTGTCGTTTGAGTTCAAGGATGCGCAGACGATGAGCGATGCCTTCTGCAACCGCATCAAGGCTCCCGACTATGCTCGTATTGCTAACCCCACAGTGACTCAGTTTGAGCAGCGTGTAAAGGCACTGACAGAGGCGGAGCATGTGACTGCATTCAACTCTGGTATGGCTGCCATCAGCACTGCGTTGCTGGCTGTCGTGGCACAGGGCAAGAACATCGTCACTTCGCGCCATCTGTTTGGCAACACGCTTGCACTTATCAGCGGCACGCTGCTGCGACTCGGTATAAAGCCCCGACTGCGCGACCTCACCAATCTGGAGGTCGTGGAGGCTGCCATCGACGAGCAAACCGCCTGCGTTTACTTAGAGACGGTCACCAACCCGCAGCTGGAGGTGGCAGACCTGAAAGGTATAGCCGATATCGCCCACAGGAAAGGAGTACCCGTTATTGTCGATTCTACTGTGATTCCCTTCACGGAAACGAACCTCAAGGCATTGGGCATAGATGTCGAAGTGGTGTCAAGCACAAAGTATATCTCTGGTGGCGGTACGTCGTTGGGAGGTCTGATTATTGACTACGGCACCTTCCCGCAGATTAACAAGCTGGTGAAGTACGATTTGCTCATCAACCTCGGAGTGTATATGACGCCACAGACGGCCTACATGCAGACTCTCGGACTGGAAACGCTCGACGTGCGCTACCAGCGACAGGCAGCGAGTGCGTTATGGCTGGCCGAGGCGCTTAGAGGGCTACCTGCAATTATTGACGTCAACTACATAGGACTGAAGGACAATTCCTATCACGATTTGGCCGTCAAGCAGTTCGGAGCGACAGCGGGTGCCATGCTCACCATCGACCTGCAGTCGAAGGAGGCTTGCTTTGGGCTCCTTAACCGCCTGCAGTTGATTCACAGGGCCACAAACCTCTTCGACAGCCGTACATTGGCCATCCATCCCGCCTCGACTATCTTCGGACTATTCCCAGAGCGGCAGTTGCAGCAGATGGACGTGCGACAGACTACCATTCGCCTCTCCATCGGACTCGAAGCACCCGAAGACCTCCTGCAAGACATAGAACAAGCTCTCACAAAAATCAATTAATAATATGGAACAGAAAAAACTAAGTATCATCGCATTCAGTGGCGACTTTGACAAGCTGATGGCAGTATTCACCCTGGGTACGGGTGCAGCGGCCGTAGGCTACGAGGTGAACATCTTCTTCACCTTCTGGGGTCTCGACGCCATCAAGCAAAAGCAGGGACGCTCGCTGACGGGCGGCAACTGGCTGACAAAGATTTTCGGCTTCATGATGGGTGGCCTGAAAGTGACACCCACGAGCCGTTTCAACTTCTTCGGCGCTGGCCCGAAGATATTCCGCTACCTGATGCGCAAGAACAATGTGGCAACTCTTGAAGAACTCGTCGAGGCCGCTAAAGCACTAGGCATCAACCTCTACGCCTGTGAAATGGCGATGCATGTGCTCGGCTTGAAGAAAGAGGATTTTATCCCTGAGGTGAAGGAAGTGCTTGGCGTGGCATCGTTCCTGAATCTGAGCGAAGGCGGACAGACATTATTCATTTAAAATAAGATGAGGATATGGCAACAAAAGTATTAGACATCACAAAAGAGCACTGTCCAATGACCTTCGTCAAGACCAAGATTGAGCTGTCGAAGCTCCAGCCGGGCGACATTCTGGAAGTGCTGCTCGCTGAGGGCGAACCGCTCGACAACGTGCCGCGCAACGCTAAGGAACAAGGCTACAATGTGCTCTCTGTTGAGCATGTGGAAGGTACAACACATAAGATAACGATAAAAAAGTAAAAAGTAAAGAAAACTTAAACGATTATGGCAAATTCTAATTTACAGCGCAGTGTGACCACTGCTACCGCCAGAAGGCTGGCGACAACTACCAAGACCACCCCGCAGATGGGCAGCATCACTCCGAGACTATTGCTGAAACTCCTGCCGTGGGTACAGGTTAGCGGCGGCACATTCCGCGTGAACCGTACGAAGGTGGAACTCCGTAATAACGACCGCTTGCCCATCCAGTATGTGAACGGCGTGCCGTCGTTCACGGCAAAGGACCTGAAAGCTATTCCCCTGTTCTCTGAGTTCGACGACGAGATACTGAACCGCCTGGTAAGCTCATTCGAAGCTAAGGAAGTGGATGTGGATAAGCTTTTCGTCGAGGAGGGCAAGGACAAGCAGCGTTTCTTCATCGTGGCCTCGGGTCAGGCTGAGGTCATCAGCAAAGGCTCACACGGCGAGAACCTGCGGATAGCCCTGTTGGGCGACGGTGAGTACTTCGGCGAGGCTGACTTGCTCGACGAGCAAGAGTCAACCGTCTCCGTGCGTGCCATCACGCCGACAGTGTTCCTCGGCCTGAAGCTGAAGGAACTGATTAAGTTTATCAAGGAGGTGCCCGACTTCCGCGAGACGTTCAACAAGGCCGTTGACAAGCAGTTGCGCCTGAAAGCATCGGTGAATGACAACGGCGAGAAGCACATCGATCTGGTCTCTGGTCACGAGGAAGACAATATCATTCCCGAGACCTACATTGACTACGAGGAGAATCCCACCGAATATCAACTGAACACGCTGCAGACGGTGGTTCGTGTGCATACCCGCGTCAGCGATCTCTACAACAATCCCTACAACCAACTGGAAGAACAGCTTCGCTTGTCAATAGAGAGCATCAAGGAGCGTCAGGAGTGGGAAATCATCAACAACAAGAAGTTCGGTTTGCTGGCAGCTGCCAACCCCGCCTATCGTATTACAACGCGCTACGGTGCTCCCACACCCGATGACCTTGACGAACTTCTTTCGTTGGTTTGGAAGGAGCCGGCTTTCTTCATCGCCCATCCTCGGGCTATTGCTGCCTTTGAGCGCGAATGCACGTGGCGAGGTGTGCCTCCTGTGACAACGGATCTTTTTGGCACAAAGGTCATTCTGTGGCGTGGTGTGCCTCTGATTCCTTCCGACAAAGTGGAGGTAGAAGGTCAGTATCTGACAGGCCGCGGCGTAGGCACGACGAAGATCATCCTCGTTCGTGTCGGCGAGAAGAACCAGGGCGTTGTCGGTCTTCACCAAAGCGGCATTCCCGGCGAGATAGCTCCCAGCCTGAGCGCCCGTCTGATGGGGCTCGACAAATTCGGCGTAGCATCATATCTGCTCACGAAATACTTCTCACTGGCCTCACTGACCGACGATGCCATCGCTGTGCTCGAAAACGTGGAGGTGGGTTATTATCATGACTATCAGCATAGAAAATAGAAAACTCTCTTTTAGGGAGCGAAGTAGAATGTAAATGTAATGCTTATGATAGATATACAAAATATAAGCGGCTACGGACTGGACGCCCCTGGCTTCTCCTTGCTTCGTGAGATAGCACAAAAGTACTGCCCCGAGGAGTTGCAGCAGTTGCGGAAGGCTGTGCTGCCCGACGAGGTCTTTGAGGAAAAGCTTGACCTCTCGTCGCTGGATATCCTTTATGATGCGACTGTGTTGCATCCCGCGGCTCAGCAATCCTCGCCCATCGTCCCGGCAGACAACGGTTTCGGCATTGGCATCCCTGAAACGCAGAAGCTGCAGAACCTTCACTACGAAGAGTCTGACACGCTGAACTCCGAGCAGATTAAGAAGGACTTCCCTGTGCTTAATCAGAAGGTGAACGGCCACGACCTCGTATGGCTCGACAATGGAGCGACGACACAGAAACCGAATCAAGTCATCGACAAGATTTCGGATTACTACCGCACCTACAACTCGAACATCCATCGCGGGGCACACACCCTTGCCGCACGTGCGACGGATGCCTATGAGGAGGCACGTGAGAAGGTACAGCGGTTCATCAATGCTGCCACGAGCGAAGAAATCATCTTCGTGCGTGGCACGACTGAGGGCATCAACCTCGTGGCACAGACTTACGGCCGACAATACTTGACGCCTGGCGACGAGGTCATTGTCTCTGAACTCGACCACCACGCAAATATCGTGCCCTGGCAGCGTGTGTGCCAGGAGCGTGGAGCCACGTTGCGTGCCATCCCCACCGACCAGAACGGCGACCTGATACTCTCTGAGTTCGAGCGGCTCATCACACCTCGCACACGGTTCGTCAGCGTTGGACATGTGAACAACACGTTTGGTACCATCAACGACGTGCAGCGCATCATCGACATCGCCCACTCACATCAGATTCCTGTTCTGATAGACGGAGCGCAGTCCATTGCCCACACGCCAGTGGATGTACAGCGGTTGGGTACCGACATCTTCGTTTTCAGCGGCCACAAAATCTACGGACCTAACGGCATCGGCGTAGTCTATGGTCGCAAGGAGTTGCTCAACAAGATGCAACCCTGGCAGGGTGGCGGCAACATGATCAAGGACGTGACCATCGAGCGAACGGAATACAACGTACCTCCTGCCCGCTTTGAGGCCGGCACGCCCAACGTGGCAGATGCCATTGGACTGGGTGCCGCCCTCGACTATGTGAGTCATTTGGGCATCCGCAACATTGAACACCATGAGCATCAGTTGACTGAGTATGCCCGCGAACAGTTGGGGCAAATTCCTGGCTTGACGCTCATCGGCAATCCCAAGAATCGCGTGTCGGTGGTGAGCTTCGTGCTCGATGGCATTCCTGTTCCTGAGGTCGGCACCTTGCTTGACAAGGAAGGGATTGCTGTGCGTGCAGGCCATCACTGTGCTCAGCCTGCTTTGCGTGCCTTGGGTTACGAGATGAGCGTCCGTCCTACCTTTGCCCTCTACAATACGCGAGAGGACGTGGATAAATTAGTAATTGCAGTAAAAAAGATTATAGGAAGATAGATTATGGCAAAGATTACAGTTAACGGAGAGGCGCAGGAAGTGCAGTTGCCCCTCAGCCTCACAGAGTTAATCAAGCAGAATGACGTGCAACAGCCCGAAATGGTCAGCGTGCAGTTGAACGACGACTTCGTTGACCGCAACGAGTGGGATAGGCTGCAAATCAAGGAGGGTGACTCAGTGGACTTTCTGTACTTCATGGGAGGAGGCTCACGATGATTGATTTTACAGAAGAACAGATACAGCGCTATTCGCGGCATATCTTACTGCAGGATGTCGGTGTCGAAGGTCAGGAGAAAATCATGAACGCCCGTGTGCTCGTAGTAGGTGCTGGCGGACTGGGTGCTCCCGTGTCGCTCTACCTCGCTGCAGCAGGCATCGGGACGATTGGCATCGTGGATGCTGACGTCGTTGACTTGAGCAATCTCCAACGTCAGGTCATTCATTTCACGAAGGACGTGGGAGTGCCGAAGGTACAGAGTGCGAAGGAGAAAATCGAAGCTATCAACCCGGATGTGAAAGTGAACACATATTACGAGTTCCTCGATTCATCGAATGCACTCGACATCATCAAGGAGTATGACTTCGTCGTCGATGGCACCGACAATTTTCCCGTGAAGTTCCTCATCAACGATGCTTGTGTGATGGCAGGCAAGCCGTTCTCGCATGGTGGCATCTTACGTTTCAACGGGCAGACCTTCACCCATCTGCCTGGCACAGCTTGCTATCGCTGCATGTTCAAAGAGCCGCCTCCCGCAGGAGCCGTGCCCACTTGCTCGCAGGCAGGAGTGCTCGGTGCCATTGCAGGTATGCTTGGTACCATCCAGGCCGCCGAGACACTGAAGTACTTCACGGGCATCGGCGAATTGCTGACAAATCGTCTGCTCACCTTCGATGCCAAGACCATGCAGTTCCGAACGGTTCAGGTGAAGCATCGTGACTCGTGTCCCATCTGCGGCCAGGCACCCACCATCGACCACCTGATAGACTATGAACAGGCCGCATGCGACCTAAAGAACCATTAAACGATGAAGATTACACAAGAAATTATTGACGAGCTAATCAGACAAGCCCGGCAGGATGCACCCGACGAGACGTGCGGTTACCTGCTGGGCATCAAAGGCCCAGATGGCGACACCGTGACAGAGAACTACCCGATGGAGAACATCGACCACTCGCCTGAGCATTTCTCTTTTGCCCCGAAGGAGCAATTCACCGCCTTGAAATACGCGCGCAACAAAGGCCTGAAGATACTTGCAAACTGGCACAGCCATCCTGCTTCGCCTTCACGTCCATCGCAGGAAGACCTACGCTTGGCCAACGATCCCAACATCCGCTACGCCATTCTCTCCCTGCATGAGGGCTTGCATTTGAATTCCTTCAAAATCGTGAACGGTGAAGTCGTGGACAAGGAGGTTCACTATGACCTATAAACTGATTTAAAGATGAATTTTGTATTTATATCGCCTCATTTCCCACATACTTACTGGCAGTTCTGCCAGCGGCTCAGTCAAAATGGCGTGACGGTGTTAGCCATTGCCGATGTGCCCTACGAGCACTTGCAGCCGGAGCTGAGGGAGTCGCTGACGGAGTACTACCGCGTGGGTTCACTGGAGAACTACGAAGAGGTGTACCGAGGCGTGGCCTACTTCGCCTACCGCCACGGACGCATCGATTGGATAGAATCGAACAACGAATACTGGCTGGAGCAGGACGCGCGGCTGCGGACAGACTTCAACGTCACGACGGGTATACAGAGCAGTCGCATCCGCAGCATCAAGGAGAAGTCGGAGATGAAGAAGTGCTATCTGGAGGGTGGCATTCCAACGGCGCGGCAGAAACTGGCTTCGCATGGTGTCGAGGCCATCGGAAAATTTGCCGCCGAGGTGGGCTATCCCATCATAGCCAAGCCCGACGTGGGCGTGGGGGCCAGCGGTACTTATAAGATTAACAGCGAAGCCGAATTGGTCGATTTCTATGCTAAGGAACCGCACGCCAACCAATATGTGGTCGAAGAGTTCATCACGGGAGAGATATGCTCATACGATGCCGTCATCGACAGCAATGGCGAGCCGCTGTTCGAGGCAATGACCGTCTGGCCGCCGTCCATCATGGACATCGTAAACCTGAAGCTCGACCTTTCGTACTACGTTGACAAGGAGATTCCGGAGACCCTGCGACAGCTGGGCCGCCGCACGGTGAAGGCCTTCAGGGTGGTGAGCCGGTTCGTTCACTTAGAGTTCTTCCGACTCGACAGCGAGCGTCCAGGTCTTGGCAACATAGGCGACTTTGTGGCCCTTGAAGTAAACATGCGCCCGGCGGGAGGCTACACGCCCGACATGATCAACTATGCCCACTCGGCAGATGTTTATAAGGTATGGGCAGATATGGTGGCCTTCGACGAACTGCGCACCGAGGAGGGAAAGCCTTATTACTGCGCCTTCGCCAGCCGACGCGACATCTATCGCTACCGCCACAGCCACAACGAGGTGAAAAACCGCTACAGTGGACAACTGATGATGTGCGAGCGCATGCCGGAACTGTTCTCGGCGGCCATGGGACAGCAGATGTACACCGTCCGCCTCAACACGATGGACGAGGTGCAAGAGTTTATTAATTATGTACACGCTAAGATATGAACATCAACTACGTAAAAAAATACAGCAACGCCCTCGGGCGTGATATGGAATATAAAACTTATGGCGACAAGGGGCATCCTGTACTGGTCTTTCCATCCCAGAACGGACGTTTTTACGACTATCAGGACTTCGATATGGTGGGGGTGCTTTCCAGCTTTATTGACCGCGGATTCATCCGTCTCATTTGTGTTGACAGCATCGATGGCGAGACATGGAGTGACATGCAGGGTGACCACCATCGCAGAATAGCACTCCACGAACAGTGGTTCCACTACATTATCGACGAGCTAATCCCAGAACTCCGCCACCACCCCGAAGAGACATTCATTGTGACGGGCTGCAGCATGGGCGGATTCCATGCAGCAAACTTCTTCTTCCGCCGCCCCGATTTGTTTGATACATTGTTGGCACTGAGCGGGCTCTACTACGCGGGCTATTTCTTCTCCAATTACAGAGATCCACTGTTATCGGTAACTTAAAATGCAGTAAAATTGGTAATAAGAGTACAGTATTTCAAGAAGACAAGCATCTGTCACTTTGGTAACAATGTTACAGTATTTT
>ONEZ01000001.1 GCA_900316995.1 uncultured Bacteroidales bacterium | reverse complement strand
TTCTGGCATGCTGTGGTTTATGCCATAGGCTCAGGATTAGGTTGGATGTTTGCTATAGTGTGCCTTGCTGCAATACGTGAAAAGATGGCTTACTGCAATGTACCTGCTCCTTTACGTGGATTGGGAATAACCTTCATTATGGTAGGTCTTATGGCTATGGCGTTTATGTGTTTTTCAGGAATTAAAATGTAATGCTATATGAAAATGACTTTTTTAGCAATAAATATGGCGATGGTTGGAACCAGTGTGGCGGTCTTTTTGGTTGTTATACTGCTTCTTGTAGTTCTGCTTCTTGTTGCCAAGAGGTATTTGTCGCCGTCGGGTCCTGTTAAGCTGACGCTTAATGGGGAGAACCCTGTAGAGGTTACATCAGGTGGCACATTGCTCGGCGCTCTTCAGAGCCAGGGCGTGTTCCTGCCTTCTGCTTGTGGTGGTAAAGGTGCCTGCGGCCAGTGCCGCTGTCAGGTTACAGAAGGTGGTGGTGAAATTCTGCCTACTGAGGCTGTTCACTTCTCTCGTCGTCAGGTAAAGGATAACTGGCGCTTGGGTTGCCAGGTTAAGGTTAAGGGTGATATGGCAGTTAAAGTGCCAGAGTCTGTACTTGGTGTTAAAGAGTGGGAGTGTGAGGTTATTTCCAATAAGAATGTAGCCACCTTTATTAAAGAGTTTAAGGTTAAACTGCCTGCAGGTGAGCACATGGACTTTGTCCCAGGCTCATACGCTCAGATTAAGATTCCTGAATATGACATTAACTACGCAGACTTTGATCGTAGCTTGATAGGTGACCTTTACGTTCCTGCTTGGGAGAAGTTTGGATTGTTCGGCCTCAAACAGAAGAATACAGAGCCTACAATCCGTGCTTACTCTATGGCTAACTATCCTGATGAGGGTGACATCATTACTCTTACAGTTCGTATAGCCACTCCTCCGTTCAAGCCTAAAGAGCAGGGTCCTGGTTTCCAGGATGTGCCTTGCGGTATAGCTTCCACATACATCTTCTCACTCAAACCTGGTGATAAGGTTATTATGAGCGGTCCTTATGGTGAATTCCATCCTCACTTTGACAGCAAACGTGAGATGATTTGGGTTGGAGGTGGCGCCGGTATGGCTCCTCTGCGTGCTCAGATTATGCACATGCTCAAGACTCTTCACACTCGTGACCGTGAGATGCACTATTTCTATGGTGCCCGTGCTATTGATGAGGTGTTCTTTATGGAGGATTTCCTTGCTCTTGAAAAGGAGTATCCTAATTTCCACTTCCATCTGGCACTTGACCGTCCGGATCCAAAGGCAGATGCAATGGGCGTGAAATATACCGCTGGCTTTATTGCTCCTGTTATGGGTGATACATACCTAAAGCAGCATGAAGAGCCTGAAGATATTGAGTACTACCTCTGCGGTCCTCCAATGATGGCAAAGACAGTGCTTGATTTGCTTCACAGCCTTGGTGTTGAAGATGATATGATTTCATTTGATAATTTTGGCGGATAATATTAGAGCCTCGGCATTAAACCGAGGCTTTAATTTACAATATCCAGTAGTGAAAATCCATTTTTCGGGCTCAGCTCCTCTGTGAGGAGCTTCGTCCCTCCCATACGGGTCTGTGACCCTATGGGCCCCTCCCACTATATCTCTCCGTGGGTGGAGAGACCTCAAAATGGACTTTCACTGCTGGATAAGTAAACCTTAAATCCTTATTCAGTGTGTATATAGATGTAATTCTTCCCCTTGCCGTTCCCAAATGTTATACATATTTGGTGCCAGAGGCTCTATCTGCCGTGGTGCGGCAGGGGGCGCTTGTGCGTGTGACCTTAGGTAGGAAGTTCTACAACGGTATTGTGCTGAGATTACATGATGATGCAGAGGAGGGAATTAACTACAAACCTGTGCTTGGAGTACTTAGTAACGGACCTATCGTAAGTGGTGAGCAGATAGAACTTTGGCAGTGGATTGCCAAGTACTATATGTGCAAAATTGGCGATGTCCTAAAGGCGGCAATTCCTACGGCTCTCTATAATAATTCCTACAGAAGCCGTACTTTTATTGCTGTTAGGTTATTGAGCGGTTATGAGCATAAGCCTACAGCCAAGCAGCAGTGCCTTATTGACTTTTTGGAGCGTGAGTCCTGTCAGCGGGTTGTGAGCCTGAGCGAGGCGTTGGAGGTGGCATCGGCGGCGGTGGTGAACCTGCTTGAAAAGAAGGGTGTTATAGAAAAATTCACAGCAGAGAAAAGTCGGTTCTCATATAATGAGCCTATAGTTAAGGAGAGCTCTTTTACAGACGCACAGCAGAGGGCGTATGATGAGATAAAGCAGCTGTTTGCACAAAGCAAACCTGTACTGCTCAAAGGTGTGACTTCGAGCGGGAAGACAGAGATTTACGTGAAATTGATTAAGGATGCTATAGCGCAGGGCAGGCAGGTCCTTTATCTTGTACCTGAGATTGCGCTTACAACTCAGCTTAAGGCACGTCTCGAGCGCGTTCTGGGTGATGCCTTGTTTGTATATCACTCTAAATTTAATGAACAGGAGCGTGCAGAAGTCTATAATGAGGCTATGGAGGGTGAGCGTTGCAAGGTGGTGCTTGGCGTCAGGTCTTCAATATTCCTGTCATTTAAGAATTTAGGGCTGATTATTATTGATGAGCAGCATGATCTGAGCTATAAGCAACAAGAACCAGCTCCACGCTATCACGCGGGCAATACGGCACTTATGCTTGGCAAACTGACTGGAGCCAATGTACTTATGGGCTCAGCCTCTCCGAGTGTGGAGGCCTATTATAACGCACTGACAGGCCGTTGGGGGCTTGTGGAACTGAACAGCCGCTACGGTGATATAGAGCCGCCAGAGGTGACCGTGGTTGACATGGTGACGGAGAGGCGCAAACGCAAGTTCGTAGAGATGTTCTCTTGGGTTTTGCGTGACAAGATTAAGGCTGCTCTGGAGCGTGGTGAGCAGGTTATACTTTTTCATAACAGAAGAGGACACTCCACAAGTGTGTGTTGCCCAAGCTGCGGATGGACTCCCCGATGCGGCTCTTGCTCCGTTACTTTAACTTACCATAAGGCGGGTGAGTATCTCTCCTGTCACTACTGCGGACATAAGGAGCCTATGCCTCTCTTCTGCCCTGTATGTGGCGGAGATATTGATACCAGAGGTTACGGCACAGAGAGGGTGGAGGAGGTTTTGCACAATATGTTCCCCGATGTCTCCATTCTGCGTCTTGATTTAGACAGCGCATCGGGAAAAAATTCATACGAGCGTATATTGGGTGACTTTGCCGATGGAAAGGCTCAGATTATGCTTGGCACCCAGATGGTTTCAAAAGGACTTGACTTTAGCAATGTGTCACTTGTGGGTATAATTAACGCTGATACGCTTATTGATTACCCTGATTTCCGCTCATCGGAGCAGAGCTTTCAGACACTGCTACAAGTGGCTGGCAGGTGTGGTAGAAAATTAAGGAGGGGTGAAGTGGTTATGCAGACGTCTCATGCCTCATATCCTATTGTGCAGCAGGTGGTGAACTCTGATTATCAGGCTTTTTATGATGAGCAGATTGCGGTGCGCAGAGCGCTTTCATATCCGCCGTTCAGCCGGATGGCGTTCATATATGTGAAAGGTAAGAATCTTAACGCAGTGTCGTCATCTGCGCAGATGCTGGCATCGGTGCTTGGGAAAAAGATGCCAGGCTGCATCCTGGGTCCTGGTATGCCGCCAGTGGCAAAGATTAGCGACTACAATATAAGGCGCATAGTGGTGAAAATTATGCCGTCAGTGTCAATCTCTGAATCTAAGGCGTTTATAGGTTATGCGATAAAAGAGACGCTGAGAAATTACGGCTCTATTACTGTTTATGCGGATATTGACCCAGTTTGATTTTGTGAGCAACAAAAAAAGTGTTACTTTTGCAGGGTATAAACCATCTGTATGAGATATATTCTACTTCTTGCCTTTATTCCCATATTTGTCATTGCGGTTTATATTTATAAACGTGACAAATTTAATAAGGAACCTCTGAAAGAGCTTCTGAAGGCTTTTGCGGCGGGTATGTTCTCGGCTGTTGTGGTCATTTTAGTCCATGAAATTTTAGATCTTTCAGGCGTTGACATTGAAACGAATGTTTTTCTGAGAGCTTTTGTGAGCGCAGCTGTTATTGAAGAGTGCTCAAAATTCTTCTTCTTCTACAAACTCTTCTGGAATAATCCTAATTTTGACGAACGTTTTGACGGCATTGTTTACGCTGTGTATGTGTCGCTGGGCTTTGCCTTTGTTGAGAATGTTCTATATATTTATCAGGATGTGGGGCAGGCTGTCAGCATTGCCCGTGCAAGGGCGTTTTTTGCTGTTCCGGCTCATACTCTGTTTGCAATTGCAATGGGATATGGTGCTGGTATCGCCAGATTCTCAAGAAAAAGAGCTTCTCTATATTTAGTGAGCGGTCTTATATGGGCCATTTTGTTGCATGGAATCTATGACTTCCTACTTATGTATTCCAGTGACCTGGCATCGGTGAATGAGACTTTCAGCGCCTTTATAGTTATGCTGTTCTACATTTTTGTGATTATAATGTGGGTTGTAGGGTTTAGAAGAATGAAGAAACTAAATGAGGAGGATCAGTGGAGGTTATGAGAAAATGGTTGCACATATTTTTGGCCGTGATTCTTTCCACATTTGTTGTTGAGGCGGCGGAACCACTGGAAAGCCTGTCGGATTCAGTCTATTCGCTCTATGTCAGGAATGATATTAGCGGATGGAAACCCATTATTGACAGTATGCACAGGCTGTCACCTTCATCGGTGGATTCTCTTGATTTTCTCCTGTCATTGCAGTACGGTTATGTGGCATGGTGTGTTAGTGACACCATTTGCAAGGGTGCCGATGAAGCACTTGATGCGGCGTTTGATGATTTGGATAAGTTTGAACTCTCTATAGAGACTGTGCCGGGCAAAACCGTTACCCGTACAATGCTTGAGTCCAAGGCTCGCTCATATTATTCAGCGTTTCTGGCATATCAGATAAAACTTAACGCCGCAAGAGCCATCATTAACGGTTGGCGCAGTGTGAGCAATGCAAAAGGGGCTGTTAATGCGGCTCCAGGCTGCTGGTTCTCTCAGTTGGAGTATGGTAATGTTATGCATTATATGCCCACCATTATGGGCGGTTCTAAAATTAACGCCAGAAAAGCATACAATAGCGCCATTAAAATTATGACAGATGAGCATAAAGATGTTCGTAACTGGATGTTTTTACATGCATTGCTCTGCTTGGCAGATTGTTATAAATTGGAAAAGGATTTTGACAATGTCAGCGCCTGTTATAGTAGAGCGCTCTCCATAGAACCGGATTTTACACTCGTGAGAGATTCTCTTGTGCCATCTCTTGCACGGCAAAAATAAAATTGCTAAATTTGCATGCTAATCTGTTATTAAAAACCGAAAAACATTTGCAATATGAAAAAATCTTTTTACGTTTTGGCTTCTGCATTGTTCTCAATGCTTTTATTTACAAGTTGTGGCAAGGAGAATACTGTAAAAGATATTGATGGTAATGAATATACCATTGTCAGGTACGGTTATCAGGAGTGGATGGTTGAGAACCTTAAGGTTACTCACTACAATGATGGTACTCCGATATCATACACTGCTACAGATGAGCAGTGGATATTTGCAGACAGTACGGCCAAGGGTGCGTGGTGTGTGTATGATTTTACAGGGGACGCTCAAGAAGCCCTTACTGCAAACTCTTACGTTACATACGGCGCGCTTTATAACTTTTATGCGGTTCAAAGCGGGAAACTTGCACCAGAGGGGTGGCGTGTTGCAACAGAGGACGACTGGCGTAAGCTTGAAGCTTATATGACATATAACGGCTGGAACTATGATGAAACCCACAGTGGTAACAAGGTGGCAAAGGCCATGGCTGATAATAAACTTTGGGCTGAGCATGATGATGATGATCCAGGTGATATTGGAGCAAAGGACACTTTCCTTAAAATGAACAATATATCAGGATTTTCTGCACTTCCGGCGGGTGACCGTCGCCCTAATGGGGAGTTTAAGTTCCAAGGTGAGCAGGGCTTCTGGTGGGCCTCAACGTTCTTGCCAAATATAAACTTTGCAGTTTATACAAGAGCGCTCTCTAATACAGAATCTGCGCTTATATCAGAGCCGTACAGACGTGGATTTGGATTCTCTGTACGTTGTGTTCGTGATGTTGAAGAAGAAAAATAACAACAAGAATATAGTCATACTTGATGGTGCCATGGGCACCATGCTACAACGTATGGGTGTGAGTGTTACATCATCAACCCGTGACGTTGCGGATGCGGTGCTTAAAGTGCATCGTATGTATATTGAGGCTGGGGCTGACATTATATCAACTAACACATTTACTGCAAATGAGGGTTGTGATATTGTTGAACGCAACCAGACGTTTGCAGCCGTAGCAAGAATGGCTGCAGATGAGTGTACAGAACGCAAAATATACGTTGCGGGTAGTATTGGTCCTACTTCCAAAACCCTTACAATGAGTGATGCACTCTTTAGTGAGTTGCATGATAACTACAAATTACAGATAACCACGCTTAAAGAGTGTGGTGTTGACCTGCTACTTTTTGAAACTTTTTTTGACACTCTTAACTTGAAGGCTGCTCTTACTGCTGCTCGTGAGGCTGCGCCAGAGTTGCCTGTAATGGTTAGTGCTACTGTGGAGAAGAACGGCAGGTTGCTTACTGGTCAGACGCTGGAGGCGTTTGCCATCACAGTGGCGCCATTCAAACCTTTTTCAATAGGGCTTAACTGCTCTTTTGGCGCCAGTGATATGTTGCCGCACATAAAGACTCTGTCAGAGGTTGCTGACTGCTATATCAGTGCGCATCCAAATGCTGGTTTTCCAGATGAACAGGGTAACTATTCAGAAACACCGGATAGCATGGCAGAGGCTATGCGGCCATTCTTTGAACAAGGTCTTCTCAACATAGTAGGTGGCTGCTGCGGAACCACTCCGGAACATATAGCACGTATTGCGGCTCTCTCTAAGCAATATCAACCTCACACTCCTGTTAAGATTCCTGAGACCACACGTCTTGCGGGGCTTGAACCTTGCCTTTTTACTGATTTTGTATATGTAGGCGAGCGTACAAATGTGGCAGGCTCCAAAAAATTTGCACGTCTTATTGCTGAGCGTAATTTTGATGAGGCGTTAATTATAGCACGTCGTCAGGTGGAAGGAGGAGCGCAGGTTATTGACATCTGTATGGATGACGCCATGCTTAACGCCAAGGAATGTATGGCAGAGTTTCTGCATCTGGCAGGGGCTGACCCATATATTGCCAAAGTACCTGTGATGATTGACTCGTCAGACTGGGGTGTTATAGAGGAGGCTCTTAAACATACGCAAGGTAAGGCGGTTGTGAACTCCATATCTCTCAAAGAGGGGCATGATGTGTTTGTTAACCACGCTAAATATATAAAAGAGTTTGGCGCAGCGGTAATTGTCATGGCGTTTGATGAGCAGGGGCAGGCTACCACCTACAGTCGCCGATGCCAGATTTGCAGTCGTGCCTATAAGATTCTTACAGAGGAGGTTGGCTTTGCATCGACAGACATTATATTTGATCCTAATATTCTTACTATAGCCACCGGTATAAAAGAACATAATAATTATGCGGTTGACTTTATTGAAACCGTCAAGTATATTAAGGCAAATTTGCCAGGCGCTAAGGTGAGCGGAGGCGTTAGTAACCTATCTTTTGCATTTAGAGGCAATAATGTGGTGCGTGAGGCAATGCATAGTGTTTTTCTCTACTATGCGGTGCAGGCAGGGCTGGACATGGCCATTGTAAACCCTCAAATGCTCCAAGTTTATGATAATATAGAGCCAACGCTTAGGCAAAAGGTCACCGATGTGGTGCTTAACAGCTCCGATGCTGCCACTGATGCACTGATAGAGTATGCTAAAACCTTGGTTCAGAGTAAGGAGACTGTATCTGTAGAAAAAGCGGAACGTACAGGTGGTGTGGAACAGCGGTTGCAAAACGCGCTGGTTAGCGGCTCCACAGAGTTTATAGAGGCTGATGTTAATGAAGCATTGCAAAAATATGCTCCGCTTGAGATAGTGGAAAAGGTTCTTATGGAGGGCATTACCACTGTGGGCAAGCTTTTTGGCGAGGGTAAGATGTTTCTTCCACAAGTGGTTAAGAGTGCGTCTGTAATGAAAAAGGCTGTAAGTTACATACTGCCGCATATCCCGCAGGGTAGTTCGTCCGCATTAAAAAAGAATATTGTGCTTGCCACCGTTAAAGGTGACGTTCATGACATAGGAAAGAATATTGTGGGTGTGGTGCTTACATGTAACGGCTTCAATGTGATAGATTTGGGGGTTATGGTGCCTGCAAATGTCATAGTGGATGAGGCGGTTAGAAGTAATGCAGTAGCTGTTTGTGTCAGCGGTCTTATAACACCTTCTTTAGCGCAGATGGTACACGTGGCTGAAGAGATGCAAAACCGTGGCATAGATATTCCACTTGTAGTGGGTGGCGCCACTACATCTGAGACACATACTGCCATGTTTATTGACACCATGTACAGTGGTATAGTGGTTCATTCCACCGATGCGAGCCGTAATGTGCAGATTCTTAGTAATATACTTCAAACCTCAGATTATAAGGATTATATAAAACGCCACTATAGTGAGGTGCGTGAGGCTGTAAAGAGCCACAAACCTTTTGAGGCAGATAAATCAGTACATATTGATTGGAAAACAGAGAGGTTGTACGAGCCTTCGTTTACAGGTGTCAGGGTTGTAGATGATATTGATTTTGAGGCTGTTGTGGAGCTGGTGAACTGGAAGGCTTACGCCGCCGCCTGGAAAATTCCAGCGGCAGAGGCGGATGAGCTTTTTGATGCCGCCAAACGGATTATTGCGGAGAACGCCTCTGCGTTTACGCTCAAAGCCGTGGTCGCCATATTTCCGGCACGTCAGAGTAGTGGAGTGGTGGTGGTTAATACATGTGAATGCCCGTGTTGCGGCGTAGAGACCTTTGGCTTTGAGCGTAAAGACGGCGTAAGCCTAAGTGACTTCATATCACCAGACGGAGACCACATAGGAATGTTTGCCGCCACTGTAGATGCCGCATCTATCATTGAGAAGTACAAAAGCGCCGGACTTGATGTGGAGGCAATGTCAGCACAGCTTTTGGCAGACCGCATAGTTGAAGCTTTGTCTGAGTGGCTGTTTAGGAGGATGCGTACAGAGTGGTGGGGCTTTAACAAAGGAATACGTCCTGCCATAGGATACAGCTGCCTTCCTGAACACTCCATGAAGCGTCGCTTGTTCAAGATTCTAAACGTCACTGCTCATACCGGTATAACTCTCACAGAGTCTGATATGATGCAGCCAGTATCATCTGTGTGTGGCTTTTATTTTTCAAATGATCACGCAAAATACTTTTGACAGTTAAATACAACATAAATATGAATATAGCAGAAAAACTAAGAAACGCAAAATCACCGCTCTTTACATTTGAGCTTTTGCCACCGTTAAAGGGCAAGGGCATAGATGCAATCTATAAAGCGGTGGATAATCTTCTTGATTTTAATCCAAGCTACATCAATATAACAAGTCATGCCGCAGATACGGTATATAAGACAAAACCTGACGGTACTATAGAACGTAGAGTGGTGCGTAAGCGTCCGTCATCGGTGGCCACCGCGGCGGCTATACACTTTAAGTATGGTATAGACGTTGTGCCTCATATAATCTGTAGCGGTCTTAACCGTGAAGAGACAGAAAATCTGCTCATTGACCTTGACTTTCTTGATATTGACAATCTGTTTGTGCTACGTGGAGACCCTCAGAAGGGTTCACGTGTGTTTATGCCCAAAGAGGACGGACACCGCCACACCACAGACCTGATGCAGCAGATTAACGCTATGAATAGCGGCAGATATCTTGATGATACAATTAAAACTCCTAAGCCTACTCATTTCTCAATGGGCGTGGCTTGCTACCCGGAAAAGCACCTTGAGGCGCAGAATATGGAGACAGACCTGTTTTATCTGAAGGAGAAAGTGAGTCTGGGCGCAGAGTATGCTGTAACACAGATGTTTTTTGATAATCAAAAGTATTTTGATTTTGTAAAGCTCTGCCGTAGTAACGGCATTGACATTCCTATTGTACCTGGTATAAAACCCATATCCACTCTAAATGATATAAACGTACTCCCACAGACCTTTAATATCGATTTGCCACAAGACCTTGTGAATAGAATTAAGAGTTGCAAAAGTAACGCAGAGGCTCGTGAAGCCGGAGTGGAATGGACCATAATTCAAGCTAAGCAGCTAATGGAGTTTGGCGTGCCAAGTCTTCACTTCTACACACTGGGTGAAAGTGACAATATCAGAAAAATTTGTGAGGCGGTATACTAAGTCAGTTGACAGTTGACAGTTGATAGTTGACAGTTATTCTTCCTCTATCTCCTTGAGAATGATTTTTTTGCCGGCTATGCTGGGGCAAACTTGGAGAACTTCCATTTCAAGTTTGCCTGCACGTTGGTAAATGATTGCTGCGGTGCTGTTTCGTGTTGAAGGCTTCTGCTCTGAATCTTCAAAATACTCCTCTATGTCAAGGTCATAACGTTCCTGCCCACTGTGTATCTTGTGTCCGCTACAGTGTATGTGCTGGTAGCTGTAAAAGTCTCCGTAGGTTTTTAGGTCTATGTTGTCATGTATCCCTTCAAGGTCTGAGGAGTAGATTATGGTCTGCTTCTTGCCGCCAGCCTCATACACAAACTTATGCGTACCCCAGAACGGGCTTACGTATGGTGGAATATCTTTGTTGCTGGCTTCGTCAAAGTTTACAAGTTCTTTAATATCTTTTACAAAATTCTGCATGTCCTCATAGAATCCCATAGGGGAGTGCCCACCGTTAAATTCCATGTAATATGAGTTCCCCGATGTGAACTTCATGCTAAATGTACAGTCTGTTGTAAGTGGCAGACCGCTAACATGTACGCCCCAGCCGTTATATTTAAGAAGCCCGTTTTTACGTACCAAGTTTGTTAGAGTGGAGAATGTTTTGTCTGTGGCTGGGAATGGAAACTCCTGGTACAGATACTCATTTGTATCTGAGCAAATGTATATCTTTACGGTATCGTCTTTAGATTCAATTTTAAGTGCTTTGTACTCATCATAAAAGAAGAGAAAGATAGAGGATATTGTACCTTTCTCATTCTCCATAGATTTACATTCCTCTTTCTTTGATGTGTAGCCGCCGCATACAGGTGGCTGTTTTTTTGAAAATAGTCCCATTTCACCAGTGTGTTGTGCATAAAGCGCTATGGCAATCAAAACTGCCATAAACGTAAATATTGCAAGTTTAACTTTTTTCATAATATCATAATCTCATTATCTGCTGTCTGCTACCATGAGCCTCCTGCTCCGCCTCCTCCTGTGGAACCTCCTCCGTAGCTGCCGCTACTGCTGCTACTGTCGCTGTTTGAATAGCTATAATTCTCTTCACGCTCGCGCTCTCTTTCAAGCCTGCGCTGGCGTTCAGCTTCTGTCTCTAACCTTGAAAGAACTACACGCTCCTCAAACATTTCACCACAGCAGAGGCATTGGTATGTGTTTATCTGTAGCCCTTTTTTTGAGGTGGTTGCCTTCTCTTTGACTATTAAGCCTTGGTATTTGCCAGCCCTTGCTCCGCAGTGTGAACATACATGATATTTTGTCCCTTTTACAGTAACGGCTTCCACTATGTCATGGCCATGTTCACACATCATAAGCTTGAATTTGCGGCTGCCAATCTCCATCTCTTTCTGTTCTTGTGTTGATAGTCTTGACTTTATAATATCATTGTCAAGTAAAGGAGTAAGGTTGCC
This sequence comes from uncultured Bacteroidales bacterium, assembly GCA_900316995.1. GTDB lineage: Bacteria > Bacteroidota > Bacteroidia > Bacteroidales > Paludibacteraceae > Enterocola. The sequence goes on along the minus strand of ONEZ01000001.1, from coordinate 138,368 downwards.
GCCACACTTTGGGCATGGTGCCATGACATCACGGTACTTACGCTTCTTTGCCATTACAGCTATGGCGGCTGGAAGTGTCACCCAGGGGGCTATCAATGCCGATGTCCAAAATGCAGGGCCGCTGAAACCATCTTCATATACCAACTTTTTTTCATATTGGGATTCTGTTTTTTTCAGTTTCCTCTCTCTGGCAAATATATAGTTAAGAGCCACCCACGTATTGCATAGCAGTATCATTGGAAGCAATGTTCCCATACTGAATGTAACCTCACAGGCGGCACCAGTGGCAATAGCAGGACCTATAAAGTAAATCATGCTTCTTGTTATGGAATCTTTGTCCCAATACTCCACCTTGCCAGCCTTAGGGTTTTGCTGTACGTAGATATGGTTCCCAACCTCCTTGCTGATAATATATGGTAGTGGAATGGTGTTGTCGCTTTTCACAACGTCTGTAACAGGCTTGTTTGACTGTTTCTTTGATGGCTTGTTAAAGTAGTACATGGCAAACGCCACGGCACACCAGAGCGCTATCAGAATCCAAAAGTAGTTAAGATTCTCACGCGTTTTGCGCATTTTTAAGGCTGCTTCAGCCGCATCCGTCTCTCCTTTAAGTTCCGCCATGGCGTCATCGCTGGTGGCAAGGATTAGAATATATCCAACTGCATCTGTAAGACCTTTGGAGTAATTGCCTTTCTTGAATTCCGGAACCATCTTGTTACGGCCTATCTGGGAGCAGATGGCATCAGTGAACCGCCCCTCAACACCGTATCCAGTACGTATCTGCCACTTCTTTTCCTGTACTGATAACAGTATGAGAATACCACGGTTAGACTCCTTGCCGCCCACGCCTATACGCTGGAATAAATCCACGGAGTACTGGAATGGGTCTCTGTCGCCTATTGACGGCACAGTGACCACTAACATCTGAATATCGGCCTTATTCTCTATTTGTTTGCAGAGCTTGTTGACTTGCGCCTCTTCTGCTGGCGTAAATACTTTAGCCATGTCTGACACATAGTCATCCACGCTTGCCACATGTGGATTTATAACTTCATTGACAGATACTACCTGCGCCCATGTAGTGAGCGCAAATAGGAATACTATGAATGAAATGCAGTGTCTTTTCATCGCTTGCAATGCTTTCAAAGTATAAAACTTTGTGCGTAGTCACTTAGTTTTGGGTCCCTGGCACCCATAATGAGTATGGTACAGTCTCTTTCAGGTGTGTTTTTTAGAATTTCAGCCCTGCAACTCTCTTTGTCTTTTGCAAATATAGCGTTTTTACCCAAATATTGTATGGCTTGGCTTACTATTTCTGGTGAAATGTCACGATTTACAGTGCCTCCGGCATAATATACATCGCCAATTACAAATATGTCATTTGGTCTCAGAGTCGCCGCCACCAGTTCTCCAAGCTCCTTGTGCATAAAGCGCAACGGTCCGAATCCGTGAGGCTGGAAGTAGGCTATTACTTTGCCTGTTATGCTCTGGCAAGCTTTAATGGCCGATGCTACCTCTGAAGGGTTGTGAGCAAAGTCATCTACCACATAGAGATGTCTTTCCTGGTCTGCACGTACGAGTGAGGCGCGGCGGTATATGCCGCTAAAGTCTTTTATTGCCTCAACAGCTTGCTCCACGGTAATGCCTGTCTGTACGGCTGCCGCTATGGCGGCAAGTGCATTCTCCATATTGTGAGTACCAATGGCGTTAATGGAGCAAGGCACACCGTTTACATTGAATTTTATGCTGAATCCGTCCTGCTCAAATCCGCTACCCTTAATGCCAGGGTTGCCTTTAGTGCCAAAATTATAACTTTCATTTTGGCTGAGGCTCATTGTAATGGGGTAGTTGCTGTTTACAATGAAAGCTTTTTTCGTATGTGATTTGAACGTAGAGAAGAGTTCCATAAGTTCGCTCTCCTCTTTGTGGTCACGCTCCACATTGAGTAACAGGGCTATTTCAGGATGGTAGCCTACGATGCTGCCGTCTGATTCATCTGACTCTATTACCAGCCATTCTCCACTGCCGTTAAAGGCGTTGCCAATAAGCCCTTGCTTTTGCAGTGTGGCAAGCCCCGCTCCAGTGATGAGCGACGGCTCCTTGCCGCATTTTTGCAGTATGTGGAATATCATGGCTGTGGTGGTTGATTTACCTGATGTGCCGCCCACGGCTATTGTCTTTATGCTGTCAGAGATTTGAGCAAGCAAGGCTGAGCGCTTGATAACTGGTATGCCCAGACTCTTTGCCTTCTGATACTCCACATTGCTCTCCTCAATAGCAGTTGATACAATAACAGCTTCTGTGTCAGGGGTTATGCCGCTGCCGTCTTGGAAGTGGCACTCTATGCCGGCTCTTTCAAGTTGGAGCTGTGTCTCACTCTTGTCTGTTTTGCTAAAAAGGCGGTCAGATCCCGAAACTTGTTCGCCTCTGCCGCTAAGGTACTGCGCTATGGCACTCATCCCAGTGCCTGCTACGCCGATGAAGAAATATCTCATTCTAATGTATGATGTTTGAGTGTATAATGTATGGCGAAAACTAATGCAATATTTTATATACCATCTCCTTCAGCAACCCTTGTGTGTTTGCAGATGAAGGGCAGTTTACGCCTTTGCTCATGATGTCATATTTGCGTAAAATTCCTATTGCGTTAAATGTCTGACGCTTGTTGTATTTGGCAGCAGCATCCTTATAATTCTTTACTAAGAAAGATTGTACTCCAAGAGTGGAGGCCACTTCTTTGTCTGATAAGCCGGCCGGCATATACTGATAGATTAGCAGATTTGAGTAATAAGAAAACAGTGTCGCTATTATTTTCTGAATTGTATCATTGATATGGGCTATTATGAGGTTTGCTTTGCGTATGTTCTTTTTTAACATTGCATCTGCAAGTTCAAATGGAACGTAGTTCTTGGATATACCCACCACCTTCTCTATAGCATCGGAGTCTATGCAGCGGTGTCCTGTAGGCAGCATTATGCTAAACTGTTTCATAATGCTTTCTAATTGTGTTAAATCTGAACCCACGTGCTCAATAAGCAGGGCCACCGCTTTGTCATCAATGTCAAGCCCCTCCTTGTTTGCCATCTGTGTTATTATGGGCGGTAATTTGTAATCGGATATCTTCTCCGATGTGAATACCACCCCTAATTTTTCCGCTTTGGAGAGCCATTCTTTATTCTCTTTCTTGTTTGAGTCTAAAACATCAGTCTTATAGGTGACTACAATTATTGTACTGCTTACGGGATGTTCCAGATATTTGCCTATGAGAGACAGCTTCTTCTTATCAAGCATCTGCGCCTCCTTTATGAATATGACACGATACGGCGCCATAATAGGATATTGGCGCGCATCTGTGAGAATGTTCTCCATAACTGCATCCTTGCCAAATATCACAGTCTCATTCATTACTTTTTCATCATCTGTGAGAATGGACGCTTCAAGCAGTTCTGTGAGTTTGTCTATGTAGTAGGGCTCCTTGCCCATTAATACATATATGGGCATAAACTGCTTAATGCTTATCTGCTTTACTATGTCGGTGTAGGTTGCCACTTTTACCCCTCCTATTAACTTTTTGTCAGGTAGCGTTCAATTCTGGGATTCCGGTAAATGTGCCTTTTGTTTTTTGGCTTAATAAAGATGTACATCTGTATGGTTGCCGCCAAAAGATAGATTCCTGCAAGAATCCATAAGGCATTGAACTCTTTAATGGTTTCATTAACGGTTGCCCCCATGGAACTAATGTGAATGTAACCATGGATGCCCCATGTGGATGGAATAAGATATGACAGATACACCCATGCCTTTGGAATGGATGGTTGTGGCCATGACACACCAGAGATAAACAAGAAAATAAGCGATGTTGAAAGCAGCACCACCATACCGGTTTCACGGTTGCGCATAAAGCCTGCCACAAATATTGAGAAGAATGATGTGGCAAGTAGGAATGGTACTGTAAACTGCATAATGTCAATCATACTGCCTATATGTGGCAGAGAGAATATTCTGGGCACTAATACAAGGTCTATTGCTGACAGAGCAATGTATATTGTAGAGAATGCGAATGCCATTCCTAAAGTTATAAGCACCGCATGTGACCAATGGTGTGCGTTTTCATTAAACACTCGCTTACGCTCTTCATAGTAGGCACCCATTAACATACAAGTACCAAATAGCAGGGTCTGATGCAATATTAGCACAAGCACTGCAGGTATAAGAAAAGTCCCATAGCCATCTGATTCATTGTAGAGCTTCACCTCCTCATATTGTGCGCTCTGTATTAGCGCCCACGCCATTTCATCGTCCATGCCCATACGCATATAGCGGTCAAGCTGGATATTGTGTGTTTCATCGAGCATCACCATATTAACTGCTGAGAGCACAGATTTCATGTAAAGGAAACTTGTCATGTCAAGGTATGCTGATATGTGAGCCACATCACGCATAGTCTCTAAACAGTTTTCATAGTCTGGAGGGAAATATAGTATTCCGTGTACTTTTTGAGCTTTAAGTAATCTTTCCGCTTCAAGCATTGAGGTGCAGCGGTACTCAACCTTAACATCTTGTGTAGCGTCAACCTCCCTTATAAAACGGTTGCTCGCCGGGCTTCCTGACATGTCAACTATGGCAATAGGAACCTCTGTAAGCGAGTTGTTCCAGTAGAGGAAATTGTATAGAATAGGGTAGGCGAGCCCTGCCACCACAAATATAATGGTAACGCCTGGGTCATGGAATACGGCGTATATGGTGTCAGAAAAGACACGCCATAGAAACGTCACTGCGCTTCTAAACTCAAACCATATTTGTTTGAACATATCCATTATTTTGGGGCGTAATTTAGGTTGATGGCTGCGTATTTAAGCCTGCGTGATACTATGAATGGCCCAATGAAAAAGGCAATCATTGCAGCTATTGGTATGAATGTGTTAACCTCAGGTCCGCCAAGTAGCCCCTCGTTAACATATATCATGTAATAGTGACGTAGAGGGAAGAGCCATGCAAGAGACCTGAAAGGAGGTAACATTGCCATTGACGGGAACGTGAAGCCTGACATAGAGAAGCCTAACATTCCATAAAGCGCACCCACACTTAGTGCTGTTCTAAGAACTGGTGCGGCTCCTATTATAACTATACCCATTGCCTGCATTACCGCAACAAAGAGGAATAGCCCTATGGAGATGTTGATGTAAGAGCCGGCTATCGGGAAGTGCATTATTTGGAACATAAGCACATTACAACTCAAACCAAGTATAAAGTATAGGATTGTATATGGCAGCATCTTGCCTATAATAGCTATGGCAAATGAACCTTCAGACATTTCCATCCACTCAGGAGCGGTGCGGTCTTTCAACTCAATTCCTATTGAGAATATGGTTGTCATAAGCACTATAAGCCCAAGCACACCAGGAATCATTGTACCAAGCAGATAGATGGAGTAGTTACTTGTGGGGTTTGCTATCTGGTGAGATTCTATTGCTATAGGTTGCACTATTTTCATTGCTATGTCATTTGTCATGCCTTTTGCACTCAAAATGGCAAGGTGGAAACCTGCTGATACAAGGTTGCACATTGTCAGCATCTGCTTGTATGCCATACCAGCTCCTACTGTATATGCGTTATTGGTGTAGAAACTTAGTGTGGGACGCTTGAATGACAACATGTCATCAGAAAAGCCATGCGGTATAAGTAAGAAACCATAGATGTCTCCTGTTTGCACTTGCTGGCGGGCATCGGCGTAAGAGTTATAAACCATTTTAACCTCTACAAGCTGCATTGAGTTAAGCTGGCGTATTACATTGCGTGATGTGGTGGATTTGTCAAGGTCCACTACGCCAATAGGCATACGCTCAGGTACACCTTGCTGCATAATGCTAAGGAAAAAGAAACTGCATACCACCAGCACAACCACTGTGGCTATAAGGTAAAGAGGGCGTGAGAACATTGTTTTCAGCTCTCTCTGTGCAACATCTTTTATCTTGCTGAATGTACTCACTTTTTGTAGGACCTGCTGTTGTTGTAGTGATCGTACTCAGTTGGGCGTTCTGTAATAACGGCTGTCATGCCTGGGTGCAAACCGTCTATTGGCTCAAGCGGACGAGCCTTTACCTCAAAGGTACGGGTGTCATAACGGTCATTGGATTTGGTGGCTCTCCAAGTAGCGTAACTTGCCATTGCCTTTATGTGGGTGATTCTAACCTTGTATGTACGCTTGCCAAGGGCTGGAACCTGTACATACCACTCTGAACCTATGCCGTAACCTTCAAGTAAATCTTCTCGTATGGAGAACACGAACCAAATATCGTTAATGTCAAGGATACTCATGACTGGGGAGCCCTGTCCCACAAGCTCTCCACGCTTTGGGAATATTCCTGATACCATACCGTCAATAGGAGATACAAGATACTTCTCACCTTGTGCTATCTTAACTTCCTCAATTATACCATTTACACGCTCAACCATGGCCTTGGCAGCCTCTTTATCCTCTTCTTGCGCACCTTTCTTTGCCATGTTATACTGTGAAAGTGCAGCCTTCTCTGTTGCAAGTGCAGCCTTATATTGAGCCTCGGTCTCATCACGCTTTTGCAGTGTGATCACCCCCTTCTCATAAAGGCGCTGTACACGTTCAAAAGACTTCTCATAAATCTCACGTCCTGTCTTGGCCTTTTGGTAAAGTTCGTATGCACCCTCTATCTGTTCCTTACGTGCTCCGTTCAGAGCCTTTTGATGAATGGCCTCTGCAGCGGCACGTGCGGCTTGTGCCTGGTCCATTTTTGCTTGTACTTCAGGGCTGTAGATAGATACAAGAGTGTCTCCCTTGCGAACCATGTCGCCCTCCTCAAAATAGAACTCTTCAATACGTCCAGGAACTTTTCCTGACACACGGTATTCAGAAGCCTCCGCCTCACCTGCAATGATTTCAGGTTCCGGACGATAAACAAAAACGCCTACAATGGCTACTATAACCACAACTTCAACTATGGCTATAAGTCCTATTAGCAAACTGTTTCTTCTGTCTTTTTTCTGTTGTTCCATGGCTGTATTTTATTTGTTTTTATCCTGTAATAAGACTCCTAAATGCTTTTGGAGGGTTATCTCGTTCATTCTAAGTTCTATGGCTGCGTCAATCTTCTCACTGTAGGCCTGCTGCCAGCCTGTTTCCGCCATCATGAGGTCTGCCGATGTGGCCATTCCCTCATCGTATGCGTCCTGCGCCATACGCAGAACCTCATCTGCCTGCTCCATGTTAATTTGCGCAGTCTTTAGCTTGCGGTTGCTCTGTTTCACCTTTTGCATTGACTGGGTTATTTGCAAGCGTATCATTTCCACAGACTCCTCAAGCTTGAGCTGTGCGGCCTTGGCAATGTGCTTGGCTGATTTGTAACGGTAAATGGCGTCAACGTGAGCAATAGGGATGTTAACCACAACGCCCACATTGAACATTCCGTCAAACTTATTGTTAAAGCCGTCAAAACAGCTCGGGTTTGAAATCACGTAGTTTGCTGACGCCAGAATGTTTGGCTGTAAGCCTGCCGATGCCAGACGAGCTACGGATTTTGCCATTTTCTCACCCTCTTCAAGCAATTTTATTTCAGAGCGCTGGTATGGTGCCTCTGGCGATGCCTCAGTAGTGTCAGCTACTATAGAGAACTGCTCCAGCTTGGAAGCGTCAAGTTCAATGTCGGTGTCAAGGTCAAGCCCAATGATTTGGCAGAGAGCCATCTTGGAGAGTGCCAGTCCGTCTTCAGCCTGTGCAAGTTTCATCTCACCGTCAGTAAGTTTCATCTTAACCTTGAGCAGGTCAGACTTGGTTGCAACACCCTCTTCAATGGCGTTGCTTACGTTGGATTCAAGCTGCTTGAGTAAATCAACATACCGTGTTGCAAGTTTGAGTTTCTCTTGTACAGCCACTACACGCCAGTATGCTTCGTTCACGTCTGTAATTACATCGGCCTTACCTTTGTCTGCTTTAAGTTTTGCTATCTTCTCAGCTCCCTTTGAAAGGTTGTAAACCTCACGCAGGCGGCCTCCTACGTAAATAGGCTGTATAACGCCTACCTGCCCCACAAAAACATTGTGAATGTTAAGTGTAAGGCGGTCATGGAGTTTTGTGTATTCCTCGCCTAAGAAATCTGCAAGCAGTGATGATGTGGTGGGGAATATGTCTGGCAGTATGCTCTCAGGGTTGAATGTGAATGAAGAGTTGGCGGCGTTAAACGTACCCATGCCAGTCTCAAGCTGGTTTCTCAGCAGCGCAATATTCTTCTGATTCCACATGTACATGCCATTGGCGCTCAGTTTTGGAAAAAATGCGGCAAACGCTGATTTGCGCATATCTGTGGCGGCGGCCACCAATTCGTTATTTATCTTGTTTGAATTGTTGTCCTGTAGTGCAAGATCCTGACACTCTTCAATAGTAAGTTTTCTTTGCGCCTGTATTGCGGTGACTGATGCCACTGTTAGCGCAAAAAGAAGTAATAGTCTAAATTTCATCATCGTAAAATTATCTCGCAAAATTAGTTTTTTTGCTGTAATTATCAAAGCATTAAAATTAAAATTGTGTTTGTGTTAACAAATTTTTGCAATAATGTGATAATTCGCTAAATTTGTAGTGCTTTTCAATTGTAATGGAGATTAAAACTAAAACGGAAGCGGGAAGACCTCTTGTTTTTGACCATTTTAGAGGCAGGTGGGTGGCGCATACTCCAGAAGAGGGGGTGCGTCAGTGGTTCTGTTGCTGGCTGGTCAACGAGAAAGGCTACCCGCAGACATCAATAGCAACGGAGACAGGTTTGAAACTTAATGGTTCACTACGCCGATGCGATACTGTGGTGTATAAGGCTGGTGTCCCTGCCATACTCATAGAGTTCAAAGCCCCTGATGTGGAGATTAATAGCAGTGTCTTACTCCAGGCTGTGAGCTACAATACCAAACTACGCGCCCCGTATATAATACTTACAAACTCAAAACAACTGTACTGCATAAAGCTTGACTTTGCCAAAGGGAGGCATGAATACTTAAGCGCAGTACCGGATTTTAATGAGTTGACATTTGACAGTTGACATTTGACAGTTATAATAACTCTCAATTTTACGTCAAGGCTTCGCCTTTCCGTGATTTTTCAATTTTCAATTAATCACTTTTAGTTTGTCCTCTAACGTTACTCCCTCTTTAATTTCAATGTACATTCCGTCTGACAAGCCGGTGGTTACGTTGCGACGTTCATAAACTGCTGGTTTCTCTGATGTGAGCACCTCCACGTATGGGGTGGTGCCTTCAAACTGAAGTGTGTTCTCAGGAATGGCCACAATGCTGTCCGCCTTGCTGAGTGTTATTTGGGCATTGGCACTGTAACCTGCTCTCAGATACTCTCCGTCAGGGATTTTAACAGCTGCTTTAATCTCAAACATCACCGCTCCGTTCTCCTCGGTTCCTTTAGGTGAAATATACTCAAGTACTGCCTCGTATTTCTCACCCTCAATGGCTCCAATAAGGATTGTAAGTGGCATCCCCACGTTAAGTTTGCCAACCTCTGTCTCATCTATCTTGCCTACAAAAAGCATATCATTCATATTTGCAACAGTGGCTATTGTGGTACCTTCATTGAAGTTGTTTGTGAGCACTACGGAGTTTCCTTCTTTTTCAGGGATGTCAAGTATGGTTCCTGATACTGTGGAGCGTACAAAAGTGGTACTGGTGTTCTGAGAACTTTTGGTGGCTCCCTCTTTTGCAATGTCATACAGATTTTTTGCGCGCTGCAACTCTTCTTTGGCGTTGTTTAGGGCTACGTCGTAGTTCTCCATGTCAGCATCGGAGACTAATTTTCTGTCATAAAGCTGCTTCTCTCTGTCATAGTCGGTCTGCGCTTTATGTAATTTTATCTGGGCTAATTTTATTGAGGCTTCTGCATTGGCCAGGGTGTTCATGTCTGGTATGACTTTGAGTTTTGCAATAAGCTCGCCTTGCTGTACTTTTTGACCAGCTTCTTTATAAAGCTTGTCTATGACACCTGATATCTGTGGCTTGATTTTGACTTCATCACGAGGCTGTATTTTGCCAGTGGCCAGGGTGTTCTTCTCTATGGTGCGTATTTCTGCCTGCGTGGTTTCAAAAACTTTCTCCTCTGGACGTGATTTCATCCATAGATACACAAATGTTCCTACAACAGCTGCCACAAGCAGCACAATGCCAATGATACGTAATGCCTTTTTCATGGTTATTGAATCGTTTAATCGTTTAATCGTATTGAATTGATAATTGATAATTGAGAGTTATTATAACTGTCAACTGTCAATTGTCAACTGTCAAATATCATTCGTCTCTCAGTGCGTCTATCGCTTTAATCTTTATAGCCCTGTATGCTGGCATAAGACCTGAGAGCAGACCGCTCACCACAAGTATTATAAGAACTGATACGGCTATGTCAAACGGGACGTACAGCCCATCAATAAAACTGTCCTCACTTGGCGCTGAACTAAGGAAATGATCTGCTACGGCAGATATAACCACACCGGTCATAAGTCCTATCAACCCTGCGATGAGTGCAAGTACCAGACTTTCGCTCATTATTTGGCGAATTATAACATAAGGTGAGGCTCCGAGCGCTCTTCGCACGCCTATCTCCTGTGTGCGCTCCTTTACAGTAACCAGCATAATATTGCTAATGCCAACCATACCTGCGGTTAGCGTTCCTAACCCTACAATCCATATAAGGATTCTTATTCCAAGAAATAGCATACTGAACAGGTCAAAAAACTGCTTGGTGTTGAACATACCTATGCCTTGCTCATCATCGGGGTCAACACTGTGAATCTCCTTCAGGTATGCTGCTACTTCATTTTGAAAGTCTGCTATGTTTACATCTTTGCGTGCCGCCAGAGATATGCAGTCTATTTTGTTACCCTTGTTTGATGTTTGCGCCAGAGTGGTGTAGGGTACATAGATAGATTCCTCCGGACTGCCAAACAGGTTTATGTCTGCCATCTTCTCCATAACGCCTATGACTGTGTATGCGGCACCGTTTATCCATATAATGGTGCCTGTGGCGTTGCTGGCTCCGTACAGGTCATTTTTAACTTTTGTTCCTATCATACACACCTTGCGGCTCTGAACTTCATCTATGTTATTGAGAAAACGCCCTTCTATAAGTTTGCAAGGGTTTATGCTGTTGTAGTCACTTGAAAGCCCCATCATGTTAACGCCGCTGGTTGATTTGTCAAGATACAGAACTTTCTGCGCTGATGACCACACAATGGGCGAGCATCGTTCTATCTCGCGGAATTTTTGACGTAGGGCGTCTATGTCGTTCATCTTAAACTGAACTTTGCGCCCTTTCTTAAATCCTTTGTAGGGCTTTGATGTGGTGCCTTGAAAAAAGAATGCGGCATTGGTGGATGTGTCGCCCCATTTTTCAAGCATACTGCGCTCAAGCCCCAAGCCACAGCCAAGCAGTACCATGAGCATTACCATGCCCCAGAATACTCCAAAAGCTGTGAACACGCTGCGTGTCTTATTACGTGTTATTGTAGCCCAAATCTCCTGTATGCTGTCTATATCAAACATTATTTTGCCTGTAATGCCTCTATTGGTTTGATGTTTACCGCCTTGCGTGCAGGAATGTATCCGGCAAGTGTGCCTGCTATAACCAAAATGGCAAGTGCCGCAAGGGCTATAGGCAGATCTACGGTAGGATTCATAAACATTGTGGGACCCTCTTTCTTTGGCATCATTTCCAAAACCTTAGCCACTCCCTCACTCACCAATATGCCTAAAAACAGCCCTATATATCCAAATGTTATAGTAATTATCAATGATTCAAGTATGACAGACTTTAATATTGAGTACGGCGATGCGCCCAGCGCCTTTCTTATGCCAAACTCCTTTGTGCGCTCCTTTACTGTGATAAGCATTATATTGCCCACGCCCACAATGCCAGCCACCAATGTGCCTATGCCTATAATCCATATAAAGAATGATATGCCTGCAAATATGGCTTCTGACTGCATGGCGTTAGCCACACTGTCACGTATCCACACTGCCTCTTCATCGTTTGGGTCAAAGTTAAGGCGGTGTGCAAGCATGGTGCGTATCTTTTTTGCAAATTCGTCACTCTGCTCCTTTGTGGTTATGTCTCCCACAGAAAATGATATGTCTGTAATGTCTCCCTTAGGGTTGTATATCACTTGCGATGTGGCAAATGGTATATAGACACTCGGCCTCCAGGACTCACTTTTTTCTGTATATACGCCTACAACCTTAAACGGCAGGCCGTTAACGTTCACAAAGCTGCCAACAGCCTTTTTATCTCCAAAAAGGACATCGGCTGTCTTTGTATGAAGAAGAATAACTTTGTTACGCTGAACCTCGTCGGCTTGGTTAAGGAATCTGCCGTCTGATATGCTGAGGCTGCGCATCACCTCATATCCGGGCCTTACTCCTGACAGCGTGCATGTCGCAAACTCTTTTCCGTGCACAATGGTGTCATTCCAAGCGTTGTAAATGGGTGTGAATTGCAGAATGTCAGCCATTTTATTAAGCTCCTCCTCTATAAAGTCAACGTCAGACGGGCTGAATTTAAGTGCTCTGCCTTTCTGGAATCCTCCGTATGGCAGGGTGGTGGTGCCAGGGTAGAGGGCTATGGTGTTTTTTGCCATGTAGAAAAAGTTGCTTGACATGCCGTTTTGAAGGCCGTTGCCAGCTGAGAGCAGAATTATAAGCATAAAAATTCCCCACACTATGGCAAAGCCTGTGAGTGCGGTACGAAGCTTGTTGGCCTTCAGGGCACTGAATATTTCATTTAAAAGCTCCATTAATTCTCAATTAATCCGTCCTTTATGCGTATAACTCTGTCAGTCTGCTCTGCTACGGCAGGATCATGGGTGACTATAATCATTGTAACCTTTTCACTGCGGCTCAAATCACGCAGAAGCACCATCACATCTTTTGATGTTTTGCTATCAAGAGCTCCTGTAGGCTCATCGGCAAGAATGATTTTGGGCTTGGATATAAGGGCTCTGGCTATTGCTACACGCTGCTTCTGTCCGCCAGACATCTCGTTTGGCATGTGGTCTGCCCAATCTTTTAGCCCCATCATATCAAGATATTCAAGTGCTATCCGGTTTCTCTCACTGCGTTTTACGCCACGGTAGTACAGTGGCAATGCCACATTCTCCTGTGCGGTCTTAAAGTTAAGCAGGTTGAATGACTGGAACACAAATCCTATTTTAAGATTTCTAAGTTTTGCAGATTGGGTCTCTGACAGGTTACGGATAAGCTCTCCATCAAGATAATATTCTCCTTCATCGTAGTTGTCAAGTATCCCTAAAATATTAAGGAGGGTTGACTTGCCAGACCCCGATGCGCCCATTATAGACATAAACTCACCGCTGTTAATGGTAAGGTTAATGCCTTTTAATACGTGAAGCGGAGTCCCTGCATGGTAGGTTTTGTGTATGTTTTTTAGTTCTATTACTGGCATTTTGACAAAATTCTTAATATGTATATACGAGCCCGTATTTTTCATAGAGCAGACGCAGTGAACCGTCTTCTTTCATTCGCTTTATAACCGCATTCACCAGTTGAAGCAAGTCTTCCTGGCCGTTCCTCATCAAGACTCCGATCTCTCCGTTTGTGAACGGCGTGTTCAATAGTGGTGCCGCCAGACGGCTGTCAGATGTTACGTAATATGGAGCTTCTGTTATCTCCGTTATCATGACATCCGCAGCTCCTTCGGCTATTAGTGATGGAATCTCTTCATTCTTCTGATGAACCATTATGGTGGCGTTTGTGAGATTTTGTTTTGCAAATTTCTCATTTAATCCTCCTGGGTTTACCATTACGCGCACCTCTGGTTTGTCAATGTCTGACAATGATTTATATTTGTCTTTCTCACTGGAGCGGCAAAGTATTGTTTTGCCGTTTGCAAGGTATCCGCTACTCATTTGCATGGTCTTGCGCCTGTCTTCTGTGATTGTTATGCCACCAATGGCAAAGTCAAACAGTTGCGGGTCTGACATCACATCGGTTGAGAGTGTGGGCCATGATGTTTTTACAAACTTAATGTTTACGCCAATTGTTTTGGCAATTTCACTTGCCAAGTCAATTCCAAACCCCCAGTAATCTCCTGATGGCTCACAGTATGTCAGAGGTCGGTAGTCCCCCGTGGTACCTACAAGCAGTGTCCCTCGTTTTGATATTTCTGCTATCTTGCCGTCAAGCGGGACATCGGTGTACAGCGATATGATAAATAAACTGTGCTGACCATTGTCGCTGCCAAATTGAAGAGCCTCTTTTAGTGAGTTCTCCGGAAATAGTTTTGAACTGTCAAAATAATAGAGATTGTTTTCACTGTTATACCAACCGCCCACATATCCGTCATGTTGTAATGCGTGCTCCACCACTTTGTCAAGCTGTTCACGTGCGTGGCTGTTCTGGGTGGCGGCGTAGCTTACCGCAATGCCTTCACTGGGTTCTGTCAGGGTGCGGGCGTCTATTGTAAATCCGTCAGGGTGTGTTTGGCTAAAGTCCCATATTTTGTCAGCTATGGCTGATACGTTGTTTCCTTTAGGAGCATTATTTGAGGAAGAGCAGGACGTTGTGCACACTGTGCCGCAAACTGCAATTAATGCAATAAGCAGCCATGCTTTCAGTTTTGCCTGTTTCATGTTCATTATATGTATTGTATTTGTTTATTAATCAAATAGGTTGCAAAGGTAGAAAAATTTTATCTAAATTTGCCGCGTAAACCATTATATGTAATATTGATATGACAAAGTTTTCAATAATGCTTCTTTCTGTTATGATGTTTTTGGTGGCTCTTATTCCACATATCATATATTTTATTGCATGGATATGCTGTAAACTTTTTGGAGGACACGTGCAGTATGCGCCTTTTGGCTGGTGTGCGCTTTGTCTTGCTGTGCTTGTATTATGCTTTTACTATTACGGGAATACATACGGCAGATGGAAGATGGATGTGGAGCCTGTGGAGCTTGGCTTTGAAACGCTGCCTGCCTCGTTTGACGGATACAAGATTGTGCATATCAGTGATTTCCATCTGGCATCATTCATTGGGCATGAGGATAAGCTTCAGCGTATAGTGGATGAGATTAACTCCACCGATGCTGACCTTGTGTGCTTCACAGGAGATTTAGTGTCTTTCACCGCAAGCGAGATTGCTCCGTTTGCTAAAGCACTTAGTAGTATAAAGGCTAAGGACGGGGTGGTTAGTGTGCTTGGTAACCATGACTTTGATCCGTATGACAGAACTATTACAGAATCAAGGCGAGACTCTTTGGTTCAGTGGCTGATAGAGGAACAGAGGGGGCTTGGCTGGCGGTTGCTCAATAATGAAAACATGATGATAAAACGTGGCGCTGACAGTATCTTTATTGTAGGGGTTATGAATGAGAGCAGTGCCGCCAATGGTATCAGCCCCGTTAAACGTGGTGACTTAAAGGCCGCAATGAAGGATGCGAATGGCTTCTGTGTGCTACTTTCACATGACCCTACGCACTGGCGTGCAGAAGTTGCCGGTAAGTGTGACATACCTTTAACGCTGAGCGGGCATACTCACGCTGCACAGCTCAAACTGTTTGGCTGGACTCCTGCATCGTGGACATTCAGGGATGTAGAAGGATTGTACGCAGATGGTGACCAGTATTTGTACATCAATACAGGTCTTGGCTGCACTCTGCCTATGCGTATAGGCGTGCCACAGGAGATTACGGTTATTACGCTCAGAAAATTACAATAATTGAGTTTTTTTAAGAAAAATAAACATTTTGCCTATTGTAAATGTGGTTTTGTTCCCATATATTTGCATAATTCATTTATTCAATTTTATTAATTATGAAAACAAAGTATTCAGGAACACAGACTGAGAAAAATTTGGAAGCCGCATTTGCTGGCGAGTCACAAGCAAGAAACAAGTACACTTACTTTGCTTCAAAGGCTAAGAAAGAGGGATTTGAACAGATTGCAGCCTTGTTTCTAAAGACAGCTGATAATGAGAAGGAACACGCTAAGATGTGGTTTAAGGAACTCTGCGGCATAGGAAATACTGCTGAGAATCTTGCAGCCGCCGCTGATGGTGAAAACTACGAGTGGACCGATATGTATGAGGGATTTGCAAAAACAGCCGAGGAGGAGGGATTCCCTGAACTTGCTGCCAAGTTCCGCCTTGTGGCCGCTGTAGAAAAGAAACATGAGGAGCGTTACCGCGCCCTGCTTAAGAATGTGGAGACAGCCAAGGTGTTTGAAAAGTGTGAGGTTAAGGTTTGGGAGTGCCGCAACTGCGGTCACATAATGGTAGGCACGCAGGCTCCTGAAATATGCCCTGTATGCGCACATCCACAGGCTTATTTTGAAATCCATGCGGAGAACTACTAATATTAACCATCTAAAATCTTAATTATGGAAAAGAAGTATAAATGCCCAATCTGTGGCTATGTTTATGAGGGCGAGAACCCTCCAGAGAAGTGCCCTAAGTGCAAACAGCAGGTTAAGTGGGTTGAGCAGTAATTAAATAACTGTAGTTAAAAAATCCCCGATGTTCAAGACTGAGCATCGGGGATTTTATTTAGAGAGGGAAACTGTAATTTATTCACCCTTGATGGCTGCTACACCTGGGAGAGTCTTGCCCTCAATAGCCTCAAGCATTGCACCACCACCGGTAGATACGTAAGAAACCTTGTCAGCAAGGCCGAACTTGTTAACAGCAGCAACAGAGTCACCACCACCTACAAGTGAGTAAGCACCGTTCTTCTGGGTAGCCTCTGCTACGTACTTAGCTATCTCACCAGTTCCGTGAGCAAAGTTCTCAAACTCAAATACGCCTACAGGACCGTTCCAAAGAATAGTCTTAGACTTCATGATAATCTCTTTCCAGTTTGCAAGTGACTCATCAGAAGCGTCCATGCCTTCCCATCCGTCAGGAATGTTGTAGATGTCAACAGTCTGGCGGTTGGCGTCATTGGCAAACTTGTCTCCAGCTACAGTAGCAACAGAGAGGCTGAGGTTTACACCCTTCTCCTTAGCGGCTGCAATAACATTAAGTGCCTCTGGCATAAGATCATCCTCATGAAGAGAATCACCAATCTTACCGCCCTGAGCCTTAATGAATGTGAAGCCCATACCACCACCAATGATAAGGTTATCAACCTTGTCAAGCAGGTTCTTGATAACAGCAAGCTTAGAGCTTACCTTAGAACCACCGATGATAGCTGTGAATGGGTGCTTGGCGTTCTTAAGTACGTTGTCAATAGCGTTAACCTCTTTCTCCATCAGGTAGCCGAGCATCTTGTTGTCAGCGTCAAAGTAGTCAGCAATAACAGCTGTGGAAGCGTGTTTGCGGTGTGCTGTACCAAATGCGTCATTTACATAGCAGTCTGCGTATGATGCAAGAGTCTTTGCAAACTCTTTCTGTTTGCCCTTCATCTCTTTCTTAGCTGCCTCGTAAGCTGGATCCTCTTTGTCAATGCCAACTGGCTTGCCTTCCTCCTCACCGTAGAAACGGAGGTTCTCAAGAAGAAGAACTTCGCCTGGCTTGAGAGCTGCAGCTGCATCAGATGCCTTGGCGCAGTCTGGAGCAAACTGAACCTTCACGCCAAGTTTCTCAGAAACAGCGTCAACTACTTGGCTAAGTGAGTATTTTGCGTTTACCTTGCCTTTTGGCTTGCCCATGTGTGACATGATAATGAGCGCACCGCCGTCTGCCAAAATTTTCTTAAGTGTAGGCAGGGCGCCACGGATACGTGTGTCATCAGTAATCTTTCCGTTCTCATCAAGTGGCACGTTGAAGTCCACTCTCACAATTGCCTTCTTGCCGGCAAAGTTAAATTTGTCAATTGTCATCATTGTTGTAAGTTTTATTGATTAAGAGTTTTTAGTTTAGGAGTTAAGGAGTTTAGGAGTTTAGGAGTTAAGGAGTTTAGGTGTTAGGGAGTTGGGGAGTCTGTGTCTGGCTGCTCACTCTTTTTTGCGTCTCTAAGTCTCTTTAATGTAATTTTTGGCTGTGCCACTATCATAACCCAAAAGTTGTCTGATCTGGCCACTCCTACTGAGGTCATTTTTCTATCCATAATGGTTTTGCAGGCAGTGGGGTTGTTAAGCCAGTAGTCTATAACCATGTCTTCATTGCCCTTGATGTAGGCAATGTTCTCTTTTGCATCTCTGTACTCGTAGCCGGCACTGTCAAGACGTGTGGTAAGTGTGCTGCCGTCTGCGCCTATGTGGCTTATGAAAAGGTATGCGTCATCATCACTGGAGTTGCTGCTCCTAAGGCTTTCAGCATATTCAAGTGCAATCTCCGCCAGGCGCTTGTCCCAGCGTAGCGGCAACATGCCGTTAATATCCTCCATTCCGCACATACATCCGTCTGTGCGAAGGGAGTTAAGGTTATCAAGAAAAGCATCCTCGTTCAGCAGTGTGCTCTGCTGAGCGTAGCACACAACGCCTAAACACACTAAAATAAGTGATATAACAGTTTTACGCATAAGCTTTCAAATCAAAGTGCAAAGATAATGAAAGTTTTGAGTTGTTTGGCATTATGCAAATAAAATTATAGGATATTGAATGGTTTTGTTTTGCAGAAAGCTGGTATATAGTGTAACTTTGCAGCGTTATGGATATAAATAAGAAAATTAACGTTTTGTTGCGCACAGGCCTTATACTTATGGAGTGTGGGGCTGATACAAGCCGTACAACAAGAAACCTGAACAGACTGTCAGAGTTCCTGCTGCTGCCGTCAGATTCGCTTGATTTGTATGTGGTTTATAATATGGTTATGGTATCAGTGGTGCATGATGGGGAGACTATCACTAAGTTCAAGAGAGTTAACAAGCATGGTGTCAACCTTGAGGTGATTAAAGACATTAGCAACCTTACCCGCAAAGCTTCTGAAGGGGGACTTACGGTAAATGATTACGAACGTGAACTGAATGATGCGTATCGTAGTAAACGTAACTATAAAGAGTGGCAGGTGGCGGTAGGCGGAGGGCTTGCCTGCGGTGGTTTTTGTGTCCAGTTTGGCGGCGATGCTACCGCTTTTGTGTACGCTTCAATTAGTGCTATGGTGGGTTTGTTTCTGAAGTCATATCTTACAAAACATAAATTCAATGACTATCTCAACGTGGGCGTATCTACATTCGTGGCTACTTTGGTGGCATGGCTTTTTAGCCTTGTTGACGCTTACTCTCTATTCCCGTTGCTCAAATCTGAAACACCGTCACACGCTCTAATGGCATGTGCGCTCTTTATTGTGCCTGGTGTGCATATTATGAATTTTGTGAGTGATATGCTGGCGGGTTATACACAAGTGGGTATGACACGTGCCATGAGGTCTTTTCTTATTCTAATGGCTATGGCGTTTGGCATTGGCTTGTCCATTCAGATTTGTGCTATTGATGAGTTTGTTTACGGGTTGTCAATAGTTCCGCATCACAGATATTGGGCATATATGGCTGCTGCGGCTGTATCGGCGGTGGGGTTCTCCATGATATTCAATGTGCCGCGTTATCTGCTCTGGATTATTGCACTTGGTGGTGTAGTTGCTATATGTACCCGTAATATTGTGAGTCTTGGGGCAAGCAGTGGTAATATGGGTCTTGACCTTGGTCCTATGATAGGCTCTTTTGCAGGTTCCGCACTTGTGAGTATGATATTCTGTCTTGCGGTACGCAGGCTGAAGACACCGCATCAGTGCCTCAGCGTTCCAAGCGTTATTCCTATGGTACCAGGAGTGCTTATGTATAGAGCAATTTTTGGAATGTTCACCCTGCACGGCGTGGTGGGTGAAGTTACGGTTGCAGCCTACAATGCTGTCCAATCCACACTCATAATACTCAGCATATCGCTTGGCGTTGCCATCCCAAATATCTTTTTCCGCAAGCTTATCAGTAAATAATCCGCCACCGCAAACCGCAGCTGTGGCAGAGAGTATATTATATCGCATATAAAATATTGTATTTTTGTGAATTTTATATTATAAATGATATAAAATACCAAATTTGTTGTATTTTTGTATGCGAAATAATATAGTTTTATGTCAAAAACGAATTTATCAGCTACAGTTAAGGCTTTGCGTAGGGAATATGGTCTTACGCAAGAAGAGCTTGCCATGAAGTCTGGAGTGGGGTTGTGCTTTGTTCGTAGTCTGGAGCAAGGAAAGGCTTCACTCAGGATGGACAAGGTGAACCAGTTACTTGATATGTTTAATTATGAGCTTACTGCCACTAAAAGGTTATGAGACAAGCTGATATATACAGAAAGGATGTTTTTGCAGGCGTCCTTACGGAGGATGGTGGTGAGTATCGTTTCTGCTATGATAAGGAGTATTTAAAACGTAATGATGCCCACCCTATAAGCCTGACACTCCCGTTGCAGACAGAGGCTTTTGTAAGCCCTGTTTTGTTCCCTTTTTTTGACGGCCTGATACCAGAAGGCTGGCTGCTTGATGTGGCTATCCGTAATACAGATATCAGTGTCCTTGATCGTATGTCGCTGCTTCTACTTTGCTGTAAGGAGTGTATAGGTTCTGTTAGTGTGATACCCAAACATAATTTAGGGGAGGAATTGTGATGTGTAGATGTCTGTACTGTTATAAAGAGTTAGAAGAAGGTCAGAAAGACTTTCATCCACGTTGTGCTTTAAAAATGTTTGGTTCAAGAAATGCACCTTTGCTGGAATACAAACACGATGAACTTGACCAGTTGGCGGCGCAGGTTATTAAGTCTCAAACATCTCTTACAGGTGTCCAACCTAAATTGTCTCTCAACTTGACTAAGCATAAAGGTAGTAGCCGTTTGACAATAGTCGGACTCTGGGGTGACTATATATTCAAGCCTCAGACAGATGAGTATCCGCAGCTGCCAGAAAACGAGGATTTGACTATGCATCTGGCGGAAGTGGCAAGGATAAGTGTTGTACCTCACAGCCTTATCCGTTTGGCAGACGGAAGGTTAGGTTATATTACCAAACGAATTGACCGTACAAAAGATGGCGAAAAGGTTGATATGGAGGATTTGTGCCAACTCACGCTACATCCTACGGAGTACAAGTATAAAGGCTCATACGAACAGATAGCAAAAACAATAGTCCAATATAGTGGGACTCCAAAACTTGACCTTACAAACTATATGCAGGTGCTGCTTTTCTGTTTTGTTACAGGAAACAATGATATGCATCAGAAGAATTTTTCTCTTTACCGTCCCAATAGTAATTATCAGCTAACCCCGGCATACGATTTACTAAACGTATCTATTGCCAATCCCGGCGACAAAGAAGAAATGGCACTTCCTATAAACAGCCGCAAGAGTAAGCTACGCCTGGATGATTTTTTGAGAGCTGCTAAAACAATGGGTATTGAGGAAAACGTTGTACGGCGTTTGGTAGATGGTCTAAATAAGGCTCTCCCTAAGTGGAATGAACTAATAGATAATTCTTTCCTAAACGATGATTTTAAGGTGATGTACAAAGACCTGATTACATCACGCCTCTCACGCTTGGCATCTGTTTGACCACAATTCTCCCGCCACCGCAACCCGCAGCTGTGGCGGTTTTTTTTTGCACTTCTCCTCTCAAATGCTAAATTTCCTTAAAGACGTTTGTGGCTTTACCCAAATGTGATTGGATAATAAAATATTTTTGTAAATTTGCAAAATGAGTCCATGCCGTAAACTCTGAAGTGCAGAGTGGAGGGGTGGGCTTGGAGATAACTCTCTCGTCATTCTGAGCGTAGTGTAAACGTAGCGAAGAATCTCATAATGGGCGAGTTGGTCTCAAAAACATAACATATTGGCGTTTATTGACGCACTTTCTCTCTTTCTGAAACCTGAGAAATTTACAAAGATTATCGGGTTTACAATGATCTTCTAATTTGTCACGGGAAATATACAATTTAGGTGGATCATCTTTTCATTTCTCGTTACGGCATTGTATTGGAAACCAAAAATGTCCACGGGAAGATCTAAGGTGGTGGAAATGCGGAGTTATGGAAGCAGTATCAGGACATTGTTCTGTCATCATAGCAAATGGGCTTTTATCACAGACAACTCCTTGAAGTGATATCCACCACGGAGGCTGACCGCAAAGAGCATCTTGGTAATGTTTACCGCAACAAAGAAAGCCGTGATGAAGCTGTTGCCACTGGTAGATGCCCTCGTTGTGGTGGCAGTCTGATTCTCAGAAACGGCAGATATGATCGGTTTTATGGTTCCTCTAATTATCCCCAGTGCAACTATATTCTAAGCTAATGATGATTTCTCATGTCCTCTATATAGATTCTATGTTTGCATTTTGGACAAGTGTTTACGGCGTCCAATAGGGGAGATGGCTCCCAATTTGAACATCTTAAAAGGGCTTCTTCAAGTCCTTTTTCATCCTTCACATAAACTTCATGAACAGACATGTTGTTAAACTCGGGACCAATTATGTGCGCTGCCTCTAATTGATTAATAAGACATTTGGCTCGATTAAAACCTATTGGAAAATTCCTTTGGATTTCAGATAGTGAAATCTGATGGCGCATAACAGCAAAGCAAGCAACTTCAACAAAAAGTGGGTCGGGGTTTGTAGAGATGTCTATTTCTATCTCCCATTGCGTCAAAAACTTGTCAAGGAGCCTTTTTATATCTTCGGTAAACTTTAGGTCCCTCACATTGCTGAATCTCTTATAGAAATCAGTTTTATCCACTATAAACTCATGACCACAAGTTGGGCATTTAATTTTTTTCATGGCTTGCAAGTATGTTTTGGTATAACTTAAATAGTTCTGCAACACATTCAGATTCGGATATCCTGGTGGAGAAACCGTATGCGGCCATTACAGCACGGTCATTGTCTTGGTGTGCTTTGAGTAATTCAGGTGGCATGGTTACCTCATCATATAGATCAGCAAGAGAACAATCCGGATATTTGGTGCGCGCATCCAAAATGGCTTGAGCGGTTTGCTCTATCTTGGCCTTTTGTTCTACTGTTACTTCTGGCCAAGGGAAGTTGTTGTAAACAATTGTGTTTGAATAACTATAATCTGATTTTAATCTTCCACAAACAGCTCGCATCCATGCCATGTGGACATTTGAGGTTAGAATTCCGAAATGGAAGAGTGTGGCTCCTTGCATACAGAATAACTTGTCGCCTGGAATTATATTTGCTGACAAATAGTCCATTGGAATGTAGCGGCGATTTTCAGATGAGACTTTAGGCAGGGCGATGTATTGGCTTTTACACTCAAAAGGAGCTCCAAACAAGGTTGGTGTTTCTGCTGCTTTTAGAGTGCTCCCTCTATTGCTTTTCAATCGGAACTCACGTACATTCTTTACACGTTCTAAAATGGTTGGACATTGACGTAGTAAGGCTGGGCTGGCATCTTGTAACCACAAACAGAAGCGAGGCTTTCTGTCTATAAAATCCTTGCCCATCATAAATGGCCGTAAGAATTGTTCTGCTTGAGGCTCTTTCTTTATAAAGTCTTCTTTCTCTTCTCTCGTAAGGATAAAATTACCATCGTCAATTGGTTGTCCTCCTAAACATATTTCTGGAACTTCAGATATTGGATGCATACGCTTCTCAATAAACACATCTGGCGCATCCATTAGATAACCGTTGATATTTGTGGCGGAGATAGATTGAAATTCAGAGATGTAAATTCTCTTTGGGCTATTGCTTGCGGTCTTTATCGAAGAGAATCCAATGATTACACAATGAACGTGGGCTTTGATGTCTGCTTCGCTATCCCAACGGAAGGTACGATATGCGAAATTAAAATGAATGCCATACTGCTCAAAAAGTGGTTTCCATAGGTTGGTTACAGCTCCACCTTGTGTTATTGAGTTTGTACTTACTAAGGCTGATTTTATGTATGGATTAACGTTCATCATGTCAACAGCTTTTTTGTACCAACAGCAGACGTAGTCTAAATCTCCAACGCCAGTCCAATTAGCCCCAAAAATATTTATCACATCTTGTTTCTGCTCTTTGCTCATCCAGCGTGCTCCCACAAACGGTGGGTTACCCATTATGTAATTGAGGCGTGTGGGTGCTATTACGTCTGACCATTCAATACGAAGGGCATTGCCTTCGTGGATATTGTGATATGCTTTGAGTGGCAAAGGCTCAAGATTGAACTGAACCAGTTTTGCTGTCTCTTGGAGCATTTGTTGTTCGGCAATCCAAAGAGCTGTGGTAGCCACTGATACGGCAAAATCATTGATTTCAATCCCATAGAATTGGTGGATGTCCACTTTGATAGGATTTATGAAGTCTCCTATGAAGGTTTGTCCTTTGCTACGCAAGGCTATGATTTTATTTTCTAATCGGCGAAGCGAAATATAACTTTCAGTGAGGAAATTGCCACTACCGCATGCGGGATCAAAGAAAGTGAGTGATGCTATTTTGTTTTGGAGGGCATCAAGTTGTTGCCGTTGCTTTTTTTCTTGTGGAATGGATTTTATGGCTTCGAACTCGTCCATAAGGTTATCCATGAATAGCGGGTCTATCACCTTATGTATGTTTTCAATGGAAGTGTAGTGCATGCCACCAGAACGGCGTGTGTCAGGGTTGAGTGTGCTCTCAAACACTGCTCCAAAGATAGTTGGGCTTATATCACTCCAATCAAAGTTATCTGAGGCTTTGGCAAGAATGAGTTCTTTAAGTTCTTCCGTAAATTGTGGAATTTCCAAATGAACGTCGTTGCTAAATAGGCCTCCGTTAACATACGGAAAGGATTTAAGGGTGTCGTCCAGATAAGGGTCTCTTTGGTCAATAGGCGTATCAAGGACTTGGAACAGATCAATGAGCGCACGGCGGATGTCTTTTGCAGGGTATTGTGCCAAGTAATCGTGAAAAGCGGTTTTCTTGCCGAATAAGTGTGCGTCTTCTGCATAGAGACAGAAAACAAGGCGGACACAAAGAATATTGAGGCTGCGAAGTGTTTCTGTTTTGTCTGGATTGAGATACTGTTTAAGGAGAGCATCGTAGATGAGTGCAACCAATCGTCCTGCTTCCACTGATACTTTCATCTCCTGCTTGATGTGCTCATTACCCTGTTCCACAAGGAAACGAAGTCGGTCATATTCTTTTTCCAGATTGGCAAGAAGTATTTTCTGAGGTTCGTCATTAGGATGCTCCAGATCATACACCCACCATTCAGCAAAATTACAGGTTACAATCCATCTTGGTCGCTGGCTATTGGGTAGAGTGTCTGCATAGCGTTTGGCCTGTTGGAATGGATTGAGAAAGCTGCCGTCAGATTGCCTGATGCCTTCTCCAAGGTTTTTGCCAAGCGATTTCTGTTCAATCATAACTTTGGTAGCAGGAATACGCGCATCCACAAATGAGGCGTGGTCAAGTTGCACCTGTTGCTCAAAAACAATAAACTGTTCCGGATGCTCAATGCCTAAAACCTGATTGAGCAGGGTAAGCCAATATGTCTGGCTCTCGCCCTTTTCATAACCTTTACCTTGCCAAAAACGGGCAAACTCTTTAGCTGCTGTCTGTTGTTGTATCGGAGTCATACTTATAATATTATCAAGTTGTAAAGTTACTGTTTTTTTTTGATATGTGTATTAATTTGTCTTTAGGTTAGTGTCTCAAAAGGTTCTATGTTAAGTGTGTTAGATACTAAAGTGACGATAAATCAAATAAAAGTGACGATAAAGTAACGATAAATTAAAATATTTTGTATCTTTGCAGGTAAATACCGTTACTTTATGAGATTTGATATTGATTTATTGACCCGTGGTGTGCTGCGTGAGAGCGCATGCGTGGAGTGTAAACTATCACAGGGAGGTTTGCCCGCCAGTGTTTGGGAGAGCTATTCCGCTTTTGCTAACAGCGATGGCGGCGTTATTCTGTTGGGCGTAATGGAACGCTCAGATGGTTCTCTGAACGTAAAGGGGGTTGAAAATGCTGATAAGATTGTTAAGGATTTTTGGAATGGCGTAAACAATACTCAGAAGGTGAGCGTCAATATTCTTACCAATCAAATGGTTAGAGTGGAGGTGGTGGATGGTAAGAGCATTATTGTTATTGAGGTTCCAAGGGCGGAACGCTCCATGCGTCCGGTGTATGTGGGGCAGAATCCTGCGAGCGGCACCTATAGGCGTAACGGCGATGGTGACTTCCACTGCACTAAGGAACAGATTACAGCCATGTATAGGGATGCATCGCTGGAGCCTATGGATATGCGTGTAATTGAACGCTTTGACTCGTCTGTTTTTGATGCCGACAGCTTGCGTCACTACAGGAACCGTTTTTTGTCTGTTCATCCTAAGCACGCATGGAACAATATAGATGACGAGCTATTTTTGCGTAGGATTGGAGCTATGGGACTTAGCTCTGATGATATGGGATTTCACCCTACAATGGCTGGCCTTTTAATGTTTGGGACGGAGCCGGATATTACCACAGAGTTTCCTATGTATTTTCTTGATTATCAAGAAAACAGTATGGGTTTTATGAGGTGGAATGACCGTTTTGTATCGTCGTCTGGGGAGTGGAGTGGCAATATATTTGAGTTCTATTTTAAGGCGTACAGAAAGCTGACAGAAGATTTTAAGGTTCCTTTTAGAACTGATGGGCTTACCCGTATTGATGAGACTCCTACACACTTGGCGGTTAGGGAGGCACTGCTTAATGCTGTTGTTAATGCAGATTATTATGGCAGGCAGGGAATTGTTGTTAGAAAGGGTGAAGAGTCAATAACCATTGCCAACCCTGGCGATATGCGCATCGGGCTTGAAACTGCACTTGAGGGTGGCGTTTCTGATCCACGAAACGGAACTGTTATGAAGATGTTCTCTTTAATTGGAATTGGTGAACGTGCGGGAACTGGTATCCCAGGCTTTATGAGCGCATGGGAGAATGAATTTAGTTCCATACCACAGTATAATATTACTCAAAACCCCGATAGAACCACTTTAACCATGATGCTAAGGCCATCTGACATTGTGGCTGAACAGGTTCCTAAATATGACATGGCTAATAGGAAGAAGGGTAAGTCTGAACTTATTATGGATTTTTTGCGTCATAATCCAAACTCCCGCACTGTGCATATTGCTGAATATGCAGGGCTTACCACATCGGGAGTAAAAAAACATCTTTATGAACTGCTAAAAAAGGGTGTTGTAGAGGCATCTGGAGCAAACAAAAACCGTACCTACAGCGTGAAACTGTGACTTTTTTTGCATTTTTCTTTCAGAAGTGTTATCTTTGTGGCTACAACCTTAAAAATATTCTATGAAAACTTTCTCCTCCGTAGGCAGATGCCTCAAATCTCTACTGCTATTGCTATTGCTACTTGGCTATGTTTCAGTATCATACGCTGGCGATGATAAAAAACGTGTTGTGCTACAGGCGTTTTGGTGGGATTATTATAACCAGAACTTTGATGATGCGTACGCAAACTATCTTACAGAGCTTGCTCCTCGTTTGAAGGAGATAGGCATTAACACAGTGTGGGTGCCTCCTTTCTGTAAGAACGCAGGCACTAACTCTGTGGGCTATGCTCCATTTGATTACTATGACCTTGGAGATAAATATCAGAAGGGAAGAACCGATAAAAGAGCGGCGGCAAACGCCACTCGTATGGGTACAAAAGATGATTTGTTGCGTATGATAGCTGTTATGCACGCAAATGGTATTGAGGTTATATGTGATGCTGTACTTAATCACACCACAGACCCCGGTGGCGAAGATGGCGGTGCTGGTGGTCAGGATCCTGCCGCATGGGATGATAAATGGAAAAATTTCCGCTATGTATGTTATGAGACTCCATATAAAGATGGTGGGGCAAGTGATTATCTGAGCCGTAAAGGACGCTGGCCTAAGAACTGGGAGAATTTCCACCCCAATGAGGGTCATAATTGCAATGACGGAGATTGGTGCTCTGCATGGTGGGGCCCTGACAACTGTTTCTATGAAGGTGCATACGGTCAAAGTTCAAATGCCACATATAACCCTGCGCAGGGTAAGAATTATATGCTGAATAATGCCAGAGACTGGGCTAAGTGGCTGAAAAAACAGACTGGAGTGGACGGATTCCGCTGGGATGCTGTAAAGCACTTCCCTGAATGGGTTCAGCAGGATATAAGCTGGAACTTGAAGTACGGAATGTCTGACTGGTGCAACGGCGGCGAGGATATGTTCAACATAGGTGAGTTTATAGGAGGTAAAGACCAAATAGACGGTTACACCGCAGCTGTGCAATATGCAAATGGTGGCAGTGAGTTCCTTATGGGTGCGTTTGATGTTCCTCTTCACTCAGGAGTCAAAGATGTTGCTGACGGCAACGGATATGGCAATATAGGTGCTGTGGTTAATAGTCAGCTGAATATGCGATACGCCGTTTACGGTGACGGCCATAAGATACACCGTTCCACAAACTACATAAACAGCCATGATAACTTCCGTCCTACGCTTGATGATAAAGGAAACTATATAGATGACAAGTGGGGCAGTGATATGGGCGGTCCGGTTCATCCAAATAACTGGCGTATGCCTATGGCTTACGCTATTCTGTCAGCATTGGATGGTAACCTCTGTGTGTATATGGAGGATTTGTTTAATCTTAACAACTCCAACCGTTGGACTCATCATCCTGCAAATAAGACAGAACTTCCTGTACGTAATGCGTTGGTTAATCTTATATGGTGCCACCAGAACTTGAACTACAAGTGGGGGGACTATAAGGTGCGCTACCAGGATGAGGACTTGCTTATTATTGAACGTTCAGGCAGAGCGCTTATAGCCATTACAGATGATGGTAGCAACAATTGGCATAATAAATGTGTTCCTACAGATATAGGAAAAAATGTCAAGCTTAAGGATTATACGGGTAATGCAGGAGGTAATCCTGTTGTAAATGATGACGGTTGGGTGGAACTTTGGGTTCATCCTGTAGATGGCGAAGGTAAGGGTATTGCCGTATGGGCGCCGGAAGGTGCCGGTGGCTACACTCCGTACCGCAGTCATACCACTGTTCAGGAGTGGGAGATGGCTGATGACTTGGGTGACAGTCACTGCAAATCTCTGGGCCAGGGAGGTCAGTTGCCTGCCAAGTCTTGCGCTCAGCGTCTTGTGGGTAAGATTTATGCCGCATCGGGGAAGAAAATAACTGCTATAATGCACCCTGCAAACAATGGTAATGACATTACTCTGGCGCTTTATGACCTTGACGGAAACCTGCTTGCAAAGGCAAACGGCACCTCCGATGTCACTGTAAACTACACTCCTGCGGTTTCTGGTTGGGTGGCAATGAAAGTTTGGAACAATTCTGCAGAGAACATAGGTCAGAAGTGCTGGGTGAGAGCATCGTATGAGGCTCCTGCCACGGTTACAAACACTATGAATGATAAGGCTGATACACGTGCAAGCGTATGGACTGGTAAGATGGGCACCACTGACTGGACTGATTGCGGTAACTGGGAGCAGGGTATGACTCCAACTGCAAACTCCAAGGTTGTGATACCTGATAACGGTGATGTGCGTCCTGTAATATCTGGCAATGTGACAATCAAGGAGCTTCTGGTAGAGAACGGAAAGGGTAATGCAACCGCACCTGATATATCAGTAACAGGTTCTTTTAAGGTTACATCTTCTTCTAAGTGCTTGGAGGGTGTTGCTTATATTTGCGGTAATGTTATACTTGGCACTACAGAGGGTGATTTTGACAACTGTGCTGTTGATGTTGAGACCTTGGCTGCCAATGCAGAATTTAGCGTGTTCCCAAGCCCGGCTGATGAGAAACTTACCATTACGTCATCTTACCTGCCTAAGGAGAGTATTACCATAATGAACCTTACAGGTCAGGTTGTGAAACAAGTTAAGATGGAACAGACAATTGAGA
Organism: uncultured Bacteroidales bacterium; assembly: GCA_900316995.1. Taxonomy (GTDB): domain Bacteria; phylum Bacteroidota; class Bacteroidia; order Bacteroidales; family Paludibacteraceae; genus Enterocola. The sequence goes on along the minus strand of ONEZ01000001.1, from coordinate 108,532 downwards.
CCATAGATGTTTCAAATCTTACATCTGGTATCTATATTGTAACAGATGGCGCCAATGTTAAGCGTTTCATTAAGAGATAACAAATTTATTTCTGGAAAATTAGTGCTGTTTCAGTAAAATTGACTACTTTAGTGGCCACATATTATTAAGACTATGGATATTGATAAGGTGCTTGATGCATACGACGATGATGATGCCATAAAATTCATTCAGGTTAATCTGCCTGATGAGGCTAAGCAGATGTTCACTGATGATGACATTCAGTACTTTCTTGACATCATGTACATACTTGATGACAAGTGTGTGATTGACCCCGATGAGTTCAAAAAGAAATTCTTGGCTGAGGCTGCCAAAGATGAGGTTACATCTATTACGGCAGACAACCTGGATTACCTTATGGATGCTGAGGCCAAATACTTTGAGAGTCTTGCGGCTGACAACTAACGTGTGGGGTGGTACGGGTTTCAATCATAATACTAAATTATAATGGCAGAGGCTACCTTGAGAAGTTTCTGCCTGTTTTGTTTAAGTCTGTCTCCAAGGATATGGCTCAGGTCATTGTGGCGGATAACGCATCGTCTGATGGCAGTGTTGAGTATCTAAAGGAGTCTTGGCCTGATGTGGAGATATATAGTTTTCAAAAGAACTATGGTTTTGCCGAGGGCTACAATATAGCCATTAAACGTGCATCTACAGAGTTTGTTCTTATTCTTAACAGCGATGTGGAGGTTACAGACGGCTTTTTAGAGCCTCTTGTAAAATATATGGATACTAATTCCAAAGTGGCGGCGTGCCAGCCTAAGATTTTGCAGCTTACAGACCGTAGCCGTTTTGAGAAGGCCGGAGCGGCAGGCGGGCTTATAGATGTGCTTGGCTATCCGTTTTGCCGTGGAAGGATAATGGATTACACAGAGACAGACTTCGGGCAGTATGACACTGAAAAGTATGTGTTCTGGGCATCGGGGGCGTGTATGCTTGTAAGACGCAATGATTTCATAGACTACGGTGGCTTTGACGCAGATTTTTTTGCACATCAGGAAGAGATAGACCTCTGTTTCCGTTTTAACGCCCGCGGACGTAAGGTTGGAGTGGTGCCAAGCAGTGTGGTATATCATCTGGGTGGAGGCACGCTCAGTTATGATAACCCGCAGAAAACATACCTTAACTTCCGCAACAATCTTCTTATGCTGTATAAGAATCTAAAACCCAAACATCTTATACCTATAGCTATAATACGTTTTTTTATGGATTATCTGGCGGCTCTTGTATTTCTTTTCAAAGGTGATTATGCAAATGCCGGTGCAGTCAGGCGTGCCAGATGGGATTTTATTAAGATGAAATCACGTTTCAAGGCTAAACGTAAAGCTAATCTGGAGGTGTCTATTGCAAAGTCAATTCCGTCCGCCTACAAGGGTAGTATAGTGTTTGAGTATTTCATATTGCACAGACGTACCATTAAGGGCGTATAACTCAGATATATAACTTATAAACTTATAATAATTATCATGTCAGTACATCAAAGTGAAGATCAGCGTAAAGTAACAACTCACCGTTTGCTTGAAATGAAGATGAGAGGTGAGAAAATCAGTATGTTAACATCATACGACTATTCAATTGCAACCCTTGTTGACGGGGCTGGCTGTGATGTTATTCTTGTTGGTGATTCAGCATCTAATGTGGTATGCGGTAATGTCACCACCTTGCCAATAACTCTTGAAGAAATGATATTTCTTGCCAAGGGTGTGGCTAAGGCTGCAAAGCGTGCTCTTGTGGTAGTGGATATGCCGTTTGGCACATGCTCCGGTAATCCTAAGATGAGTCTTGAGGCAGCTATTAAAATTATGAAAGAGACAGGAGCTGACTCTCTAAAGATAGAGGGCGGACTTGAGGTTATTGAAGATATTAGAAAAATTATAGCCGCTGGCATTCCTGTTATGGGGCATTTGGGCTTGATGCCTCAGTCAATAAACAAGTACGGTACATACAATGTGAGGGCAAAAGAGGAGGCGGAGGCTGAGAAACTGCTCAGCGATGCCAAATTGCTTGAGGATGCAGGTTGCTATGCCATAGTTCTTGAGAAAATCCCTGCTGCATTAGCAGAAAAGGTTGCAAAAGAGCTTAGGATACCTGTGATAGGAATAGGCGCAGGTGGCGGCGTTGACGGCCAGGTGCTTGTGTTCCATGATATGACAGGTATAACACAGGGCTTCTCACCAAGATTCCTACGTAGATACGCTAACATAGGTGATGTTATAACGGATGCGGTAAAGCATTACGTCAGTGATGTCAAGAGCCGTGACTTCCCTAATGAGCAGGAACAGTACTAGTCAGTTGACAGTTGACAGTTGACAGTTGACAGTTGACAGTTGACAGTTGACAGTTGACAATTGACAGTTGATAATAGACAGTTAGTGTGAGCCGATTAACTCTTTAGCGTTGTTAATTGCGGCCTCTGTGATTCCTTCACCGCTGAGCATTGCAGCTATCTCACCAACCCTTTCATCTGCGTCAAGAAGTGTGACGTATGTTTGCACTGGGTTGGTGTTCTCATTTTTAAACACCTTGTAATGATATTCTCCCTTAGCTGCAACCTGTGGCAGGTGGGTTATGCATATAACCTGCATCCCCACAGACATTTTTTTCAGTATGGCTCCCATCTGTGATGCCACCATACCTGAAACGCCTGTGTCAATCTCATCAAACACCAACGTAGGCAGGTTGCTGTTTGAGGCTATTATGGCCTTGAGGCTAAGCATTACACGTGAAATCTCTCCGCCCGATGCTGAGTTTTGTATAGGTTGTGGTTTGGTCTTGTTTGAAGATATAAGGAATTGAACTACGTCTGTGCCTGTAGGGGTTATATCGGCGGTTGGTGTTATTTCCACCTTGAACACCGAGTTTGGCATGCCAAGTGCTGCAAGACTCTCCATGACCTGTTTTTCAATGGCAGATGTAACGGAGGCTCTTTTCTTTGATATTTCTGCAGCAAGCTTGGTAAGCTCCTCATAAATTGCGCTTTTCTCCTTTGTAAGAACCTCTATCTCCTCATCGTAGTTGTCAATTTGTCCAAGTTGCAGTGCCAGAGAGTCACGTATCTCAATAAGCTCCTCCACGGTGCGTACCTTGTGCTTTTGCAACAGTGTGTAGATAAGGCTCATTCGTTCCTGCATGGCTTCCAGTTCAGATGGGTCCATCTCCACATCGTTGTTCTTGCGCTCTATCTCCTCATATATATCCTTAAGCTCTATCTGGCACGATGTAACCCTGTGCAGCAGTTCCTCAAAACTATTGCCAAAAGCCTCAATCTCCTCAAGCGAAGATTGCAGAGTGTGCATGGCTGAGAGTATGCCTCCATCAGAATCAAGTGCGTTTATGGAGCGTTCAAGGCTCTCTTTTATGTCTGAAACGTGCTCTAATGTGTTTATCCTTCCCTCTAACTCCTGCTGCTCACCCTCTCTAAGGTTGCACTCCTTAAGCTGGTCATACTGGAACTTTATGTAGTCTGCGTTGCTCTTTGCATTTGCAGCATCGTCGCTCTTTTCTATAAGTGATCGGCAGACACTTTGGTAGTACTCATACTGTGACTTGTAACGCTCCATTGCATCGGCATTGCCTGCCACGCTATCCACTATGCCAAGCTGGAATGTATTGTTTTCAAGCAGTAGGGTGCTGTGCTGGGAGTGTATGTCAATAAGCCTTACTCCTAATTGTTTCAGTACAGATACAAGCACAGGCGTGTCATTCAAAAAAGAGCGTGATTTGCCTGTGTCAGTAAGTTCACGGCGTATTATGCAGTTATTGCTGTAGTCAATGTCATTATTCTCAAAAAACTCCTCCAGACCATATCCTTTAATATCAAACTCTGCTTCTATTATGCACTTCCTCTCTCCTTCAGAGATTGATTTAGTGTCTGCCTTGGCACCAAGCGCCAGGTTTAACGCCCCCAGAATAATGGACTTTCCAGCTCCAGTCTGTCCTGTGACAACAGAGAAACCTTGCCTAAAATCAAGGTCCAGACTTTTAATGAGAACATAGTTCTCAATGTGAAGATGTTTTAACATGATGTGTGTTGGTTTATTTCAATGCCTCGTACTTTTTCTGCTCTGTGGGGGCTATGTAGCTGAAAATGTCGTAGGCTTTTTTGCGTTCATCCTTTGAACCTTGTGAAAGAATGTTCACCATCTCATCAATCTTTGTGGAGGTGAACTCATTTATGATAATCATTGAAGGACGGGCTTTGTAGCATGTCTTTAGTGTCTCCAATCCTTCCACTATCATGGCACGGCTGTTATCAGCTGACTTATACATATTGTCAAGCGCCAGGCGATGATAGGTGTAGAAATACTCTCGGTATGGCTTTGAAACGTCATCAAGTATGTTGTTTATAAGCGCATAGCGGTTATGGTTGTCTTCAAAAGCCTTCCATCCCACCTCGTTTGTGCTTTGCGCTTGGTTCACAATCTGCTCTGCCATATTGAAGAAGTGTGTGCCTCCCAAACGTGAGAACGAGTCACAATCCGTGCCTATGATTATGTAGGCATAGTAGGCCAGCACCTCAGGCAGGTTGTCTCCAAATGAGGTCATTCCAAAGTTCAAGGCGTCACCCTCTGAGTATGAAAAGTTGAACGCTTTGTCATTAAAAGCAAATGTAGGGGTTTTATAGCTGCTTCCAAATACAGGACGCTCCGCACTAACCTGAATTTCTGCGTTAAAGTAGTTGTTGACGTATGAGTTCACTATAATATAGAGAGAGCATACTATTCTCTCTTTCTCATCATATTTGTATTCTGTGAACTGACGCTCATTCATAAACTCATAGATAGCCTTTTCAAGTGCCTCAAATACAGATTTGTTTGTGCCTTGAATCTTGTCTGAATTTACAGTAACCTTACACTTTAGCTCCTGTGCGTTACATAGTGTGGCAAAACACAGAAACACTATTGCCAATATGGTTTTTATTCTCCCCATGATGCTATCTTGTCAACAATATCTTTAGCAACCTCCGTTTTAGACTTGAACGGGTAGCTTACGATATTGTTTCTGTCAATTATCTTAATCTGATTGTTGTCTGAGCCAAAACATGTGCCAGGGTTGCGCATTGAGTTGAGAACTATAAAGTCAAAATTCTTGCGTTCCAGTTTTGATTTTGCGTTAAGTTCTTCATTATCTGTTTCAAGCGCAAAGCCTACCAGCATTTGATTGCTGCGCTTTCTCTTGCCCAGCGATGCTGCAATATCTACGGTAGGGTGGAGCTCAAGCGTAAGATTGTCTTTCTCCCTTTTTATTTTGCTGTCTGCTTTTGAAACAGGGGTGAAGTCAGCCACTGCTGCGCTCAAAACTGTAATATCAGAGCTTTCAAACAGGCTCTCAGCTGCGTTGAACATATCTGAGGCGCTTCTTACATTTACCACTTTCACCTGCTTGTTATTTGGCTCAATACTCACAGGCCCTGAAACTACAGTCACATCTGCTCCGCGTGAAGCACACTCATCTGCAATGGCATATCCCATCTTTCCAGTGGAGTAGTTGCCTATAAAGCGTACAGGGTCTATGTTCTCGTATGTGGGTCCTGCGGTGATAAGAATCTTCTTGCCGGCAAGGTCCTGCTGACGTGTCAGGACATTTGATGCAAAACTCAGAATGTCATCAGGCTCCGGCATCCTGCCTTTGCCTTCCAAACCGCTTGCAAGCTGTCCGCTTGCAGGATCCATAACTATAACACCACGTTGCCTAAGTGTTTCAAGATTCTCCTGTGTGGCTGTGTGGGCGTACATGTCCAAATCCATGGCAGGCACCACTAAGGTGCGGCAGCGTGCGGAAAGGTATGTGGTGGTAAGCAGGTTGTCTGCTATACCGTGCGCCATCTTGGCTATGGTGTTTGCTGTGGCTGGAGCTATAATGAATAAATCCGCCCACAGCCCTAACTTAACGTGGCTGTGCCACTCTCCGTTCTCAGGGTTGAAAAACTCTGTATATACAGGGTTCCCTGAAAGGGTTGAGAATGTAAGCGGAGCCACAAACTTTTTGGCGTTTTCTGTCATAATAACTTTGACCTCTGCGCCAGCTTTGACCAGAGAACGCACAAGGTATGCCGCCTTATAGGCCGCAATACCGCCTGTTACTCCAAGTATGACGTGCTTACCGTGCAACTTACTTTATTTTAGCAGGGTTACGGAAGTAGGTCTTGTCTTCAATGTACTCCTGTGTGGCCAAAAGAGTTGGTTTTGGCAAGCGCTCGTAGTACTTTGAAATTTCAATCTGCTCACGGTTCTCAAAAACCTCATCAAGGTTATCCACTGTGTTAGTAGAGAACTCCTCAAGTTTGCGTTTCAGCTCGTCTCTTATCTCAAGACTAATCTGGTTTGCGCGCTTTGAGATAATAACTACAGTTTCATAAACATTTCCAGTATTCTCACAAAGTGAATTTACATCCCTGGTAATTGTAGATGTAGGAGCGTTTGATTTCTTGTAATCCATTTTATTTAAATTATAATTTAAGTTTGCTTTTGTTAATTTTCTCAAGGTGAGCCGCCATTTTCTCAATCTCTTTACGGTGTTTTGTTTCCGGAAACTCATTCAGAAAATAATAACACTCGTCCCATGCGTCCTCACTTCTTATGTATATTTTCTTGGTGTTGGAGTTTATCGCCTCCTTATATTTTGAACGTACTATAATATAGGCGAACTGCTCCAAGTACTCACATTCCGGGTAGTCATTGATAGCGTTTTGCGAAACCACTATGGCCGCACGGTAGTTATTGCCTCTGTAGTTACCAAGGTTATAGTACAGTGTGGCGTTGGCAAGTTCGCGTCTGGCCAGTTTGTCAAGCATCTCAGTGCGCATTGTCTTGGCATCCTCCGCCTTCTCATGGTTAGGGTAGAGAGCCAGACAGTGGTTCAGCTGCTCTATGGCCTTTACAGTTGATGTCTGGTCAAGCTCATAATGTGGAGACTCCTTATAGTAACAGTATGCGAGCATAAAGTTACACTCCTCAATATACTCCCCGCGCACGTAAGTGCTGAGGTAGTTTGTAAGGTAGTGCTCCGCGCTCTCATAATCCTTACGTTTTACATAACACATTGCCAGATAGTATAGTATGTGTTGCGCTGTTTCTGTACCTCTGTATCCGTTCTGTACATCTTCAAAAAGCGTTATGGCCTTTTTGTAGTCTCCGTTATTGTAATATTCCAATGCATATTTGTACTTGACTTCTACATCCGGATTCTTAAGAATTTTGGAGAAGTTCTCTTTCTTCTTTGCCGTTGCTGTAACGGAGAAGAGCAGTATTGCAAATATGTATAGCGCTTTTTTCACGGGCTGCAAAGTTAGTAATTTATTTCCATTTATAGGTAGTGCCGCCGCTAAGCCCTATTTTAATGCTGATAAAAAGGTTTATAAGCGGGATTAAAACATCGAGCAGGAGCACTTTTGCCTTAAATTTCTGCTCGCCAAGTATTTTGGCACTTTTGGTCAGTATGATGTCTTGTGTTATGTATCTCACTAAAAACATTAGCGCTGCAATAGAGAACGTAACATAGTTACCTATAATTGCAGAGACTATAAAAAGAGCGTAGAATAGAACTCTCCACGCCATCTCCGTGCCAATGAGCCATTTGGTCTGAGCTTTGTAGTGTGCACCTGTTGAAATGTGGCGCTCCTTTTGGCGCAACCAATTTTTAAACGTAGGCTTAGGTTCTGATATTGTCCTGCTTTCAGGCTGCACTTCAATTTTAGTGTTGGTTGGTGTGGCCACCTCATTGATAAACAGGTCGTCATCACCTGACTGCAAATTAAGGTGGCTTGAGAATCCTCTTGATTTAAGGAACATACTTTTACGGTATGCCATGTTACGCCCTACACCCATGTAGGTTTTTCCTGCAAGTGAGTAGTTAAAGTACTGCATGGCAATAAACATGGTGTCAAGCACCTGCAGGCGGTTCAGGAATGTGCCGTTGTAGCTATATGCACCATAGCCTAACACTATATCAGTGTTTTGGTCAAAGTGGCGTACTATGTTGCCCAGCCAGTCTTTACTTGCGGGCACGCAATCTGCATCAGTGAATACAAGTATGTCATTTTGAGCCGCTTTTATGCCCAATGATAATGCAAATTTTTTGGAGTCAACAAATTTAGCTTTTTCAGGTACGTATGTTGTACGGAGATTAGGATATTTAAGCTTCATTTCAGCCAAAATCATCTCTGTGTCATCATACGATGCGTCATTTATCACAATCACCTCATATTTGGGGTATAGTTGATTCATGATAAGAGGGATGTTCTTCTTGAGATTCTCCTCCTCATTTTTGGCGCAGATGATAACTGTTACTTCAGGCTGCTCAAAGTTAAACTTTACAAGGTTTTTGCAGAATTTTTTGTTGTAACCCAGCAAACGGGTGAAAAAACCGCACCACCAGAACATTTGAACTAAAAATGCGACGGCAAAAGCCCCGAATATGGCAATGTGCCATACTTCAAATTGTTCTGGTGCAAGTGAGCACTGAATGTAATTCAATAGTTCCTGAAGGCTCATATACTATTTTGATTGTTGCTGAAATATGCCTTAGGCAGCGTGCGAAGATTATATTGTGATGCCATGACCTCACCGTATGCGCCTGCTGAACGTAGTGCGAACAGGTCTCCTCGCTTAGCTTTGTTTAACTTTCTCTCTTTTGCAAACACATCTGATGACTCACATATAGGACCCACAACATCATAAACATCCTCTGCATCGTTGCTTGTGATGTTCTCAATGCTATGGTAGGCGTCATACATGGCAGGGCGTATTAGCTCTGTAAAGCCTGCGTCAAGTATGGCGAACTTCTTAACTTCTCCCTCCTTTATGTACAGCACTTTGCTAATGAGCGTTCCGCATTGTGCCACTATCGCGCGTCCAAGCTCAAAATGCAGCTTGACGTTAGCTGAACGTTTCACATTGTCATTAAAGACCTTGAAATACTCTTTGAACTGTGGAATGCTGTGTTTGTCAGGGTCTTGGTAGTCAATGCCCAAGCCGCCGCCAAAGTTAAGGTTGCTGAATGTCCTGCCAGCCGATGCAAGCTCTTCAACTATCTCATTAACCTTTGTGCATAGTGCTTCAAAGACATGCATGTCTGTAATCTGAGAGCCTATATGGAAATGAAGCCCTATAAGTTCAAGGTTTTCAAGGGATTCTATTTTGCCTATTACCATTGGCAGCTGTGACAGGTTTATCCCGAACTTGTTCTCGCTAAGGCCAGTGGTTATTTTTGCATGGGTGTGTGCGTCAACGTTTGGATTAACTCGTATCTCCACACAGGCTTTTTTACCCTTTGCACCTGCTATGGCGTTGATTATTTCAGCCTCTGGCACAGACTCCACATTAAAGCAGAATATGCCGCCGTCAAGTGCGGTTTCTATCTCCCAGTCGGCCTTGCCAACGCCTGCAAAAACTATCTTGGCAGGGTCAAAACCTGCTTCAAGCGCAGCCTTCACCTCGCCGCCGCTAACGCAGTCTGCTCCAAATCCGTAACTTGCTATATGCTTGAGTAGGGTGGGGTTTGCATTGGCCTTTATGGCGTAATGCTCTGTAAACCCGTACTTGGCAGTCTCTTCCTTTACAGTGGTGAGTGTCTTGTCAAGTAACTCCATGTCATAATAGTAGAACGGAGTTTGAATCTTTTGGAACTTATCTATAGGAAAATTTCCTTTACTCATTTTTTAGTTGAATAGGTTCTTGCTTAGCGCCTCAAGAGCACGCTTCTTGTCTGATGCTTTTACAAGGAATGATACGTTATAGTTGCTACCGCCGTATGAAATCATACGCACAGGAATCTCGCTTAGCGCATTTACTATCTTGGCTTGGAATCCGATGTTCTCAGAGTTCATATCTCCAACCACGCAGATAATTACCATGTCTTTTTCTACAGTGACAGTGCCAAACTTTTTGAGCTCGTTAACTATCTCATCAAGATGCTTGGTGTTGTCAATGGTGACAGATACGCCAACCTCACTGGTTGTAATCATGTCAATTGATGTCTTGTAAAGCTCAAAGCACTCGAACACCTTGCGCAGGAATCCGTAGGCAAGCAACATGCGGCCTGATTTAATCTTGATGGCTGTGATGCTGTCTTTGGCGGCCACTGCCTCTATCTTGTGAGGTGTGATTTTGTTTGATATCAGTGTACCTTGTGCTGAAGGATCCATTGTGTTGAGCAGACGTACAGGTATGTTTGCCAGTTTCGCAGGCAGAATACATGTGGGGTGCAGAATCTTGGCGCCAAAGTATGCAAGCTCAGCTGCCTCCTCAAAGTGGAGGTTTGCAACGGGTTGTGTGCCCTCTACAAAACGTGGGTCATTATTGTGCATTCCGTCAATATCGGTCCATATCTGAATCTCATCAGCGTGTATTGCGGCGCCTATAAGTGAAGCGGAGTAGTCACTACCGCCACGCTTGAGGTTGTCTATCTCATTATAAGCGTTACGGCAGATGTAACCCTGAGTGATGTATATCATGGTGTCTGAAGGCAGCTTGTCAAGCTCTTTCTGGAGGTGCTCACGGATGTATGCTGTATCAGGCTCCTCGTTCTTGTCAATGCGCATATAGTCAAGAGCTGGCAGCAGCACAGATTTAACGCCGCACTCATTCATGTAGAGGTTTACCATGGCTGTTGACATCTGCTCGCCTTGTGATAGAACCACTTTCTCCTCAAATACAGTGAAGAAGTTGTTCTTGCAGAGTGAACGCAGAAGATCAAAATTCACTTTGAGAGCCTCTTTGGCCTTGGTTTTGTAGGCATCGGTGGTATAAAGCTCCTCTATAACACCCATGTACTTGTGCTCAAGTGTGTTTATAACCTCATTTGCGCTTACGGGGTTTTTCTTGTACAGGTAGTCTGCAATCTCAACAAGAGTGTTTGTGGTGCCTGACATTGCGGATAGAACCACAATTTTCTTCTTGCCGTCATTCACCAGCTTGGAAACCTCTTTCATTCTCTGGGCGGAACCTACGGATGTGCCGCCGAATTTCTGTATTAACATATCGTATTATATTTTCTTAAAACGTGCAAAATTAAGGAATTTTTCCTACATTTGCACCATAACCACTTATAAGAATATATGAAAAAGTTATTTTACTGCATTTTTGTTGCTTCTATGCTACTCTCGGGTTGCAAAAAAGACTCAACTCCACAAACTCCAGAGACTCCTGAAACTCCTGATACGCCAGATACTCCTGATACGCCAGACACTCCGCCTGCTGTTGCAGACCCTCTGGCCGATGCCAGAAAGAGATGTTATTTTGAGGACGTACAGGCGGGAACCATTACTTTTGTGTTTGACTCCGCACAGTGGAAAATAAAAAACATAAAGAAAGTGGAGATACGTGGCTCGTTCAATGACTGGAAGGAGACAGAAGGGTACTCGCTTTCAAGGTGCGATACCGCCAAGGTGCTTCCATACTGGTTCCTTACCGTTCCGTATGATAAGATAAGACGTCCAGGCAACTGCGGACAGCCTGAGTATAAGTTTGTGGTAAACGGTTCTTGGAAGGATGCTCCGTCATGGCTGCCGGCAGGTTATAAGTTTGCTGGAAATGATGTGAACCAGATAATTGTCTTCTCTACAGATGACATAGAGGAGATTAAGGCAAAAAGCGCTTTTGCAGCCAATAAAAAGAAGCTCTCAGATTTTGATCTGACTACTGAGCAAGGCAGACAGGATATCTCCAATGTACGTGTTGTGCCTGGCACCACTAAGCTGATACGTTGCTATCACCCGTTCAAATACACTGACAAGAACCGTAACAATACAGAGTTCAAGCGTGTTGATCTGGTAAAGGAGTATTTTGAGACCTACGGCATCAAGTCTGACATCTGCCTCTCAGAGAATGAGGAGAATAACTTGGTGACTTGCACATTTGACGGTGAGAATAGAAAAGAGAGCATATCCGCTTACTATCAGGGAATTATAGACAATGGGGCAGTGCTTTATGTGGGAGTTAAGACAGGTACAGGCACCCCAAAGTATGAAACCTGTTACTCTGATCCGGCAGGTGAGAAGGTTGGCAGCTGGGTAGGTGAGATTATTGATTTTATAGCCTCCGATGAGACCTCCGCACCGTACGGCATACACTGCCGTCTTGGAACAGACCGCACTGGCTTTTTCTGCGCTATAATAGCTGCATTGTGTGGTGCTGATATGAATGCTGTATTGGCAGATTACCAACGTAGCAATAACATGGGAATAAAGGAGTATCGTGATTCAAAGAAAATGAAATTCACCCTTGAAATGATGCTTGGTGTTGATGACCTTGCCTCCGTGGCTGATTTAGGCTCCGCAATTAAGGCTGTACTTGTAAACAAAGGCTATACAACCAACGAAAAGGTGCAAAAAATGTTAGAGAAATTGAAATAATATAAAATAAGAGTTAAAAAATGTTAAATAAAGTGGAAAACTTTAAAAGTTATAAAAAATTGTGTACCTTTGTGTCATATTAGTTTTCTTCGTAAGAAAGAATAAAAATTAAGATGGGGCATTTGGCGGTCAAGCGTGACCGCCATTTGTTTTTTTATGCTGGTAGAAATCAGTGTAGGCCTTGCTGAGCATGCGTATTCCGCCTGGGGTGGGGTAACGGCCTGAGAAGTACCAGTCGCCCGTATGCTCAGGACATGCGGCACGCAACCCCTCCAGACTTTGAAAAACAATTCTTACGTCTATTTCAATATCTTCAGGTGTTATAAGCTCCGCTATTTTATTTGAAATCTGTTCATCGGTGAACTGGCTGTAAATTTCACATACATGGTTCTTCTGCTCTGTGGCTGGCAACTCTGCCTGAGCCATGCACTTTTCATAAACATCTGTAAGAATATGCTCTCTTCCGGACTCTATTGTGAGCTCTACTGCTGCTTTGAACGCAATAAGGCTGTCAAGTGTTGACATATCTATGCCGTAAAAGTCAGGATAGCGTATCTGCGGTGCGGATGATACAATAACCAGCCTCTTTGGGCGCAGTCTTGACAGGATCCGAACAACACTCTGTTTCAGAGTGGTGCCCCTGACAATGCTGTCATCTATAACTATCAGGTTGTCTTTGCCGGCTCTGACGGTGCCGTATGAAACGTCATATACGTGTGCTGCAAGGTCATCACGCAATGTGCCCTCTGAAATGAAGGTACGCAGTTTGACATCCTTAATAGCCACCTTCTCTGCACGTACCTGTGCGGAGAGGATTTTCTCAATTTCACTTAGGCGTGGCGATGCCCCAAGATTTGCTATTCTCTTTGCTTTAAGAGTGTTAAGGTGTTCATTCATTGCTTCTGTGAGACCGTAGAATGCAACCTCTGCCGTATTAGGGATAAATGAGACTACAGTGTTTTCTATATCCCCGTCAACAGCGTCGATGGCTTTCTTTGCCACGTTTCTGCCTAACGCCTTACGCTCTTGATAAATATCAGCATCGCCGCCTCTTGAAAAATATATACGCTCAAAAGAGCATGCTTTCTTCTCCGATGCCGGAAGGATACGGCTTACACGGTAACTCCCGTTTTTAGAAACCACCAAAGCGCATCCAGGTTCAAGTTCATGCACATCCGCCTCTTGAACGTTCATGGCTGTTTGTATTACGGGCCGCTCCGATGCTGAGACTGCGACATTTTCATCAATGTAGTAGAATGCAGGGCGTATCCCCCAAGGGTCACGTAGCATGAAACTCTCTCCGCTGCCTGTAAGGCCGCAAATTACAAACCCTCCGTCCCAGTAGGGCGCAGACTCGCGTAGAATGTTCTCTATCTGAATGTTATCTTCAATGTATGAGGTGATGTCTGTTGAATTCCCAAGCCATCGTGCCTGATGATACAGCTTCTCTGTCTCCATGTCAAGGCGGTGCCCAAGCTGCTCTAAAAGCAGGAATGTGTCAGAGCCGTGCCTTGGATGCTGCCCTGATGCGGCAATCATCTCAAACAAAGTGTCAATGTTTGTGAGATTAAAGTTGCCGCACACTGCAAGGTTACGTGAACGGAAATTATTGCGGCGCATGAATGGGTGTACGTATGAAAGACCAGAACGCCCTGTAGTGCTGTATCTCAAATGTCCCATATACAGCTCCCCAATAAACGGGTTGTCATCGCTCTCCGTGATTTGTCTATGAACTGATGCAAAGACATCTTGTATGGCACTGCTTCCCTCGGCCCTCTCACGGAACATAAAATCCTTTCCTGGCTCTGCGTTTAGTTTAACGCAGGCGATACCCGCGCCCTCCTGCCCACGGTTACGCTGTTTCTCCATAAGCAGGTACATCTTGTCAAGCCCGTATGTGGCTGAACCATATTGTTGCTGGTAGAAATCGAGCGGCTTGCGCAATCTTATCATTGCAATGCCACATTCATGTTTCAGTTGTTCCATAAAATTACTCTACAGTTACAGATTTTGCCAAGTTGCGAGGCTGGTCCACGTCTCTGCCTTTGCTTACCGCTATATGATAAGCCAGCAGTTGCAGTGGAATTGCTGAAAGCAGTGGAGAGAGCATTTCAAGTGTCTTAGGGGTGTACATGACAATATCAGCCATTTTGCTTAGTTTTGTGTCGCCCTCGTCAACCACCGCAATAACCTTTCCGCCACGTGCCTTTATCTCCTGCACATTGCTTACAGTCTTGTCATATACGGAGTCTGAGTTTGCAATTGCAACCACAGGCATCTCTGCATCAATAAGCGCTATAGGACCATGTTTCATCTCAGCGGCAGGGTAGCCCTCTGCATGTATGTATGAAATCTCCTTGAGTTTGAGAGCGCCTTCCATGGCGGCAGGGTAGTTGTAGCCTCTTCCTAAATAGATGAAATTACGCACGTATGTAAAGACTTTTGATATGTCAGAAAGATTCTCAGACATCTCTATGGCACGCTCCATCTTTTCAGGAATATGGCGCAACTCGCTGATAATATCAGTAAATTTTGACTCGGATATAGTGCCGCGCAGTTTGGCAAGAGACAGTGCAAGCATTGTGAGCACTGTAACCTGGCCTGTGAATGCCTTGGTTGAAGCCACACCAATCTCTGGTCCAACATGAATATAAGAACCTGAATCTGTTGCTCTTGGTATGGAAGAGCCCACAGCATTGCATATTCCATAGACAAACGCGCCGTTTTTGTGCGCAAGTTCCACGGCGGCAAGAGTGTCTGCCGTTTCTCCTGATTGTGATATGGCGATAACCACATCGTTGCTACTTATTACAGGGTTTCTGTAGCGGAACTCTGATGCGTATTCCACTTCAACCGGTATGCGGCACAAATCCTCAATAAGATGTTCGCCTATAAGGGCTGCATGCCATGATGTTCCACACCCCACAATCACTATTCTTTTAGCGTTTAAGAACTTATCTTTATTCGCCTCCACTCCTGAGAGTACAAGCGTGTTGCCATACTCGGATATTCTGCCTCGCATACAGTCACGCAGTGTACGTGGTTGTTCATAAATCTCTTTAAGCATGAAGTGTGGATATCCGCCCTTTTCAAGTTGTGAAAGGCTCATTTTAAGCGTCTGCACCTCCGGAGTGTGCTCCATATTGTCAAGATTTGTGACTGTCAGTCCATGCACAAGGTCAAGGGTGGCAATTTCACCGTCAGCAAGATATACCACTTTGTTTGTATATTCCACTATAGGGCTTGCATCGCTGGCTAAAAAGAACTCTCCGTCACCAATGCCAATGACAAGCGGACTGCTCTTACGCGCCACCACAATGCGGTCTGGGCTTGCGGTGTCAATAACTGCTATTGCGTATGCTCCTTCTACATGAGTCAGGGCTTCCATAACCGCCTGACACAGGTCTTTTTTGCCGCCCTGCATAATGTAGTCTATAAGCTGCACCAGAACCTCTGTGTCAGTCTGGCTCTTAAATGTGTAGCCAAGCCTTGTGAGTTCATCCTTAAGAACTGCATAGTTCTCAATAATCCCGTTATGTATCAATGCAATATTCCCCGATGCTGAAACGTGAGGATGTGCGTTCACGTCAGTAGGGGCGCCATGTGTGGCCCAACGAGTGTGCGCTATGCCTATGTGGCCGCTAAGGTCGCTCCCTGCTGCTGTGTGCTCCAAATCAGAAACCTTACCTTTGGATTTATATACGTTCAGTCTGCCGCTGTTGCCAAGCAGTGCCACTCCGGCACTGTCATAGCCTCTGTACTCAAGCCTTTTAAGCCCCTTAATTAGAATTGGGTAGGCTTCTCTTGAACCTATGTATCCTACTATGCCGCACATATTGTATTAGTTGACATTTGACATTTGATAGTTGACAGTTGACAGTTAACAGTTAACAGTTTGAATTGACGTGTACGTTTACGGCGCGGCCTGAGGGGTCTGCCATTTTTTTGAATGCTGCATCCCACTCAAGGGCTATTGGGGTGCTACATGCCACTGATGGTAGTGACGGCACACATTTGGCAGCACTCTCAGATGGAAAATGCTCCTCGTAAATGCGGCGGTAGCAATACTCCTCCTTAGTCATCGGGGTATTTATAGGGAATCGTTCCGCAGCACGTTCAAACTCTTCATCACTTACCTGCTCAGAGGCTATGGCCTTAAGCTGGTCAATCCAGCTGTAGCCCACTCCGTCTGAGAACTGTTCTTTCTGCCTCCATGCCACGCTTTCAGGCAGATAGTCTTCAAATGCCTTGCGAACAATCCATTTCTCCATTGGGTGTTCTTTTGTAACCATCTTGTCTTTAGGATTGAGCCTCATTGCCACGTCAAGAAACTCTTTGTCAAGGAAAGGCACTCGTCCCTCCACTCCCCAGGCGGCAAGAGATTTGTTTGCTCTCAGACAGTCATACAGATGCAGCATGGATAGCTTGCGTACTGTTTCCTTATGGAACTCCTCTGCGTTTGGAGCTTTGTGAAAGTAGAGGTACCCTCCGAATATTTCATCTGCGCCCTCGCCTGAAAGAACCATTTTTATGCCCATTGACTTTATGAAACGGGCAAGCAGGTACATGGGGGTGCTGGCACGCACAGTGGTTACATCGTAGGTCTCTATATGATAGATAACATCACGTATGGCGTCAAGCCCTTCACGCAGGGTGAAAACAAGCTCATGATGCACAGTGCCTATGTGTTCAGCCACCTTACGGGCGGCTTTAAGGTCTGGCGACCCTTCAAGACCTACTGCAAAAGAGTGCAGGCGTGGCCACCATGCCTCTGCGGTGTTGCCACTCTCCACACGTCTTGCTGCAAATTTCTTTACTATGGCAGATATTACTGATGAGTCAAGACCGCCTGAGAGCAGCACACCGTATGGCACATCTGTCATAAGCTGACGCTCCACAGCGTCTTCAAGCGCCTTCCTAAGTTCAGGTATTGAGGTATGGTTGTCTTTTACCGCATCATATTCCATCCAGTCTCGTTTGTACCAGATGGTTGGCTGCCCGTCAGGACTGTAATAGTACTGGCCTGGCAGGAACTCCTCAATCTTGCAGCACTGGCCTTCAAGGGCTTTAAGCTCTGATGATACGTAATATGTCCCGTTATTGTCCCATCCTTGGTATAATGGTATTATGCCTATATGGTCTCGTCCAATCATAAAGATGTTTTTCTCTATGTCATACAACGCAAAAGCAAAAATGCCGTTCAAATCCTCCAGAAAGTCTTTGCCCTTTTCACGGTATAGGGCAAGAATCACTTCACAATCTGAGTGTGTTTGAAATTCATATTTTGAACCAAGCCTGTTACGTATGCTCTGATGGTTGTATATTTCACCGTTTACGGCAAGTACTAATTTTCTGTCTTTGCTGTAAATGGGCTGTCCGCCAGACATTGGATCAACTATTGAAAGTCTTTCATGCGCCATGATGGCTTTAGGACAGGAGAATATGCCAGACCAATCAGGACCGCGATGCCTGATTTTCTTTGACATCTCAAGTATCTTGGGACGCAGACTATCCGCGTCGCTTTTCAAGTTAAATGCACAAGTTATTCCACACATAATTATTTAGTTGACAGTTGATAGTTGACATTTGACAGTTAATAGTTTAATGAAGTGTTAAAAAATCATTAATGAATTTTGCGGTGCGACGGCCTGACGCTATGGAACGTACCACAAGGCTTGCTCCGGTGCTGACATCGCCGGCTGCGAAAACTTTAGCCACCGATGTGGCCTGACTGCTGTCAACCGCCACATTGCCACGCTGGTCGTATGCTACGCCAAGAGTGTCAAGCAGCCCTGGGTGCTTAGGCTGCGTAAAGCCCATTGCAAGCAGTGCAAGCTCCACCTCAATAACCTCAGTTCTGCCTGTCTTTACCATTGCCGGGCGTCCTCCTCCTTCTGCAGGTTTCCACTCCACCTCTTCTATTTCAACGGCTTTAAGATTGCCAGCCTCGTCTCCAATAAATTTGTTTGTACTCAGATTCCAGCGACGTTGGCACCCCTCCTTGTGTGAACTTGATGTTCTGAGTATGTTAGGCCACATAGGCCATGGGGTGGCAGGGTTGAAATCTTTTGGAGGCATAGGCATTATCTCTATTTGAAGAACGCTTACGGCTCCTTGGCGTATTGCAGTTCCTACACAGTCTGAGCCAGTGTCGCCGCCGCCTATAACAATAACACGCTTGCCTTTGGCTGTAATCCTGTCTGTGTCTGCCACTGTTACACCTGCGTTTACACGGTTTTGCTGTTGCAACAGTTCAAGTGCAAAGTGTACTCCTTTCAGGTTGCGCCCTTCTACTGGCAGGTCTCTTGGCTGTTCGGCTCCCATGCAGAGGCAGACTGCATCATACTCACTAAGTAGCGCATCGGCGCTGATGTCTTTACCTGCCATAACGCCTGTCTGAAATGTAACGCCCTCTGCCTTCATTACATCCAAGCGGCGATCTATAACTTTTTTACTCAGTTTGAAGTCTGGAATGCCAAAGCGTAGGAGCCCGCCGGCTGACTCGTTTTTCTCATAAACTGTTACTGTATGCCCGGCTTTGTTAAGGCAGTCTGCTGCGGCAAGACCTGACGGGCCGCTGCCTATTACAGCCACCTTCTTGCCCGTGCGCTTTGCTGGAATATGAGGCTCAATGTAGCCTTCACTGAAGGCACGCTCAATAATGGCGACTTCATTCTCACGGCAGGTTACACTCTGACCGCAGCTGTGTCCAAGCACGCATGCCTTTTCACATAGGGCGGGGCATATACGTCCTGTAAACTCAGGAAAGTTGTTTGTACTTAGCAAGGTGTACGCCGCTTCACGCCATTTGCCTTTGTATGCCATGTCCTGCCACTCGGGGTTAAGGTTCCCAAGCGGACATGCCCAATGGCAGAATGGTACACCGCAATCCATGCAGCGTGACGCCTGAGCCATGCGGTCAGTTGTGTTCAGTGTCTGTTCCACCTCACTGAAATCATATTTGCGTTCCTCAACAGGGCGGTATCCCGCCTCTTTGCGTTCTATTGTCAGAAATGCTTTAGGGTTTCCCATATCGTTGTGTCTCTACTATTTTCTGTTATTGTATGTGTTAGTAATCTCTCTCAACTTTGGCAATCTTCTGTTCCATTGCCTTAAGTTTTTCTGCATGCAGAACTTTCTTGTACTCAATAGGTGTTACTTTGATGAATTTGTCAAGATAACTGCTCCAGTTGTCAAGAATGCGTTTTGCAAGCGGGCTTCCTGTATGCGCAAGGTGCTGCTCAATAAGTCCTTTAAGCTCTCTTGCGTCGGCCATGTCTTCAATAAGGCTAAGCTCCACCATCTCCATGTTGCAGAAATAGTCAAAGTTGCCAGCTTCATCAAGCACGTATGCAAGACCACCGCTCATACCAGCGGCAAAGTTTCTGCCCACAGTGCCCAGTACAACAGTGCGTCCGCCTGTCATATACTCACAACAGTGGTCTCCAGTGCCTTCAACTACTGCAATGGCGCCAGAGTTTCTTACGCAGAAACGTTCTCCCACACGTCCGTTAATAAACACGCTGCCTGATGTGGCTCCGTAGAGTGATGTGTTACCTGCAATGATATTCTGCTCTGGTGCAAAGTCAGCATCGGCGGGAGGAATTATTGAGATAACTCCACCGGATAATGATTTACCGATATAGTCATTAGCCTCGCCTTCAAGTGTGAACTCTGTGCCGTGTGTGAGGAATGCGCCAAAACTCTGTCCTGCCGAGCCCTTGAATGTGAACTTGAGAAATCCGTCTGGCAGTCCGTCTGCTCCGTAGTTTTTTGCTATATAGCCTGATAGCATTGCACCAACAGAGCGGTCTGTGTTCTTTATATCAAGTGTGGCGTTTAGAGGTGCGTTGCGTTCTATGGCACGCGTGGTTTGCTTGATAAGGCTACGGTCAAGTACAGTGTCAATATGGTGAATCTGTTTGCGTACAGCGTGCAAAGCGTGCTCACTTGCCTCCTGGCTGGAGTGCAGTAGTGCGCTAAGGTCTATCTTTTGAGCCTTCTCATTATTCTCCGGAGCCTTGAACTCAAGTAGTTCACTATGGCCTGTTATCTCATCAAGGCTTCTGTAGCCCAGCGATGCCAATATTTCACGAACCTCCTCTGCCAGGAAATGGAAGAAGTTTATAAGGTACTCTGAACGGCCTATAAAGTGCTTGCGAAGCTCCTCATTCTGAGTGGCTACTCCCATTGGACATGTGTTTGTGTGGCACTTGCGCATCATGACGCACCCCAGCACTATAAGTGCCGATGTTGCAAATCCAAACTCTTCTGCGCCAAGCATTGCCATTACCACAATGTCACGGCCTGTTTTTAGCTGACCGTCGGCTTGCAGGCGTACCTGTCCGCGCAGGTTGTTCAGCACAAGTGTCTGCTGTGTCTCTGCAATTCCAAGTTCAACAGGCAGACCTGCGTGCTTGATAGATGCCGCAGGGCTTGCGCCTGTGCCGCCGTCGCCACCAGAGATAAGAATCATATCAGCTTTTGCCTTGGCTACTCCTGCCGCTATAGTCCCGACTCCGGCCTCGGAAACAAGTTTTACGCTTATGCGGGCATCGGGGTTTACATTCTTAAGGTCAAATATAAGCTGCGCCAAATCTTCAATTGAATAAATGTCATGGTGAGGCGGTGGTGATATTAGCGATATGCCTGGTATTGAGTGCCTTGTCTTGGCAATAATCTCATTTACCTTAAAGCCTGGGAGCTGTCCGCCTTCGCCTGGCTTGGCACCTTGCGCTATTTTAATTTGTAACTCATCTGCGTTTACCAAATACTCTGTGGTTACACCAAATCTCCCGGATGCAATCTGCTTTATGGCACTGCGGCGGTTAAGACCGTCCGCCCCAATCTTAAAGCGTGCGGAGTCTTCACCACCTTCACCAGTGTTACTCTTGCCTCCGATGGTGTTCATGGCTATTGCTATGGCCTCATGTGCCTCTTTGCTGATTGAGCCGAATGACATGGCTCCTGTTACAAACCTTTTGCAAATCTCCTCTACAGGTTCCACCTCACTAATGTCTATAGGTTGGTTTGTGCTTTTAAAGTGGAGCGAGTCACGCAGGAATATTGGCTCTGGTTTGTTGTTCACCGCAGCGGTATATGCCTTAAACAGTTTGTAATCTCCAATGCGGGTTGCAATCTGGAGTTTTGAGATGGTTTCAGGGTTCCATGCGTGGCGCTCACCATCTTTGCGGAATGAGTATTGTCCAAGGTTTTCAATGGTGTTTAACGTTGCTTCTCCTGTGTAGCCTTTTTTGTGCTCTGAAAGGTAGTCACGCTCCAAATCTTCTATTTCAATGCCGCCTATCACAGACTCCGAGCCGCCCATATAGTCGTCAAGTAGTTTCTGTCCTATTCCTATAGGCTCAAATATTTTAGCTCCACGGTATGAGCGTATGGTTGATATTCCCATTTTGCTCATTGTTTTTAGCAATCCCTTGTTAATTGCCTTTATATAGTTGCGAATAGCTGTGTCATAGTTTAGCTGCAAATCCCCATTCTCAATGAGTTTGTTTATAACTGCAAATGCCATGTAAGGGTTTACCGCCGATGCGCCGTACGCAAATAGTAGTGCAAAGTGGGTCAGCTCCCTTGGGTCTGCCGACTCCACCACTATGGCGGTCTGCATCCTTTTGCGCACTGATATCAGATAGTGGTGGATGGCAGACACGGCAAGGAGTGCTGGGATTGGGGCGTTGTCTGCGTCAACACCACGGTCACTCAGAATTATGTAGTTGCAACCACCGTCAACAGCAGCCTCGGCACTCCTGCACAGTGCGTCAACCGCACTGCCAAGGGAGCCCTTGCCTGCTCTGAACGTCATAGGCAGAGTAACGGATTTGAACCCTTTATATCTAATGTTCTTCAGAATGTCAAGCTGCGTGTCATCAATAATGGGGCTTTGCAGTTTCACCATCTTGCAAAGTTTGTCAGACGGCTCCAGCATATTGCCCTCCTCAGTTCCAATGTAGAGGCGCAGTGACATTACAAGTTCTTCTCGTATGGAGTCAATAGGCGGGTTAGTTACTTGGGCAAAGAGTTGCTTAAAGTAGGCAAAGAAACGCTGAGGCTTGTCAGATAAAACTGCAAGCGGAGTGTCATTGCCCATTGACGATATTGGTTCCTTTGCATCGGTTGCCATAGGAATTAGAATTTTCTCAATATCCTCCTTATAGTAGCCAAACGCCTTGAAACGCCTCTCATAGTCATCTATTGTATGCTTTACGGAGCGTCCTGATGATATTTTATCAACGTCAATCCTGTTTTTTGCAAGCCACTCTGCATACGGATACTGTTTTGCGAGGCTCTCCTTAAGCTCATTGTCAAGCATCACCTTACCAGTCTCTGTGTCTATCATTATCATCTTGCCAGGGCGAAGGCGGCTCTTAGACTCTATTTCAGATGGCTTAATAGGCAGTACGCCTGCCTCTGACGCTATTATCACTCTTCCGTCTTTTGTGGTCATGTAGCGTGCCGGACGCAGACCGTTACGGTCAAGCATGCCGCCTACATAACGTCCGTCACTAAATAGCAGTGCAGCAGGACCGTCCCATGGCTCCATAAGAATGGAGTGGTACTCATAGAATGCCTTAAGCTCATTACTTATAGGGTTCTTGTCGTTCCAGCTCTCCGGCACAAGCATTGCGAGTGCGTTTGGAAGGCTCATGCCTGTCATTACAAAGTACTCAAGTGCATTGTCAAGAGAAGCACTGTCACTCATGCCTTTCTGGATTATGGGGTATATCTTGCTCATGTCACCCATCTTCTCACAGTTCAGCAAGCCTTCACGAGCCTCCATCCATGAGCGGTTGCCCTTGATAGTGTTAATTTCACCGTTATGACCTAACATTCTGAATGGTTGTGCCAATGCCCATGTAGGGAACGTGTTGGTTGAAAAACGGGAGTGGACAAGCGCCATGCCAGATGTGTAATATGGTGAGCTCAGATCAGGAAAGTAGGCTCTAAGTTGCAGTGAACTGAGCATGCCTTTGTATATTACGTTACGAGTGGAGAGGCTGCATATATAAAAACCTCTCTCAATGCCAACGCCGCTCTGCTGAGCCGTGCACTCTATGTGCTTGCGCAGAACATACAGAGATAGCTCAAGGTTGGCATCGGTGGTTTTAGAGGTTACAAAAATCTGGAATATTGCAGGCTCAACCGCTCTTGCTGTCTCGCCAAGGATTGAACTGTTTACAGGAACATCTCTCACTGCCAGAATGTTAAGTCCAAGAGACTCAGCCTCTCCATATATAATGTCAATACACCTTTGTTTCTCATCTTTAGGCGCAAAAACCATTCCTACACCATATTTGCCCTTCTCTGGCACTGGTATGCCGTGCAAAAGTATAAACTCATGCGGAATCTGTGTCATGACACCTGCGCCGTCACCAGTCTTGTTGTCGGCACTCTCCGCTCCTCGGTGCACCATGTTCTCTAATATAAGAATGGCGTCTTCAACAACCTTGTGGCTCTTGCCGCCTTTGAGGTCTGCTATAAGACCTACACCGCAGGCGTCGTGCTCATACTCTCTGTTATACAAACTTTTCATTGTTGTAGTTTTTTAGTTCAAGTAGCGTTTTTTTGTTTTCACACGGCAAAATTACGTGAAACAAGCACAGCTGAAATACTCTTTTAACGCCTAAAAATTTTCATGTTGTGTGTATATAACAAAATGTAAGTTGTTGTCGTGTATTTCTTAAAATCTAAAAGTAAAATAGTAAATTTTGATTAAAATTTATAAAATTTTGAATTTTTTGTTTCAGAAAGGATAAAAAGTATGATTTCTGAGCCGTTTGAGCGCACTAATTTTGCATCGAGAAAAACAGAACAGAAATGAAGTTCACAAAGATGCACGGAATAGGCAATGATTACATCTATGTAAATGCCATTGAAGAGAAGGTTGAGAATCCTTCTGAACTCTCCAAAAGCCTTAGCAAATATCACTTTGGCGTGGGGGCTGACGGCCTGGTTCTTATAATGGAGTCAGAGGTTGCTGATTTTAGGATGAGGATGTTTAACCCTGACGGCACTGAGGCTGAAATGTGCGGAAACGCCTCGCGCTGTGTTGCCAAATATGTGTATGAGAAAGGTCTTACAAATAAGACTAATTTTACAATAGAGACAGGGGCGGGCATAAAAAATGTCTGGCTTCACCTTGCAGACGGCGATGTGGAAACCGTAACAATTGATATGGGCGAACCAGTGTTAAAACCAAGTCTTATACCAACTATTCTCACCGATGCAGAGCCTGTTCTGATGCAAAAGCTCACAAATGATAACGGAGAATATTTGGTGAACTGCGTATCAATGGGAAATCCTCACTGCGTAATATTCAGAGAGGGCATTGCGCTTATTGATATAAAGAAAGAAGGGGCTGCCATTGAGTGCCATCCTGCATTTCCAAATAAAACTAATGTTGAGTTTGCGGAGGTGATAGATTCAAATACAATAAAGATGCGTGTTTGGGAGAGAGGCACGGGTGAGACGCTCGCCTGCGGAACCGGTGCATGCGCCACACTTGTGGCTGCAAGGCTGAATGGTCTATGTGACAGTAAGGTTACACTGAAACTCTTGGGCGGAGATTTGCAGATCGAGTGGAATGAGGCAGACAATCACATTTATATGACGGGGGCTGCGGTCACTATTTTTGAGGGGAGAGTTAATGATTGACAGTTTAGGAGTTGACAGTTGACAATTGACAATTGACAGTTGATAATTGAAATAATGATATGGTACATATAAATAACAATTTCACAAAACTTTCCAAATCTTATCTCTTCTCAGAGATAGAACGTAAGGTAGGAACTTTCAAGGCAGAAAACCCTGACAAGAGCATTATACGCATGGGGATTGGAGATGTGACACTGCCGTTGCCTAATGCTTGCATCGAGGCGATGCATAAAGCCGTGGATGAGATGGGAAGCGCTGCCACATTTCGTGGCTATGGTCCGGAACAGGGCTACCTCTTTCTTCGCGACAAGATATGTGAGTATGATTATAAGCCGTATGGCGTGAATATCACCCCGGATGAGGTGTTTGTAAGTGACGGTGCCAAAAGTGATACAGGTAATATTACCGATATATTAGGTTCGGAGTGCCGTGTGGCAGTTACAGACCCGGTGTATCCAGTATATGTGGATACAAATGTAATGGCAGGAAGAACTGACATAGTGTATATGCCATGCACTGCAGAAAACGGATTTGTGCCGGAACTTCCAAAAGAGAATGTAGATGTTATTTACCTCTGCTATCCAAATAATCCTACAGGTACATCGTTGAAACGCAGTGAACTGAAAGTTTTTGTGGATTATGCCATTGAACATAAGGCGCTTATTCTTTTTGATGCAGCATACGAAGCATATATATCAAACACCGATGTCCCCCATAGCATATATGAGATAGATGGTGCTGAGCGTGTGGCCATAGAGTTTCGTAGCTACTCCAAAACAGCAGGTTTTACAGGTACGAGATGTTCATACACGGTGGTTCCAAAAACCTGTGTCGGATATGCTGCAGATGGGACACCGTTTCCACTCAATGAGATATGGAACCGCCGACAATGTACAAAGTTCAATGGGACCCCGTATATAATACAGAGAGCAGCCGAAGCAATATACAGTGACAGTGGGTGGGAACAGGTGAAACAGATGACAGGCTATTACAAGGCAAATGCCGCTGTTATGCGCAATGCTTTAGAAACTAAAGGCTATAAAGGAGTTTACGGAGGCGTGGATTCGCCATACGTATGGTTAAAGACACCAGATGGCATGAGTTCATGGAGCTTCTTTGACTATATGCTCAGTGAGAAAGGCATTGTTTGCACACCGGGGGTAGGCTTCGGGCGGAGTGGTGAAGGTTATGTTCGCCTCACAGCCTTTAACACTATGGAAAACACTATAGAGGCAATGAACAGATTATAATTAATATACCATGAAAACAAAAATTCTTATAATATTATCTTTATTTACTTGTGGTACCAGCGGTTTGTTTGCTGCGGAAAGAGCTGACAGCCTCAGCGGGTCAAAACCCAAGGTAAAACCGGAACTTAGTGTAGATTTAGTCTCTGCTAACACTTGGAGAGGTTCTTATATTGCCGGTTTTAGCGTTCAGCCGGCACTCGGTTTTAGTGTTGAGGGTTTCTCGCTTGAGGCTTGGGGCTCTACGGATTTGAACTTTAGTAAAGGAGGCTATACAGAGGTTGACTGGACTGCCTCATACTCTCGCTGGGGTGCCACTATATCTATTGTAGATTACTGCTGGACGAACGCAGATGGTGTATTTGACTATTTTGGCAAATACAAGGACAACCACTATCTGGAGCTTGGCGTAGGTTTTGATTTTGGTGAATGGTTTAGTAAGGTGCCAATCTCGCTGGGCGCAAACGTAATGCTGTACGGCGCTAATGTGACCGACAAGGGAGAACAGGCTTACTCAGCATATTTTAACATAGATTACAACCAGCCAATACGCAATATACTTACCATCGATGTTAGCGTAGGTGCGGCTCTTGAGCGTGGTAATGCAGCTCTCTACTCTGGGAACAATGGCTTTTCTGTAGTCTGCACATCGCTGGGAGCGTCAAAAACATTCAATATAAAAGATAAAATAAACATAAACCTGGCCGTGGACTTTATTGTAAATCCAGCAACAGAACAGTTCTGTTTTGCTGCAAAGGCAGGATTCTCACTATAAACCATTTTAATTTTTACAATATGAAAAAGATTGAAGCAATTATCAGAAAAACCAAATTTGAAGATGTCAAAGAGGCTCTTCTTGAGGCTGATATAGAGTGGTTCTCATACTATGATGTCCGTGGCGTTGGTAAGTCAAGGCAAGGCCGGATATACCGTGGAGTAGTGTATGACACCAGCTCAATAGAGAGGACACTTGTGTCTATTGTAGTGCGTGACAAGAATGCGGAAAAAACTGTTACCGCTATTATTAAGGCTGCTCAGACAGGCGAGATAGGTGACGGACGCATATTTATAATACCAGTTGAAGATTCTATAAGAATAAGAACTGGTGAACGTGGAGATATAGCCTTGTATAACGCTGAAAACGAGAAGTAGAACACTAAAAATTTGAAGGCTTATGGAAACAACTGTAAACGCATTAGATACTGTCTGGGTTCTGCTTGCCGCAATGCTGGTTTTCTTTATGCAGCCCGGATTCGCACTTGTGGAGGCTGGTTTTACAAGAAGTAAAAACACAGCTAACATCCTTATGAAGAACTTTGTGGATTTTATGTTCGGTACGGTTCTCTTCTGGTTTGTAGGTTTTGGAATTATGTTCGGCACTGATGTGCTGGGAGGCTTTATGGGCATGCCAAACCTCTTTGCCATTGGTTTTGACGGCAACTTTCCAAGTAACATACCTATAGAGGCGTTTCTTATATTCCAGACCGTGTTCTGCGCCACATCAGCAACAATAGTGTCAGGCGCCATGGCGGAGAGGACAAAGTTCTATATGTACATGATTTACTCTGTGCTTATATCAGTCTGCGTATATCCTGTCTCAGGACACTGGACATGGGGCGGAGGCTGGCTCTCAGAACTTGGATTCCATGATTTTGCAGGCTCAACGGTGGTACACCTTGTAGGCGGCTGCCTGGCATTTGTGGGTGCATGGGTGCTTGGACCTCGTCTTGGCAAATACACCAAGGATAAAAAGTCAAGAGCTATCCCTGGTCATAACCTCACAGTGGCTGCACTTGGAGTTTTCATACTCTGGATGGGATGGTTTGGATTCAACCCAGGCTCTCAGCTTGGTGCTGACGGCTTGGAGAACTCATCAGCCATATCCCATGTGTTCCTGACCACAAACATTGCAGCGGCGGTTGGCGGTATTGCAGCTATGTTCATATCGTGGATCAAGTTCAGCAAACCGTCACTATCACTTACCCTCAACGGCATACTTGCAGGCCTTGTAGGTGTTACAGCCGGATGTGATATGGTAAGCCCAGCCGGAGCGGCTCTAATCGGACTGATATGCGGCACATTAATGGTGTTTGCGGTAGAGTTCATAGACCAGAAGCTTCATATTGATGACCCTGTGGGTGCATCGTCTGTACACGGTGTATGTGGTTTTATAGGCACACTTCTTACGGGGTTGCTCAGTACTTCTGAGGGCTGGCTCTATACCGGCGATGCGCACTTCTTCCTTGTGGAGCTGCTTGGTGCGTCAGTGGTGGCGGTATGGGCAGCTGCAGCGGGCCTTGTAATATTCAAGGGTCTTGATAAGTTGCACGGACTCAGGGTTGAAGCCCGCATAGAAGATGAAGGGTTGGATATTTATGAACATGGAGAAACAGCGTACAACTAAGCAGTTGACAGTTGAGAGTTGACAGTTGAGAGTTGACAGTTGAGAGTTGACAGTTGACAGTTGACAGTTTAATACGATTTACCAATATTAACTCTATAAATTATGAGTACATTAAGATTTCAAGTTGTCAGTGAAGCTTTCAAGAAGAAAGCACTGGCAGTAACAGCCCCTGGGGCAT
Source organism: uncultured Bacteroidales bacterium (assembly GCA_900316995.1). GTDB lineage: Bacteria > Bacteroidota > Bacteroidia > Bacteroidales > Paludibacteraceae > Enterocola. The sequence continues at coordinate 79,640 of ONEZ01000001.1, read as the reverse complement.
GCACATCAGAGTATTATGGCAGGTATGTGTTTGGCAAGGACCAAATGTCAAAGTACCTCTCTAAGGAGACTCTGAAAGTTATTCAAGATGTAATTGAAGGCGGCCGTCAACTTGACCGTGAGATAGCTAATCATGTGGCGGCTGGTATGAAGATGTGGGCCATGGAGATGGGTGCTACACACTATACACACTGGTTTCAGCCTCTTACAGAGGGCACTGCTGAAAAGCATGATTCTTTTATTGAATATGCCGGTGCGCCAGGAGAAGGTATAATAGAGGAGTTCAGCGGCAAGCTTCTTGCACAGCAGGAGCCAGACGCTTCAAGTTTCCCAAGCGGTGGAATAAGAAGCACATTTGAAGCCCGTGGCTATTCTGCATGGGATCCTTCTTCTCCTGCCTTTATAGTGGATGACACGCTCTGCATACCTACTGTCTTTGTTTCATATACAGGTGAGGCTCTTGATTACAAGACTCCTCTTCTAAAAGCTCTTAATGCAGTTGACAAAGCAGCCACTGAGGTCTGCCACTATTTTGACCCATCAGTAAAGAAAGTATATTCTTACCTTGGTTGGGAGCAGGAGTATTTTCTTGTGGATGAAGGTTTGTATGCCGCACGTCCTGACCTTTTGCTAACAGGCAGAACCCTGCTTGGCCATGAGAGTGCAAAGAACCAGCAGCTTGAGGATCACTATTTTGGCGCAATACCTGCTCGTGTTCAGGCGTTTATGAAGGAACTGGAGTTTGAGGCTTACAAATACGGAATACCTTGCAAGACACGCCATAATGAGGTGGCTCCTAACCAGTTTGAACTTGCTCCTATATTTGGGGAGACAAACCTTGCAAATGACCAGAACCTGCTCATAATGTCAATAATGCAGCGTGTGGCACGTAAACATGGATTCCGTGTACTGCTACATGAAAAACCGTTTGCGGGTGTGAACGGCTCTGGAAAGCATAACAACTGGTCACTTGGTACAGATACTGGCGTAGGGCTGCTTACTCCAGGTAAGACCCCTGAAGACAACCTTCAGTTTGTCACGTTCCTTGTGAACATCCTTATGGCTGTATATAAACATAACGGTTTGCTTAAAGCGTCTATTATGACAGCACAGAACGCTCACCGTCTGGGTGCGAACGAGGCTCCTCCTGCAATTATATCTGCGTTCCTTGGCACTCAGATAAGTGCTGTGCTTGACAAACTTGAGGCGAGCACAAGTGAAGAGGCTATAATGCTTGACAGCAAGAAACGCATGAGACTTGGTGTGGCCCGTATTCCAGAGGTGCTTGTTGACAATACAGACCGCAACCGTACATCGCCGTTCGCCTTTACAGGAAACCGCTTTGAGTTCCGTGCCGTGGGTTCTTCAGCAAACTGCTCATCAGCCATGATTGCGCTTAACTCTGCTGTGGCTGCCCAGCTTACTGAGTTCAAGGCCACTGTAGATGCCAAGATTGCATCGGGAGAGACCAAAGAGAAGGCCATCTTTGAGGTTATAAAGAGTTACATCAGAGAATCCAAGCCTATCCGTTTTGACGGTAACGGCTACTCAGATGAGTGGAAGAGTGAAGCTGCAAAACGCGGACTTGACTGTGAAACCAGTGCGCCACTTATCTTTGACGCCTACACTTCAAAGTCAAGCATTGATATGTTCTCTTCACTTGGAGTCTTCACAGAAAAGGAACTTGAAGCTCGTAATGAAGTCAAGTGGGAGACCTATACCAAGAAGATTCAAATTGAGGCACGTGTGCTTGGAGATTTGGCTCTTAACCACATTATTCCTGTGGCGACACGCTATCAGTCTCTCTTGCTCGATAATGTGTATAAGGTTACCAAAATTTACGATAAGGAGAAGGCTGCAAAGCTCTCTGCGCAGGATTCTGCTATTATTGAGAAACTCGCAGATCTTATTGACAAAATTGAGGTTAACGTACAAAAAATGGTTGAGGCGAGAAAAGTTGCTAACCGAATCTCCTCAGAGAGAGATAAGGCTATTGCTTACCATGATACTGTGCTTCCGTATTTTGATGTCATCCGCTACAATGCAGATAAGCTTGAAATGATAGTTGACGATGAGATGTGGACTCTGCCTAAGTACAGAGAATTGCTGTTTATTAGATAAAATGACAGTTTACATTTGAAAGTTGGCAGTTATAAAAATGGAAAGAACAAAAGCAAAATTAGTTCTTGAAAACGGAATGGAGTTTGAGGGCTTCTCATTTGGAGGCTCTCAGCCTTCAGCCGGTGAACTGGTGTTTAACACCGCTATGACAGGCTACGTAGAGAGTCTGTCAGACCCTTCATATTCAGGGCAGATACTCTGTTTCACCTACCCGCTGATAGGTAACTACGGGGTTCCTTCTGGTGAATGTGAAGGTGGTGTGTCAAAGTTCCTTGAGTCAGAGAAAATTCATGCATCGGGAGTAGTGGTCAGTGACTATAGTTTCTGTTATAGCCACTGGAACGCTGCTAAAAGCCTTGATGAATGGCTGAAGGAACATTGTATTCCGGGCATCTATGGTGTTGACACAAGAGCCATCACCAAAGTGTTGCGTGAGTATGGCTGTATGAGCGCCAAGATAGTATGTAACGGGTGCGCCGATGTTGACTTTATTGACTCTAATAAAATTAACCAAGTGGCAAGGGTCTCATGCACTGAACCCATATTCTATAGTGGGGGTGACAAAAAGGTTCTGCTTGTGGATTGCGGAGTTAAGCATAATATCATCAGGTGTCTGCTTAGAAGGGGTGTGAGCATACAGCGTGTTCCGTGGAATTATGACTTTAGCGGCATGGACTATGATGGCCTTTTTATATCAAACGGGCCTGGCGATCCAGACACGTGCGGAGCTACTGTAGAGAATATAAGGCGTGCACTGAGTGCTGAAAAACCGGTGTTTGGCATCTGCATGGGGAACCAGTTGCTTGCCAAGGCAGGAGGGGCGTCCACATACAAGCTTAAATACGGTCACCGCAGCCATAACCAGCCTGTACGTATGGTGGGTACGGAGCGTTGTTTTGTAACATCGCAAAATCACGGCTATGCTGTAGATGACAGCACGTTGGACACAGATTGGGAACCGTATTTTGTAAATATGGACGATGGAACCAACGAGGGTATCCGCCATAAGTCAAAACCGTGGTTCTCTGTACAGTTCCACCCGGAGGCTTCAAGCGGACCAGTGGACACGGAGTTCTTATTTGATGAGTTTGTTAAATTAATTAGTAAATAAATGGAATGTCTTACGTTGTAACAGACATTCCATTTATAAATATTAAATTATTAGTTACGATGAAATATAATAAAGTTCTGGTTCTAGGGTCAGGAGCCCTCAAGATAGGTGAAGCAGGTGAGTTTGATTACTCAGGTTCACAAGCCTTAAAAGCTTTAAGGCAAGAGGGCGTCAGAACAGTGTTGATTAACCCCAATATTGCAACTGTGCAGACATCGGAGGGTGTGGCTGATGAGATTTATTTCTTACCTGTCACACCCTTCTTTGTTGAAAAAGTGATAAAGAAGGAGAGGCCAGACGGTATTTTGCTCGCCTTTGGCGGACAGACTGCGCTTAACTGCGGTGTGGAGCTATACAAAAGCGGGGTTTTTGAAAAGTATGGAATTGATGTCCTTGGTACACCTGTAAAGGCTATAATGGATACTGAAGATCGTGAGCTTTTTGTGGAACGACTTAATGAGATAGACGTTAAGACCATTAAGAGTGAGGCTGTTGAAACTATTGAAGATGCACGCAGGGCTGCAAAAGATGTTGGTTATCCTGTGATTGTCCGTGCTGCATACGCTTTGGGTGGCTTGGGAAGCGGATTCTGTGATAACGAGACGGAACTTGACACACTTGTAGCCAAAGCTTTATCATTCTCACCACAGGTACTTATAGAGAAATCTCTAAGGGGATGGAAAGAGGTGGAGTATGAGGTGGTTCGTGATTGCTACGGTAATAGTGTCACTGTTTGTAATATGGAAAACTTTGACCCGCTGGGTATTCATACAGGTGAGAGCATTGTCATAGCGCCGTCCCAGACTCTTTCAAATAGTGAATATCATAAACTAAGGAGTATAGCCCTTAAGATTGTGAACCATATAGGCATAGTGGGGGAGTGTAATGTTCAGTACGCTCTTGACCCTGAGTCTGAAGATTACAGGGTTATAGAGGTGAACGCCCGTCTGAGCCGCTCATCGGCGTTGGCATCAAAGGCCACAGGTTACCCGCTTGCTTACATAGCCGCCAAGTTAGGTCTTGGATATGGGCTTTTTGAACTGAAAAACAGTGTTACAAAAGATACTACTGCATTTTTTGAACCAGCGCTTGACTATGTGGTGTGTAAAATTCCACGCTGGGATCTTGGCAAGTTTCATGGTGTGAGCCGTGAAATTGGTTCCTCAATGAAATCTGTAGGAGAAATTATGGCCATAGGCAGAACCTTTGAGGAGGCTATACAAAAGGGGCTCAGAATGATAGGTCAGGGCATGCACGGATTTGTAGCCAACAGGGAGCTCAAAGTGGCAGACGTAAAAGCCGCCCTTCATAATCCCACCGATATGCGTATTTTCATAATTTCAAAGGCAATGAGGGCAGGTGTAAGCATAGACGAGATACACCGCCTGACAATGATAGACCGCTGGTTCCTTTACAAACTTCACAATATAGTGGAGACCGCAAACGCTCTTGAAAAGCTCAACGGTTTCACCGATGTCAGCCTTGAACTCATGAAAACCGCAAAGCGTCAGGGCTTTACAGACTTTCAAATAGCACGTCTTACGGGTACATCCACAGATGATTTGGAGCAAGACCAGCTAAAGGTGCGCGCACTACGTAAAAGCATGGGTGTAATACCTGTTGTAAAGCAGATAGATACTCTTGCAGCGGAGCATCCTGCCAAAACAAACTATCTGTATGTGACCTATAATGGTACGGAAAATGATGTTGAATATGATGAGAAAGGGAAATCAGTGGTTGTTTTAGGCTCTGGCGCATATAGAATAGGCAGCTCTGTGGAGTTTGACTGGTGCGGAGTGAACGCTCTTGACACAATACGCAAGAACGGTTGGCAGGCGGTAATGATAAACTACAATCCTGAAACAGTTTCAACAGATTATGACAGTTGTGACCGTCTCTATTTTGACGAGCTTTCATTTGAGCGTGTGCTTGACATACTTGAAATGGAGGAGCCTCATGGTGTGGTGGTGTCAACTGGCGGTCAGATTCCAAACAATCTTGCTTGCAGGCTTGATGAAGCAGGCGTGCCGATACTTGGAACCTCAGCCACAAACATTGACCGTGCAGAGGACCGTCATAAATTTTCAGCAATGCTTGATTCTCTTGGCATAGACCAGCCTCGCTGGCGTGAACTTACAAGTCTTGCTGATATAAATGATTTTGTTGAGGAGGTTGGTTTCCCTGTGCTTGTCCGCCCAAGTTATGTGCTTTCAGGTGCGGCAATGAATGTATGCTCTAACAATGAAGAACTTACAGAATTTCTTAAACTTGCGGTAGAGGTGTCACAGAAGCACCCTGTGGTTGTAAGTTCATTTATAGAACGTGCCAAAGAGATAGAGATGGACGCTGTGGCACAGAATGGTGATATAATTGTGTATGCCATATCAGAACATGTTGAGTTTGCCGGTGTCCACTCCGGCGATGCCACCATACAGTTTCCTCCTCAGAAACTCTATCTTGAGACTGTGCGCCGCATAAAACGGGTAGGCGCCAAGATAGCCAAAGCGTTACAGATTAGCGGACCTTTTAATATCCAGTTTCTTGCCAAGGGTAATGAGATAAAGGTCATTGAGTGCAACCTCAGAGCTTCACGCTCATTCCCGTTCGTTTCAAAAGTTCTGAAAATAAACTTTATAGAACTTGCCACAAAGGTTATGTTAGGCTTGCCAGTGGAGCTGCCTCACAAGAGCGCCTTTGACCTTAATTATGTGGGAATCAAGGCATCGCAGTTCTCATTCTCACGCTTGCAGAAGGCGGACCCTGTGCTTGGTGTGGATATGGTGTCAACCGGTGAGGTGGGCTGCCTTGGTGATGATACAGACGAGGCTGTCCTAAAATCAATGTTCTCTGTAGGATATAAAGTGCCGCAAGGTAGCGTGCTCATGTCAACAGGTGGAGCACACCAAAAGGTTGATTTGCTTGATACTGCCAAACTTCTTTCAGACAAGGGTTACACCATATATGCCACCAAAGGTTCATGTAAGTTCTTAACTGAAAATGGAATACCTGCTGTAAGGGCGTACTGGCCAAGTGAGGATGGTGTTCCACAAGCGTTAGATCTTATAAAAAGCAAGCAGGTTGGCCTTGTGGTAAACATACCCAAAGACCTAACTGTACATGAACTTACTAACGGCTATAAACTGCGAAGGGCAGCTGTAGATTTCAATATACCGTTAATCACTAATGCACGTCTTGCCGATGCGTTTATTGGAGCGTTCTGCCGTTTGAATATGGATGATATTAGTATAAAATCTTGGGCTGAATATAAGTAGAACTTTATTATGAATACCAAATATATTTTTGTTACTGGCGGTGTGACATCGTCACTTGGCAAGGGAATCATTGCCTCGTCAATAGGCAAGCTGTTGCAGTCAAGAGGGTACAGGGTTACAATTCAGAAGTTTGACCCATACATAAACATAGATTCCGGCACACTGAACCCATACGAGCATGGGGAGTGCTATGTTACTGTTGATGGTCACGAGACAGACCTTGACCTGGGGCATTATGAACGTTTTTTGAGTATAGAGACTCACAAACCTAATTGTGTGACCACTGGCAGAATTTACCAGAGTGTTATTGATAAAGAGCGTAGGGGAGACTATCTTGGCAAAACAGTACAGATAATACCTCATATAACGGATGAGATAAAGCGTCGTATGCTGTTTTTAGGAGAGAGCGGCGAGTATGATTTTGTGATAACAGAGATAGGAGGAGTGGCTGGTGATATAGAGTCACTGCCATTTCTTGAGAGTGTGCGTCAGCTTAAATGGGAGCTTGGCGCTGACTGTATAAATGTTCATCTTACATACGTGCCATATCTTGCAGCTGCAGGCGAACTAAAGACCAAGCCTACACAACATTCCGTAAAGAAGTTACAGGAGCTTGGTATCCAGCCAGACGTGTTGATATTAAGGACAGAACATGATATTCCTGATGATGTTAGGGCTAAAGTGTCGCTGTTCTGTAATGTGAAGAGAGAGGCGGTGATACAGAGCCGCGACGTGCCATCAATATATATGGTCCCTGTTCGTATGCATGCTCAAGGACTTGATACTGTGATACTCAGAAAATTAGGAATAGACCCTGAGCAAACTTCCTGCAACCTTACTATATGGAACCGTTTCTTGAATATGATGCAAAGTACTGTACAAGAGGTGCATATTGGCATCGTAGGTAAATATGTAGAACTTCAAGATGCGTATAAATCCATATCAGAGGCTCTGCTGCACGCATCGGTGTATAACGGGCGCAAGCTAAAACTACATTATATTCACTCAGGTTCTATTGATTCAGAAAATGTAGAGAGCAAGTTATGCGGGCTTAACGGGGTGGTGGTGGCTCCAGGTTTTGGTCAGCGTGCCACAGAGGGTAAGTTTGCCGCCTTGAAATATACACGTGAGCATAATATTCCTACTTTTGGAATATGTTTGGGAATGCAGTGTATGGTTATTGAGTTTGCCCGTAACGTACTTGGCTACACCGATGCCAACTCTACAGAGCTTGATGAACATACACTACATAATGTTATTGACATCATGGAATCTCAAAAATCTGTAACTACCAAAGGGGGCACAATGAGGCTGGGTGCTTATAGGTGCTCGTTAGTTCAGGGGTCTCTTGCCGCTTCTGCATACGGCAAAGTGGAGGTCTGCGAGCGTCACCGGCACCGGTATGAGTTCAATAATGATTATAGGGAGAATTTTGAGAAAAATGGTATGGTTGTTACAGGTCTGAATCCTGAATTAGGCTTGGTGGAGATAGTGGAACTTCCATTGCACAAATGGTATTTAGGAACCCAGTTTCACCCGGAGTACAGCAGTACTGTGGAGAACCCGCACCCGCTATTCAAAAGTTTTATTGCTGCAGCGATGAAGAAGTAATTAAACTGATTCTACCTGCAGCCAACCAAACCTATTTTGAACCTTTCAAAATACCTGTATCATTATCCTCATTGTCTATTCTCTTTCCCGCATCACCGCGCTTGGTTCCAAAATCAAGATTCATACGGATGTTAAGCATCAACACCTGATGAAATTCCTTCATTTCTGTGTGGCATATATTTGGCGCAATGTCGGAGAGATTTTCTGTATCACGAGTGTACCCCTTTACACTGAACGGATTTACAATCATAAGTCCACAACTCCAATGCTCTGTATTATAATTAACTCCTATATCATGATGAATTTCTCCATATTTAATAGTCTCACCCCATAATTCATTTGAGCGAGTGGTGACATCGGCGAAGAAACGCCAGCCCTTATATAGGCCATAAACACCAGCACGCACTCCTGGGTTAAAATATCGATGCTCATAGTTATTGCCAAGTGACACATAATAGTTTGCAAACGGAGCCACTGTAAATACAAGATTCCCATCAAGAAGTTTGACTTGCACACTTGGATTTACTTTCAATCTATGAAAACCACGCTGGTTATTATCTGTGCGTATCACCATTGGGTTACCGTTTACCAGTTCCTCAAAACTATCTTCCATAATGGGTTTATGGTCATAACTGTAGCTTGCCCACAGATTCAGTGTAACATACTTTGACTGCCATGAAAATTCCATCTCATTTGCAACATACATAACTGGACGCAATGCCGGGTTACCACGTCTTATCTGATACTTGTCAATCTGTTGTGACACATTGCTAAGTTGAGAAAGTGACGGCTGATAACCCGATACATAACCCTTGTATTTCCAATACCATCCTTTACCAAAATCATAACTGAGTGTAAGCTGCGGACGTGCTATCCATGTACTTTTGCGTACACCCTCTTGATTTATCAAAGTTTGCATCACACCAATACCAGCCACATACGTAAACTTATCAAGCCGGTGTCTTACTTCGGCAAATCCGTATGTTTCCGCAGTATTCATACGAACCACAGTTTCTACGTTACCACCATAATAATTTCTAACCCACTGGTAATGATGTCTCGCACCTGCTGTCAGAACAATATTATCCCACTCCTTTTCATAAATAGCCTCGCCTATAATGTAATATTTATTTCCACGTACTAAAGATTTTACACTTACAGTTTCTGACTTTGTGTCCCCTAGTGGTGTCTGGCTAAATAAGCGTTCACTCTTACTATTGCTATAGCCTCCCGTAATGTCAAAATATATGCGCTGTTTGTTTTTTAGATTATGCTGATAATATACATCGACTGATGGTGACAAAACTCTGTCACTCTCATGATCATGAACCTTAAAACTGTCAGTATGCTGATACAGGTGTGAGTCACGGTCTGTCTGAGCATATGGAGTAAATGTCATGTTACCACGTAATGATATATTAAGCATACTTTTATCCGCATTGCTCCAGTTGTATTTAACCTGCGGTGTCACAGGATGAGTAATATATCTGGTTGGAGTTCCTTCCTCTCGGTTTTCAATACAGTTATCAGTGAATTTATAGGTCTCAATATTTGAACGAGTCCAGTACACATCACGAGGCGAATAACTTGTTAAGAACTGAATTGACGACTTTCCAAAATGAGCTTTGCCAGCTACATAATATTCTCCCCAGCCAAGATTGGTAATGCAGTCTGTGGCTGCAAGTATAAGAGAGCCTCCATTGTCTCGATGCCTTACAATATAGTCTATCACAGCAGCAGCACCATTATATCTCACACCTGGCTGGTCATGGTACTCTATGCGAATAACATCTTTGGGATTGATAGCCATAACTTCAGCTACGGTAGCTATAACTCCGTTTATTCGCAGCTGGACGCCATCATCGGAGAGGGTTTTCACTGAATTATCTACAGGACTTATAACTATGCGAGGAATCTGTAAGTTTTGCAGCAGCGACACTCCGTCTGACGATGCGGAAATTTGCTTTTTGCTTGGGATAAGAAGCTTACGGTCTGCCTTTTGTATAATTCCTGTGCTTTCAACCACTACATCGTTGAGTTCCACATCTTTCTCCTCCATTTTTATTTCTCCAAGATTAATATTGTCATCAAGATTGAGTTCCATACGTACCTGTTCATACCCAATATACGAGAGTTCCATTACATATTTGCCAGCCGGAGCCTCTATCTGGAACTTTCCATGCAAATCAGTAATAACGCCATTGAGTATTTTACTGTTTTGCAATAAATTTACATTGACACCCACTACAGGTTTCTCATCTTTTGAATCAAATATTAAGCCGGTTATCTTGTACGCAAATATTTCCTGCGCAACGGCGATGACAGCGAATATTATAAGTAATGCTCTGTTTTTCATATGGTTATCACATTTTAAGGTTGTACAATTCGCAAACATAAAGGCATAAAGAAACCGCTCCACATACTACAAAGGCATGATGAGTAATTTAAACCTGTATTTGTGGAGCGGTTAGACGCTACTATTCAAAATAGTTTCAGAGGTTTGGGAGTTTGGACTTCTTATTAAGCTGCATCTCAATTATAAAAGCGCATAGCAAGCCAAAACCTACGCAAGACGCTATAACAAGCCAGAAGTATATACTTTTTCCCTCAATAGCTGCAAGTTTGCATATCAAGGCACCCAAGCCTACGCCAATCAATATACAGGCCTTGCGCAGCGTGTCAAAATCATATAATCCATTCTCACTCATACGTCTCTTAGGGTCACCTATAAGTATCTTTGCTGTATCAGGATCAATATTCTTTTCTATAATAAGACGCTGTATCTCGTTACGTTGCTTACGTTTAAGAATAACTGAGACAAAATAGAGTATCACTGCTATTATTGGTAATCCAAGTGCAAGTATAATTACCAAAATGTCTGGATGGTTGTATATTTCCATAATCAAATATTTTATAGGGTTATTTCACGTAATTTATTCATTGCAAGAGTAAACATTGTTATTAATGGCAATGCGTAACAAGCTACAAGTGCTGGCATCGGAAGCGACAATTCAACACTTTTGAGAGTAAAGACATATATTACTGCTATTATAGGTGCTCCAAAGCACAAACCAACAATCCAAGCCCATTTACGCAGCGATTTTAGCATCATTTCTTTGCGCACTGAACGCATAACCTCACGGTTAATCCGCTTAACAGCTTTATCACGTTTTGCAGATTCTGTAAACAGAGCGTCAAGTTCGCTATCATTCATCTTCTTCATTTTGTATTATAGTTTTAAGTTTTTCTCGTATCCTGAATATTCTCACTTTAATGTTGCTTTCACTATGGCCAAGCCTCGTCGATATATCTTTTAGAGAAATCTTCTCATAATAGTGCCATTTTATAATTCGTCGTTCCTCATCTGGCAGCCGTTCTATGGCCGTCTCCATTGTTTGCAGTCTTTTTTCCTTACGTTCATCATAGGTGTCATCCGGCGTGTCAGTATTGTCATCCAGTGGCACAGTGGGCCGTCGTTTCTCTTTTTCCAACATCCTTAGTGCAATATGGTTGGCAATAATTACAACCCACGCTCCAAAACTACCGCCTCTCCAGCTATCCAACTGACGATAAGCCTGTATGAAGGCTTGTTGCGTTACATCGCTTGCTTCATCCTCATCATTAACCAATCTAATTGCTGCATTATACACCTGTATAGTGTAACGATTCATAAGTTTACCGTAGGCGGCCGTATTATTATCAAGCAGCACACTACGTATTAGTTCTATGTCATTTAATTCACTTTGCATTTTGAATCGCTTCACCTATAAGATACAGAAACAAGAAAAAGGTTACATCTGAGAAGCTGAAAAAAAAAAGAGAGCGACTAAATTTTACTTTTTAGTCTCTCTCTCTTTGTTTTGAGCGGTAAACGGGACTCGAACCCGCGACCCTCGGCTTGGGAAGCCAATGCTCTACCAACTGAGCCATTACCGCAACTTTATCTATCGCATGTTCGCCATGCGGATGGCGGTGATTGCACCTTCAACGCCTTTATTTCCTAACTTGCCACCGGCTCTGTCAAGCGCCTGCTCAAGATTTAGGGTGGTGAGAACTCCAAATATCACAGGACAACCATCTTTTTCAAGGTTCAGTGCTGTGATACCTTGCGTAACCCCTCCGCAAACATAATCAAAGTGAGGAGTGTCGCCCTGTATAACGCATCCAAGAACAATTATTGCATTGTACTCCCTTGTCTGCATCAATTTATTTGCAGCGTAGGTGAGCTCAAACGCTCCTGGTACATGCGTAATTGTTATATCTATCGCTCCATTCTCCTCTAATGCAGAAACCGCACCCTCAAGTAGTTTGAATGTTACTTGTGAGTTCCAATCTGCAACTATAACTCCGTATTTCTGCCCCGCGACTACCGATTTTGCAGGAAGAATATTTGGGTTATAGCTTGAGAGGTTTTGTAGCTTACTTGCCATTTTTTATTGTAGCAGATGTGATATATTTGTCAATATCGTCAACCTCTGGAATGCCGCGCTGAGCAGGTGTGGCGTCTTTTTTCACCTCATTATAGAGGTCAAGTGCTTTCCCGTACTCACCAAGACTCTCGTATGCAACTCCAGCTTTAACCTTGTAAACAGGTGCTACAAGTATATTGTCTGTTTTTGCAGCCTTTAAGAGGTACTCAACTGCCTTCTTTGCGTCACCTTTCTGGGCATAGCAGTCACCTATAGTGCCAAGAATGGTGTATTTCATTACGTCATCTTTGCCGTTGAACTTGTTAAGATACTCAAGAGCCATATCGTAGTTGCCCATCTTGTAGTATGCAAGACCTGCGTAAGCAGCAGCCAAATTACCAGCTTTTGTAAAGCCGTACTCTTTATTTATTGCTATAAATCCGTCAAAAGAGATACTGTCACCGTTTACGGCTGTTTCATAATCCCCATTTTGGAAATATGTCTGACCTGCCACTATCAGTTCGTTAGCCTTATCCTCCTTAGGTAGAACATAAAGATTCTCAACAAGCAGCCAAACCGCTATGATAAGTAGGATGGCACATAGAATGATGGTAAGTACCTTCTGGTTCTTCTCTATGAACGATTCTGTTGATGAGAGTGCGCTCTGCAGGTTCTCCAAATCCTTTTCTTCTTCGTGGGTTGTTGCGTTCTTTGCCATATCTTTAATGTGTATTTATTTTCTCCTTAAGTTTTGAGCCACAAAATTACTCCTTTTTCTTAAAATATCAATAGAGTAACCTTAATAATTTTTGTTTTTCTGTTTTTCTGCGTGCCGCGAAGCGTGAATCGGCTTTAGCTGTATAATTAAGGGGAAGGTACCTCAGACGAAAAAAGGAGCTCCTGTTGGAACTCCTTCGTCTGAGGTACCTAGCAGATTCGAACCGCTGTACACGGTTTTGCAGACCGTTGCCTAACCACTCGGCCAAGGTACCATTATTGGTTTGTGGTTGCAAAGGTAATGAAAAATTCTGTATAACAAATTAAAATTGGAAAAAATTATTTTTTGAAAGGATTTGTTTTAATACAGGAACCCAATAGTCCATATAGGTAACTTATGTCCAAAGGCTGTTTCTATGTTGTCTGCCAATACGTAAGAGTCTGGTACACCTTTTATTTGTCTAAAGTCTTTATCCTCACCTCCTACTTCAATAGTGAATTTTCTATCTACCAAGAAGTCTCCTTGTGTCTTGCTGTACTCCACATTGTGTTTGGCAGTCAGTTGATTAACCACAAATGTTTCCCGAACGTTCCCAATCTTAACGGGAGTGGTTGCCCAAGCATACAGCATATTTGGATTATCAATGTAAATCTTGTCTGGCTTTTGCAATCGCTTTACATTTACCTTGTCACAATACAGCAATTGTATCAACTTGGCTTTATCCATAAAATTGAGGTAGTTTAAAATCGTCTCCCTTTTCAGACCACTTTGTGCTGACATTCTTGTGATATCCACTTCGTATGGTTCGCTTGCACACAACATTGTCATTAATGCCTTTATCTTTCGAGTATTGCTTACCTCCACTTTACAAACCTTTGTCAGCTCGTTTTCTATTATGTAGTTTACAACTTGCTGAATGGCTTGATAATAGTCAATCATATTTTCCTTATAATATGGGTAATAACCATATTTTAGATACTCATGAAACAGTGCCACGGGCCTGCCTAGGCTATTCATTTGCTTAATTAGGGGAGATGGATTAGTTAGCACTTCCGATAGGGGATAAACTGGCATCTCAATTTTTTTGTAAAAATGCAGGAACTCTCGGAAACTCAGTCCTTGAATGTCATGATTGATACATCTTCTACTAAGGTCAGCATCTCCTTCCGTTAGGTGCAACAAACTGCTGCCGCTTATAGTGACTTGTAAAGTTGGATAAAAGTCATAAATCTCTTTTATCTCCTGACTCCAGTTGTCGTACTTGTGGATTTCGTCAATGAATAGATGCTTGCCTCCAAGCAAGTAGAACTGCTTGGCCAAATCAAGAATGGTGTGGTTAGAAAAGTAACTATCGTCGCATGAAACGTACAGCACCTGCCTATCCATATACTCATAATGCTGTTTGATGTATTGCAACATCATGGTAGATTTGCCAACACCTTTTGGTCCTCGAATTGCCAATAGACGTGCATCCCAGTTAATGGACTTGGCCCATTGTCGGATGATTTCTAATGGGGTTATTTCAATAATTCGATCATGCTTTTCAAATAGAGATTCCATAGTTTATCCGTTTCTTATAAGGGATATTTTTGTGTGAGTGTCCGTTGTAAAGGACAAATTTGTATTGTTTCTGTCCTTTGCATGGTGCAAATATACCACTTTTTTTGATAAACCATTTAAAAACCTGTAATAAATGTAAAAAAACTCCCAAATTGTTCACCAAGGACAAACTCAATGGCGTAGTGGCTTCTTATACCGTCATAAAATGACGTGATTACGGCGTTTATTCCCATCAAATTTTGATTTTATAGAACTAATTTGTATTTTTGCAGTGAAATAACATAATGATCACTGCAATATTTGAACTGTTTATGAACTTTCCTATATGGATATGGCAATATAATGAGTGGCCACACTTTTGTTGGAACAACGATGTTGTAATAGGTCCGCTTGCTAATGTAAAGGAGAAACAAGGCCTGCTAATTGGCATGATGAGCAGTCTTGGGTTTGATACGCAGAACGCATCATCACTTGATGTGATGACTGAGGAGGTCTTAAGAAACAGCGAGATAGAAGGTCTGATGCTAAACCCTGAGCATGTGAGGTCATCAGTGGCACGTCATCTAGGAATAAGCACAGCAGGGATGCCAGAGCCAGACCACTATACTGAAGGAGTAGTTCAGGTTTTATTGGACGCTGTACAGCACGCTATCGAGCCGTTAACTGAACAACGGCTTTTTAACTGGCATGCGGCATTGTTCCCAACTGGCAGAAGCGGCATGACCCCAATAACGGTTGCATCGTGGCGTGTAGGTGACGAACCAATGCAAGTTGTTAGCGGAGCAATGGGCAAGGAGAAAATCCATTATGAAGCTCCACCATCAGCAGACGTGCCTCAACAAATGAAAGAATTCATCCAGTGGTTTAATCAGAATACATCAGTGGATTCTGTGCTGAAAGCTGCTACAGCTCACCTTTGGTTCATAAACATCCATCCGTTTGATGACGGGAACGGCAGAATTACGAGAACCATTACGGATATGCAATTATCTCGTGCAGATAGAATGCCACTACGTTTTTATAGTATGTCAGCAGCTATATTACGCAATAAAAAGAGTTACTATGACATATTAGAGTACACAGGCAAACATGGTCTTGATATAACCCAATGGATATTGTGGTTCTTGCAAACTATGGAGGTCGCAATTGACACCGCCATTGAAAAAACTCAGAGGACTATAAAGAAATCTTTATTTTGGCAGGAGATGAAGAACTTGCCACTCAACGAGAGACAGATAAAAATAATTAACCGCTTGTGGGATGGGTTTGAAGGCAAATTAAACACAAGCAAGTACGCCAAGATAACAAAAACCTCCGATGCCACCGCCCTGCGTGACATTCAAGACCTTGTAAGCAAGGGAATTCTTATAAAGGGAGAAGGAAGCGGGCGTAGCGCCCACTATCTTTTGGCGGCACCTTTTACGGCGGCCCGCCACTGAGTGCAAAGACAGGTAATTTTTCTATCTCAGCATCTTTAGAATCTGTTTGTCTGTAGCATCCGTGCAGACAGATTTAAGCTGATGCTTGATAAGTTCAAAAGATTCTTCTGGAGAGCGGGGGCATTTGCAGAATTCGCTGCCGTAAAGCTGCTCCGGAGTAGTGAGCAGTGACCAGCCCCAGCCATATCTCTTCCCGTGCTTGTCATGCGGATATACAAAGTTCTCAGTTACAATGCGACACGCCATTTGTAGATGAGTCACATAACTGTCAAATTTGCTCCTCATTCCGGAGCCTGTAAAACCGCAGGCAGTACGCAGTTCTCTGGTTATCATGCTTCCGTTCAGAGTAAGGGTCTGCAAAATAGCATCCTCTATGCTATTCTCGTCTGGCATGGGATGAACGCTACGGCGATAGTTGCAGAAATCTGGCCACCACTTGCGGCTAATGAACCCTGCCTTGCCAGCAAAGAACTTTCCATATATGTAGCCGCCGTCTGTAATAACAGAGCCCTTCCACTCCCATAGAGGCCACTCCCAGCCGCCATCAGGGAATGTGACATAGCGGCACTCCTCATCTACCATATCCTCTGCGGAAAACCCGGATATTCCGCTATTGAGCAGTGGCAGGAACCCCACACGGTCTATCAGCTCCATCAGCTGACCTATATTATGTATCTCTTCAAAGGGCATGTGAATAAATTTTCAATTGCAAAAATAGCACAATATTTTTATCTGAATGCTATTAAGATTGCGCTTTATTTGAGACGGTTATCTTGGCCGCAGTTAAATCTGCTAACTGAATAAGTTTGCAGAGTTCGATGGATTTTGATTCTTGGTATTCCTTTTCAAAATTGTCTTTGGAAGCTTCATGCTTTCCCATGTGCCACCATATAGCCATTTCTTCTTCATGGCTAAGTAGTAGCTGACATTCGTTTTTTAATATTGAAACAGAATAGCTGCCATGTCCTAGATGTAGTTTGTTGTGCCTGCACGCTGGCTTGTTATCTGGTGTTATGTAAAATTGGTCTGATTTGCATATATCGTGAAGTAAGGCGCAGATGGTAACACTCTCTTGAGGCAAACGTGAGGTCTCATTAAATACATTTGCCTGTTCATAGACTTCCAAAGAGTGCTTCGCCAGACCACCACGGAAATTGTTATGATGAATCACAGAGGCAGGAGCCTCAAAGAATCCGTGAGATTTCATCCAGTTAATAACATTTTCAATATTCTTTCTGCTTGTGGCAGAAAGAATATTGATTATTCTATTTGACGTATCATTTTGATTCATTGATTTGTTTTGTGTGAAAATCATTGTGTGATGATGCTCGGTTTGTTTTATCATTTTAGGGCATTAATGATTCTTGCCCAATCATCATCTTTGCTAAATGAATTTTCAGTAATGAATTGTCCTCTTGGATCTTGAAGATTTCCCTTGATTGTCACTTGCTTCCTAAAGATGAAGTGCGATGGATAGTCTGTAATTAACTCACCTAATAGTTTTATCCATCTGTCTCTTGAACGCATTATAACAAATAATGGTAGATTTTCACTTGTCGCATTTTCAAGACGAAACTTTATTAATTCTTTTGTGAATCCTTGAGATTTAAATGTCTCTTTTTCAGGTCCTTTGAATTTCTCAGATGTATAAGCTATATATTGTAGTATACTAACTTTTTTTCTGAAATCCATCTTCCCCTCTTCATTTTGATCTATTTCAAGGGCCTTGTATAAACTTTTAAATTTATTTGTCCAGTACATATCATCCATAATCTCTACTGCGTCAAAAGTTGTCATTGGCTCTTGCTTGCAATCATATTCTGGCCTAAGATCTGCTTCTAGTCTTAATGTTTTTTTTCTAAAGTCAAGGATTCTGGCATTCAAGTCATCATTGCATGAAACTAATCTTGAAAAGCCCTTGTTAAATTTCTCCACATATCCAGGGTTAAGTGTAAGGAATATCACATTTGCTTCAAGTGGATTCCCATCCCAAGGACAAGGCGGTAATTCAAGTTGATATTTACCTTTTTTTGATTCATCACTTTTTTTGTCTAACAGATTGTTAAATTCCTCAAGCGAATTCAAATCTTCTTCGTAGCATTGTTTGCCTCCTTCAGCATACAGTTCCAAGTTGTCCTTAATCTTATCCAGGAATTTTGCCCATGGATTACGTGCTTTTAATTCTTCTTTTGTCATTTTTGTGATTTTTTGGTGGTGAATAAATATTGATTTTTAACTCGTTGTTGCTTTTGCTCTTACAGCCCGTAATTGTGCGGATGGCGGTCTTTGATTGCTTTCCAGAATGAGGCTGGAAGGTAGACGTTAGGGGAGACTATCGCTCTGGAAAACCAGACGGAGACTTGCTCCACAGTGTATCCGGCAATGCCGCAGCCAACCGCAGTGACAAGGAATTTTAATTCCGGGTGCTGGTCTGCAAAGTCAAAGAATGTTTTGACTGCTTGTCTGAAAGAATCTTTCCCCTCCATTGTGGGCAGGGCATAGCACTGGCCTGTAAGACCTTCTCCAACTCCCCATTCTGCTCCAAATCTTTCAGCTGCAAATCTTGCCGCACCTCCAGCATGATGTCCTTGCTTGTTGCTACCAAATACAAATATTTCATTTTTTTTGAGTGATTGTATGTTGTCTGGCGCAACTCTCTTTGTTGGCCTTGGAAAGACAGGGTAGGATGTCTCTCTTTTGAAAGTGTATTTCCAGTCAGTCTTTCCAAATGAGGATAATACAAAATGGACAAAATCATCTTGCTCAAAGTTGGGAGTCATCTTACCCATCATCAGATGTTGATTGATATCGGGGTTAGTCCCATACATGTTACTGATGTCAGAACAGGCGTACCATGTGTCTTTCATCTCATCAAAAGAGAGTTTGTAGAAGATTGTTCCCACTCTTCTGGGCGCTTGATGCAAATCCTCCAGACGCAGCATACAGTTATCCATTGCAAATCCGTAGCCTTCATACACGTTTGATGTGACCACATGAAAATTTGATAAATCTTTCCAGTTTAGGCGTTTGCCTATATAGCAGATGTCTCCAGTAAAAATGGCTCTGCCTTCGCGGTCTTTAAATGGTGTTTTTATGCCGCAGTACGCTACCTTGTGTGCGAAGCCTCTTTCTTTAAGTTCTTTACCAAAGTATGCTTTAACAACATCAGGCTCGTGTAGATAAGCCCATTGGGGCTTTGTGTCAAACACATACATTTTACCATTGTAGAAGAAGAATTCCCCTAATTGTGCCTTGTAAAACTGGCTGTCACCTGTAGAGTATCGAATACACACATTCGGACTCTTAGTAGTTTCACCTTCTGCAATGGCATCCTTGAAAAGCTCTGTAATTTCAGGTAGATTCTTTTCTGTAATGATTTCAGGAATAGTAAATGATCTTTCCATGTTTGGTTAGTTTTTGTTGAAGCGGAGACGTTTAAAACAGGCCCCTTTTTTAAACGCAAAAACCCGAACCATCAAGGTTCGGGTTTTTGTGTCCTATATGGGCTAAATTACTTTGCAGCCTCAACAGATAGTTTGCGGAACTCTTTAAGAAGTTTCTCAAGTTCAAGAGAAGCCTTACGAGCACGCATACCAGCAGCCTTGTTACCGTTCTTTACTTGAGCAGCAGCGTTCTCTGCAAAGAATTTCATTTTCTCATCAATAGAAGCAAATAGTTTTTCCATAGTGTAAATTAATTGATTAAGTTAATAAATTTGAGTTGTCGTTTTCTTTTAACGATTACAAATTTAAATAACTTTTTCCATAATGCAACTATTTTTGCTTGAAAAAATGCGTTTTAGCACGTATTTTTAACGTTTTAATGGACTTTGCGCACCGTTACAGCGTATTTGTGAGCAAAAAGAGACTCGTTTTCAGCCATAACTTCTATAGTCCGGCTTATATTACCAAGCCCCTCCGATGTTATCTCCTGAAATGTTATCTTTTTTACAAAACTATCCATGTTCACTCCACTGTACGCTTTTGCATATCCGCTTGTTGGAAGAGTGTGGTTGGTTCCTGACGCATAGTCACCTGCGCTCTCTGGTGTAAAGTGCCCTAAGAATACAGAGCCGGCGTTGGTAATCTGAGCCCCAACCGCCGCATAATCTTTGCATGATATAATAAGGTGCTCAGGTGCATACTCGTTACTCATGTCAATAACGTCTTCCATATTGTCAAGCACAAAGATGCGGCTGTTCTCAAGTGATTTTGATATGAACTCCTTACGGGGCGATGCCTCACACTGGCGCAACGCTTCATCCTTGATGTGCGTTGCAAGTTCCGCATCGGTGGTAAATACTATAGACTGGCTTGTGGTTCCGTGTTCAGCCTGTGAAAGCATGTCGGCCGCAATAATTTCCGGCTTTTGTGTGCTGTCTGCTATAATTGCCACTTCTGACGGTCCCGCAGGCATGTCTATGGCCACGTCTTTTACACTTACAATCTGCTTGGCTGTGGTTACGTAAGGGTTGCCAGGCCCGAATATCTTATACACCTTAGGCACACTCTCTGTGCCGTACGCCATGGCTGCTATCGCCTGAACTCCACCTATTTTATATATTTTGTTTGCTCCTGCCTTGCTGGCCGCATATAGTATGGCTGGATTCACCTTGCCCTCTGCGTTTGGCGGAGTGCAGAGCACTATCTCTTTGCAGCCTGCTATTTTAGCAGGTACGGCAAGCATAAGAACGGTGGAGAATAGGGGAGCTGTACCTCCAGGTATGTAAAGACCTACCTTATCTATTGCCACTACTTTTTGCCAGCACTTTACTCCTTTTGTGGTTTCAATAATAGGAGGGTAGTGCAGTTGCGCCTCATGGAACTTGGTTATGTTCCCTATTGCTGTAGCAATGGCAGCCTTGAGTTCCTCACTTATAAGAACCTCCGCCTCTGCTATCTCACGGTCAGAAACCTGCAGGTTCGTAAGGGATGCCTTGTCAAAACGTAGTTCATATTCACGTACAGCCTCGTCGCCACGCATACGTACATCATCAAGCACGCTTTGTACAGTGCTTATTATCTGCGTGTTGTCTGCAACTGGGCGTGCAAGCAGCTGAGCCCATTCGCTCCTACTCGGATTGTTTATTATATCCATTACAGAATCATTTTTTCAATTGGAACAATTAATATACCTTCAGCACCAAGCGCTTTAAGCTGGCTTATTATCTCCCAGAAAGTCTTCTCCTCTATCACAGAGTGCATGGCGGACCATCCTGGGGTGGCAAGTGGTATGATGCTTGGGGCTTTCATGCCAGGAAGCAGTTTGCACACAGCATCTATCTTGTCATTAGGAATGTTGAGTATTATGTACTTTTTGTTCTCTGCATTCTTGTATGAGTTGAAACGGAATAAAAGCTCCTTAAGAATGGCGCGTTTCTCATCGCTGAGCTTTTTGTTGCCAATCATAAGAGCTTCAGATTTTAGTACAACCTCCACCTCTTTAAGGTTGTTGCTTACAAGTGTGCTGCCTGAGCTTACTATGTCAAAAATACAGTCTGCCAGACCTATGCCCGGTGCTATCTCCACAGAACCTGTAATTACGTGGATGTCAGCCTTTATGCCTTTCTCATCAAGGAACCTCTGTAAGATGGCGGGGTAGGAAGTGGCTATTTTCTTGCCATTGAACCAATCCAGTCCGTTATACTCCTCTGCTTTAGGTATGGCAAGTGATAAGCGGCATTTTGAAAAGTTAAGACGTTGTACAATTTCAGCGTCCTCGCCACGCTCTACAAACTCATTCTCGCCCACCACGCCCACATCTGCAATGCCAGTGGCAACAGCTTGTGGTATGTCATCATCGCGGAGGAATAGAACCTCAACTGGGAAATTAGGCGACTGCATCAGTAGCAGACGCTTGCTTGTTTCAATCTTGATGCTTGACTCTTCAAACATCTTCATTGTCTCCTCATGTAGCCTTCCTTTGGCTTGTACTGCAATTCTAAGCATATTTTATCTTTATAATTGATTTGCAAAAGTAGTGATTTTATCGTAAATTTGCAAGATAGTGTTATGGAGAGAGATTTATTTATAAAATTAGACCA
Source organism: uncultured Bacteroidales bacterium (assembly GCA_900316995.1). Lineage (GTDB taxonomy): Bacteria > Bacteroidota > Bacteroidia > Bacteroidales > Paludibacteraceae > Enterocola. Next base: position 57,357 of record ONEZ01000001.1, on the reverse strand, counting down.
TGTGACTCCCCGTATTCCAGATGTGGAGTTCAAGACGCCTGTGTCTTTCACTATTAATAAGGGTGAAAGTTGGGCGTTTTATGGAGAGAACGGTAGTGGAAAAAGTTTGCTGGCTCAAATAATAAAAGGTTTTTACGGTATCAGGAGCGGTGAGATAGACTACTGTTTTATGGAAGATGAGAGGCGTAAGGCGGGAGGGTTTGTGTATCCGTCACAGTTTATAAAAGTTGTGGGGTTTGAGGCGGCCTACACTATGAGCAGTTTCCGCGACGCATACTACCAGCAGAGGTTCTCATCGGTGGAGACAGACTGGTACCCAAAGGTTATGGAGCTGCTGCCAGATACAGAGGAGGGGTGCCGCATAGCTGAGATGCTGAATCTTGTGCCACTGATGGAGAACAGCCTTATCACACTCTCAAGCGGTCAGCTGCGACGCTTGTTAATTGCCAAGGCCATGCTTGAGCATCCGCGCCTGCTTATATTTGACAATCCGTTTATAGGCCTCGATGTCAAGTCACGCAAAATGCTTAACAGTGTGTTTGAAATACTTGTGGAAGATGGAGTGCAACTCATATTTCTCACGCCTACACTGCGTGACATTCCGCCTGTTACCACAAATGTTCTCTATCTTGATAAACTTGAGTGCCGTTTTGCAGGTCTAAGAAGTGATTTTGAAGCATTAGGCATTACGGAGAGTGCTGAAAGCAAGCCTGAATTTGACCTTACAGCCAGTGGCTTTGAGGCAGACTCAGAATACAATGTGGCGGTAAAGATGGAGCATCTGGATATTGATTACGCCGATGTTGTGTATCAGCGGGATATAAACTGGACAATATTAAAGGGAGAGAAATGGGCGTTGCTCGGTCCAAACGGGAGTGGAAAATCAACCTTGCTGAGCTATATTTTTGCAGATAATCCACAGGCGTACAGTAAGCGTCTCACTTTATTTGACCGCAAGCGAGGAACAGGTGAGAGTATATGGGATATTAAGCGCAGGATAGGCTTCACATCGTCAGAGATGCACCTTTATTATTTGGAGAATGTGCCTTGCAGAAGTGTTGTGGAGTCTGGCTTTTTTGACAGTGTAGGATTGTTCCGTAAACCCACCGATGCGCAGTGCGCTTTTGCGTTGAATCTTATGAAACATCTTGATATTGAGAGTATTGCAGATAAGGGTTTCCTAAAGGTTTCAAGCGGGGAGCAGCGTTTGGTGCTGTTTGCCCGTGCTATGGTGAAAAATCCAGAACTGCTCATCCTTGATGAGCCTTTCCACGGAATAGATTATAAACATAAAATGCTGTGTCTGAGCCTTATTGACACCTATCTTAAGCAAAGAGACAAGTCAATGATTTTTGTGACACACTATAAAGAGGAGATTCCAGAGCAGGTAAATCATGTAATGGAACTTAGCTGAATGTATAGATGTATGATGTATGAAACTGAAAAACTATGAAACGCATTGCAATTTTATTTTTATCTTTGTTATCCTTATCTCTTATACTGTCTATGGCTACAAATTCATCGCTTGGAATTAAAAAAAGTATTGTTGACATGCGCAAGGCGTATGAAATTGATACTGATTCACTTTTCGCACACCTTGACAAAATGAAAAAGAGTGCCGAAGCATCAAAAGACCCGGTTGAGAAGAGTGTCTATTACTCAGTTCTGGCTCATATTTATCAGCAATACTATGATAATAACAAGTTTGCCATTGATGACCGTACTGATATTGACGGTCCTGCCCCTGAAGATATGCGTGAGTGGACCAAAAAGAATTTCCTTGACACAATAAAGAGCTACGTTGACGCATCGGTGAAGGAGAAGGAGGCTTTGCTGAAAGCCCCTATATCAGATTATCCTGAGCTTGTTGAAAAAAGGAAAGACTCCAACCTGCGTCCCACTATGTATGACCTTCTTATGCATCGTGCCATAGAGATGTTCAACTATGATACAACTCAGGTATATGCTTACTATGAGGCTCTTATTGATGCGCATAAGTCTGACACCATAGTGCGTGACGCCGCCAGACTTGAATATTGCAACTACAAGCGTGACAAAGAGTCAAAATATTTCCTTCCATATTCTGATGATTTTGCAGAGAGCTACAAGGGCTCCCCGCTTTATGTGTACGCAAAGGCGCTTGAAATTGAGCGCAGTCACCTTAACAACAGACAGAAGCATGACATCTGTTTAGAGTTGGAGAAGAATTATCCGGACAATCCGTACCTCTGTTCAATAATCAACATTCGTGAAGGGATAGAAAAGGGCTTCATATCTTTTTCCTGCAAGAATAGCGATGGGGAGGGGGCGTCATACCTTCTCTATCCGGGAGTTGCATCAGACCTTAAAATAACATACAAAAATATTCGTAAAGCCAAACTTGATTTGTACAGGCTTGATGTTAGCGCAATGAAGTATGAGAAAGAGTATGGTAAGATAACGGATTCTGATTACAAGCTTATAAGCAGTGAGGTGATAAAACTTGATCCCGGCACTGATTTTGAAAATGTTGAATACAACCATATCCTAAAGTTAGATAAATGTGGTATATACTATATAAGACTCACTCCTGATGATAAAAAGACTGAGTCCATATCTCAGCACTTCTTTGTCACCAAGTATATGGCGTTTGAAAAGAGTGAGTGCGGTCAGGCAGAGGTGTATGTGGTTGATCGCCTGAGTGGTGAGCCACAAAAGGATATTGAGGTGAGATGGAATGACCGTGAGGGTCACGGCACAGTCAAGACAAATGACATGGGTATTGCCGTTATAAAGATAGAACCGTCCAGACGTCCTGCGTATGAGCTTGTTTGCGGTGATGATAAATATTATCCTGTTAACAGGTTTTACAGCAGATATGGTGACGGTTTGCCTAATACATACACTTATATCTCCTTCTTTCTTGACCGTGGCATATACCGCCCAGGTCAGAAGGTTATGGCAAAGGGCATTGCCTACAATAAATCTGGCGATGAATACTCTCTCTGCACAAATAAAAAATTTACAGTCAATTTCAACGATGCCAATGGCAAGCGCATAACAAGTAAAGATGTTGAGACCAATGAGTATGGATCGTTCTATGTGGATTTTGATATTCCAGAGGGTTTGATGAACGGCCGGTTCTCTCTGTCAACGTTCAATGGCAGAACCACGTTCAGGGTGGAGGAGTACAAACGCCCTACATTTGAGGTGAAGGTTGACAACGTGGCAGCAACCACCATCTCTGATACCGTATATGTGCGTGGTAACGCCAAATACTACAGGGGTGTGGGTGTAAGTGGCGGAAGTGTCGCCTATAAGGTTGTGTCAAACCCAGTCTATTTCTACTGGTGGCGTGTGGCGTTGCCCCAAATCAAAGATGTGGTGGCAACCGGCAGTGCGGAGTGTGATGCTGAAGGTAACTTCAGTTTTCAGTTCATGCCGTCAATTACTCCTGAGAATGACCATCCGTTCTATCAATTTAATGTGGAGATTGATGTTACAGATGTATCTAATGAGACCCGTACATGCACCCATTCATTTGTGATAGGGGAGAGAAGCTACTCGCTCTCTCTGCCTTTAAACGGGCTTACTGATAAAGATAAACTCGGCGATGTTATCCCAGAAGCGTATGACTGCACTGGCAATAAGGTGACACTTGATGGCACCTACACTCTTACAGCAAAAGAAGTGGTGAAGGAGGGCAGGTTTACATCGTGGAAGGCGTTGGATATTGACTTTAAGAAACTTGCAAGCGGGGAATACACTCTTTGGCTTAATACAAAAGATGACAAGGATAGGTCAATCAGAACTTCCAATACCTTTACACTATACTCTCTTTCAGACACAAAACCCGCTGTTGAAAGTGTGCAATGGGTTATTCCTGTCAAAACAAAATGTGCCAACGGGGAGAACGCAGAGGTTGTTTTAGGTTCATCTTTCAATGCCTACACGCTTATGGAGCTATATGACGGAGACTCTCTTGTAGAACGTAAGATCCTTAACTTGAAATCACGTAATGACAGGCTTCACGTTAAGTATAAGGAGACTTATTCTGATCGTATCACTCTCAAAATGCTAACTGTGTATAACGGTAAAAGTGAATCAAAGTCCGTTACAATAGAGCGTGTGGTAAAAAGCCGTAATCTTAATATAGAATATACTCATATTAAAAAGGTTTACGAACCTGCTGAAAAAGACAAATGGAGTGTTCGCATAACAGATGTTGACGGTAAACCGCTTACGGCAGAGGTGCTTGTGGCTATGTATGATATAAGCCTTGATGCCTTGTGTTCAAATAGCTGGTACTTTAACCCTGTACAGAAGACGTTTGCCTCTCCCGCCTCATGGAACATCCATAGCTATAACGGATTCTTCAAGTCAAGGTTTTTAGACTCTCCAACCCATTCAAAATACAGTTTCAGCTATCCGTCACTCAATATGTTTGGGTTTGACCTATGGCGCAGCCGCTTCTATTCTTATAATGAGCGTGGCGCCGGAGGAGCCCGTGTGTTATATAAGGGTGGTGCTAAGGATGCCATGTTAATGGCTGTTGAAGAAACCGCCGAGGCTCCGCTTGCTGCTAATGCCATGGCTGATATGGCAGATGGTAGCGTTGAAGAAGCTGCTGATGAGGAGATTAACGTAAGAGGAAACTTTGCAGAAACTGCATTCTTCTATCCACAACTTGAGGCTAAAGACGGCGCTCTTGAGTTTGAAATAACCACTCCGGAGGCTCTTACAGGCTGGAAGATAATGACACTTGCCCATAACAAGGAGATTCGTACGGCAGTAAGTTTTGATACCATTGTGACTCAGAAAACCATATCTGTCAATGCGAATCTGCCACGTTTCGTACGTACTACAGACAGTCTTGCACTGGCCGCCACCATAGATAATCTTGCGGCTGAAACTAAGGATGTTGATGTGAAGTGGACTGTGACAGATATGGCGAGCGGTGATGTAGTGGCTCAGAATTCACAGATTGTGAATGTGGGCGCTGAATCTCAAGGCTCAAGTACTTGCAGCGTTTCTGTGCCTAAAACGGCAGTCCTGCTCAAGGTAAGGGTGACAGCCAAAAGCGGCAGGTTTACAGATGGAATAGAGATGTATGTGCCTGTTCTTTCATCGCAGACCCTTGTTACAGAAACTATGCCTATATGTGACTATACAGAGGGTGTCACAGATTTCAACTTCGAGAGTTTTGCGAACAACAAGTCAGAGACACTTGTGAACCGTGCGTTTACTATAAATATAACTCCTGATGCGGCAACAATGGCACTACAGTCACTTCCATACGTGGGTGAACCATATTTTGAGAATGCTGTGGAGTTCGCCCTCTCATATTATGTGAACTGGCTTTCATCTACTGCTGTAGAGAAAAATAAGAACCTGAAAGCGTACCTTGAGCGTCTGAAGGAAGGCACTCAAACTGTAAAGTCCCCACTTGAGGATAATGAGAGCTTGAAGAATATTCTGTTGCAGGAGAGCCCGTGGGTTATGGACGCTGAGTTTGAAACATCACGCAATAAATCTCTTGTAAAGCTGCTTGACACAAAGGAGCAGAAGAATAGTCGTGAGCGAATGTTGAAGAAACTCTTCAAGCTGCAAACATCTGAAGGTGGTTTCTCTTGGTTTGAAGGTGGCAAGCCATCTCCATATATAACCCGTTTTGTGGTTGATCAGTTGCAAAAGACAGGTTATGACTCTCCGGAATTGAAACGTGCGCTAAAGTTCCTTGTGGTTGAAATGGAGAAAGATTACCAGGAGTTCCTCAAATATAACAAAAGGGGAACATACGTGCCTGGATACTCCAATATTTATACCATGCTAATGGCAGGCAGACAGAAAACTCAGTCATACACTTATTGCTATGGCTACATAAAGGATAATTGGAGCCAATACACACTTCCAACTCAGGCGGTTATTGCTCAGGTTTTGTTTGCAGACGGCGATAAGGCGACAGCAAAACGTATTATCAACAATATACGTAAATTCCAGGTGTTCAAGCCAACTATGGGGCTTTACTGGCCTAACACGTCAACCGTTAGCACTCAGGCGGATTATATTAAGGCGTTTGCCACTGTTGACCCTGATGAGGAGGAACTTGCCAAGATGAAACTTTGGCTGCTCTTTAACAAGCAGACAAATATGTGGCGTAACTCAGTAGAGACTGCCGACGCCCTTGGCGCACTTGTATTTGCTGGTAATTCAGTGGGCAGTGAAGCCACACGTGTGATTGTCAAGGTGGGTGGCGTGACCCTTGACAGTGATTCAGTGCAGTGGGCGGCATCTATGAAACAGACCTTTGATAATAAGCATATAACACCTGAACTTGCAAAGGTTACGGTTGAGAAGAACAATAAAACTCTTACGCTTGGTGCTGCATACTGGCAATACTCAGAGGATGTGGATAAGGTTGAAAAACATACAGATGACCGTCTGAAACTAGAGAAGACATACTATGTGGAGAAAAACGGAATGCTCACACCGGTCAGCCTTATGGAAGACATTAAGACTGCCGATAAGGTTGTTGTACGTCTTGTGGTTACAGCAGACCGTGAAATGGAGTTCATTCACCTGAGAGATCTGCGCCCTGCCGGCTTAGAGCCAGTGAAACAGATTTCACAATATATGGTACAGAGTATGTTGCTATATTATATGTGTACAAAGGATTATAGCGTTGATTTCTTCTTTGACTATATGCCAAAAGGCACATACGTGTTTGAGTATCAGCTTACAGCATCTCTTAAGGGCGATTATGCGGCAGGCTTTGCCACTATTGAGAGCATGTATAGTCCGGATTTCAAGTCACAGACCAAGGGTTGCAGGATGGTGATTAAGTGACAAAATATGGAACAAATAGATAAAAACATACGGGCTTGCGGAAAGATTCTTAAAACCCACGGCGTAAAGGGGGAGGTTACTGTGCTTGTGGAGGATGCAGCCCTTTTTGACACTGATTATATTATCGTGCCAATAGATGGGCTATATGTGCCGTTCTTTATTGAGAGCCGACGTGGAAAATCAGATAATATTGACATTATAAAGATTGAGGACGTTGATTCTGAATCGGCTGCCCAGAAACTTACCGGCGCACCAGTCTTTTTAAAGATAGAAGATATGGACTCCGATGCCGGATTTGCATCGCTTGAAGGATATAAGGTCTATAACGGAAACTCTCTTGTAGGGGTTATATCTGCCATCGATGACCAGACTGAGAATGTGTTATTTGAAGTAAAAGGTGATAAAGGGGTTGTCCTGATACCTGCTGTTGATGAATGGGTGGATGATGTTAATGATGCAGACCATGTAATAAGAATGTCTCTGCCAGAAGGATTACTAGAGGTGAATTAGCGCATTTTTTAGGTGTTTTTTTTGAATTTGTTAAAAAAAACATTATTTTTGTAATCGCATTTTTAACATTTCATTACTAATATGAGTTTATTAAGTGAGCGCTTGGCGCAGTATGACGCACCACAAAAGGCAAAAGCCTTGGGCGTTTATCCCTATTTCAGGGCTATTACATCAGATCAGGATACAGTTGTTCAAATAGATGGCAAGCCGGTTCTGATGTTCGGCTCAAACAGTTATCTTGGTTTGACAAATCACCCTCGTATTAAAGAAGGAGCTATTAAGGCTACCGAAAAGTATGGTACGGGTTGTGCTGGCTCACGTTTTCTTAACGGTACGCTCGACATTCACCTTGAACTTGAGGAGCGTTTGGCAAAGCTTGTCGGCAAGGAAGAGGCAATGGTCTATGCCACAGGATTTACAGTGAATGCAGGTGTTATTCCATGTCTTGGCGGTCGTGAGGATTATCTCCTCCTTGACCGTCTCAACCATGCATCCATCATAGAGGGCTCACGTCTAAGCATGGCCAAGCAGTTCAAGTATAAACATAACAATATGGAGGAATTGGAGCGTTTCCTTCAAATGTGTGACCCAGATAAAATTAAGGTTATCGCAACCGACGGTGTGTTCTCTATGGAGGGCGATGTGTGCAAACTACCTGAAATGGTTGCTCTTGCAAAGAAATACAATGCCTCCATATATGTTGATGAGGCTCACTCTCTTGGTTTCTTTGGTGAGAATGGGGCAGGTGTCTGTGAACACTTCGGGCTTCAGGACGATGTTGAACTTGTTATGGGTACATTTAGTAAGTCTCTCGCCACTATCGGTGGTTTTGTGGCTTCTAATAAGGATGTCATTAACTTCCTGCGTCACAATTCGCGTACATTTATATTCAGCGCAAGCATAACTCCAGCCGCCACAGGTGCTGTTCTTGCAGCTCTTGATGTTATGGCAGAGGAGAAGTGGAGACCAAAACAGCTTTGGGCAAACACACACCGCATGATTGACGCATTCAGGAAAGAGGGTTTTGAGATTGGTAACACCACCACACCTATCATACCACTATTTATACGTGATAATGAGAAGACTTTCCGCATTACACGTATGCTTATGGATGACGGCGTATTTGTTAACCCTGTAGTTTCTCCAGCCGTTCCTTCTGAGGATACTCTGATACGTATATCTCTTATGGCTACTCATACATTTGAGCAGATAGATGAAGCAGTGGCTAAGATTACTAAGAACGCAAAACTTCTTGGAGTCCTTAAATAGTTTGACAATTTACAATAAAAAAAATCCGTTGGTGAGACCAACGGATTTTTTATTCTCCTAAACTCTCAAGCTTTAATTTTTTTTCGCCCAATTGTCTTTGAGTGAAACTGTGCGGTTAAAGATTGGCTTGTCAGGTGTTGAATCTTTATCTACAGTAAAGTATCCCTGTTTTAGGAACTGGAAATGCTCAAGTGGTTTAGCTTCTGCAAGCTGATTGTCAACTATGCAGCCTTTGATAACCTTTAGAGAGTCTGGGTTTAGCAGTTCACGAAAATCTTGCTCTGATGCAGACGGATTCTCCACCATGAACAGTCTGTCATAAAGGCGAACTTCCACCTCACGTGCGCTCTTGGTGTCAACCCAGTTAATTGTACTCTTCACCTTACGGTTTCCACCCTCTGTTCCACTCTTAGTGTCGGGGTCATACGTACAGTGAACTTCAGTGATGTTACCATCGGAGTCTTTTACGCAACCTGTGCATTTTACAATGTAGGCACTCTTCAGGCGCACTTCACGTCCGCCTGGTGTAAGGCGGAAGAAACTGCTTGGCGCATCTTCCATAAAGTCGCCACGCTCAATGTAAAGCTCTTTGGAGAATGTGACATCGCGGGTGCCTGCACTCTCATTATCAGGGTTATTCTCTGTGGTAAGAGTCTCCTGAGCATCGTCAGGGTAGTTGTCTATAACTAATTTTACAGGCTCAAATATTGCACATACACGGTTTGCTCTGGTCTTGAGATCTTCCCTAACAGAAGCCTCAAGCATGGATACATCTATTGTAGCTTCATACTTAGTGTATCCTATACGGCTGATAAAATTTTTTATGGCTTCTGGAGTGTAACCACGGCGGCGCAGACCACAGATGGTAGGCATACGTGGGTCGTCCCAGCCTGCTACAAGACCCTCTTGTACAAGCTGTAGCATCTTGCGCTTGCTCATAACAGTGTAGGTTATGTTCAAGCGGTTAAACTCATACTGGCGAGGACGGTAATCTGTGTCTGCAAACTGGTCAATGAACCAGTCATACAGCGGACGGTGAACCACAAACTCAAGTGTGCAAATAGAGTGGGTCACACCCTCAAAATAGTCTGACTGACCATGCGCAAAGTCATACATCGGGTATGCTTTCCACTTGTAACCAGTACGGTGGTGAGGGTGGTCTGTGATTACACGATACATGATAGGGTCACGGAAGTGCATGTTTGGAGAACTCATGTCTATTTTGGCTCTCAGCACCATGGCTCCGTCTTTAACCTCTCCGCTGTTCATTTTGCGGAATAATGCAAGGTTCTCCTCTACAGGACGGTTGCGGAAAGGACTTTCAACACCAGGGGTTGTAGGTGTGCCTTTCTGCTGCGCTATAACCTCGGCGCTTTGCTCGTCAATGTATGCTTTCCCGTCTAAGATCAGTTTTTCTGCCAGATCCCAGAGCTGCTGGAAATAGTCTGATGCGTAGTATATGTTTCCCCACTTGAATCCGAGCCAGCAGATATCCTCTTGTATTGAATCAACGTACTCAACATCCTCTTTAGTTGGGTTTGTGTCGTCAAAACGCAGGTTGCACACACCTCCAAACTTCTCTGCCACACCAAAATCCATGCATATAGCCTTGGCGTGCCCTATATGAAGATAGCCGTTAGGCTCTGGCGGGAAGCGGGTTTGCACCCGTCCTCCTAATTTGCCTTCCTGAACGTCTTTCTCAACAATCTCTTCAATAAAGTTTTGTGATTTTTTAACTTCTTCTTCCATAATTGTGTTAATCCTGGTATCCTCTGATAATGCCTCTTGAGGCACCCTTTAGAAAAGCAAGAATATAATCTCTTTCAGCAGAATGTGGTAGGTCAGACTCCATCTTTTCAATAGCCTGGCTTACGTTAAGCGCTGACTGGTAAAGTACGCGATAACAGTTTTGAATGCTCTCAATCTGCTCCGATGTAAAGTTCCTGCGGCGCAGACCTATAAGGTTTATGCCGGCAAACGCCAGTGGGTCACGTCCCGCAGTTACGTACGGAGGGACATCCTTTCCTGTGCGAGAACCGCCTTGAAGCATTACGTGTGCCCCTATATGGCAGAACTGATGTACAAGGTTACCGCCTCCAAGTATGGCCCAGTCATCTATAACAACCTCTCCTGCAATCTGAGATGCGTTTCCTATAATAATGTTGTTTCCTACAACGCAGTCATGCGCAATGTGGGAGTATGCCATAATGAGGCAGTTGCTGCCTACTATAGTAGTACCCTTTGATGCAGTTCCACGGTTCACTGTGGCACACTCGCGTATGGTAGTGTTATCGCCCACAACAGCTGTAGTAACCTCTCCACGGAATTTCAAATCTTGTGGAATGCCTCCAACCACAGCTCCTGGGAAAATGCGGCAGTTCTTGCCTATTCGTGAGCCGTTAAGTACCGTGGCGTGTGAAAAAAGATGTGTGCCGTCGCCTATCTCCACGTTGTCATCAATAAAAACAAACGGGTCTATGGTAACGTTATTCCCTATCTTTGCATTAGGGTGTACAAAAGAGTAATTTTGTGTCATTTGAAAAAAAATTATTGTTGAAGTTCAAGAAGTGCCTTTGCCACCTGAGTGTTCACGTTATGTCCTGGCTTATACGCTATAACCTTGCCAATAATAGGGCAGCCCACAAGCGCAAGGTCTCCAATAATGTCAAGCAGTTTATGGCGTGCCGGTTCATTGTCCCAAGTGAGTGGACGACGATTCAGATAGCCGAGACTGTCAATGTGTATTTTCTCAATGCCAAGAAGGTTTGTGAGTTTGTCAATATTCTCTTGTGGCATTGGTTGGTCATATATTACTATGGCGTTGTCAAGGTCTCCGCCTTTAATAAGATTATGGTGAATCAGCGGCTCTATTTCACGCACAAACACAAATGTACGCGCCGATGCTATCTCTGTGTCAAAATCTTCAAGATTCTCAAGAATGGCGGTCTGTTTTGATAGAATAGGGGAACCAAAATCTATTGTTGAAGCTATGCAGAACTTGTCATTAGGAATTATGTCTATCTCAGAACCGTTGGGAAAAGTGAAACGCTGAGGTTTTGTGATTTTCATCACCTTGCGCTCAGCATGCTGCTCCTTAATGCCCGCCTCTTTAATTTTTTGACATATTATTGCAGCACTGCCGTCAAGAATTGGGACCTCTGGGGCGTTTACCTTAATAAGGCAGTTGTCAATGCCGTGAGCGGAAAGCGCCGCCATTGTATGCTCAATAGTGCTGACTACTGCGTCGCCTCTTTTGACCACCGTGCCACGCTCTGTTGCAGCCACATTGCTTGCAATAGCCTCAACAATAGGTTGTCCAGGCATATCAGAGCGACAAAATCTTATACCTGTAGATTCTAATGCAGGTAGAAACTCTGCTATAATATGGATTCCTGTGTGAAGCCCTTTACCATCTAAAGTAAATGGTTGTTGGAGAGTGTGTTGTATCATTCAGTGTTTATTTTGCGGTTAGTGAGTCAAGTTTTGATTGAAGCTCGGCAATCTTCTTCTGCATTTCGTCCATCTCTTGAACCATTTTAGGAAGATTGCGGTATGCTGCTACGCAGCGTCTTGACTGCTCAATAGGTATTGCAATCTCTCCGTGAAAAATCTGTCCTGGTTTTCTAATGGTTTTTGTTATGTTAGAAGATGCCGCCACGGTAGTGTTATCAGCGATGCTAAGATGTCCTACGATGCCCACCTTGCCTGCAAGTATGCAGTTCTTGCCAATCTTGGCGCTGCCAGCTATACCGGAACATGCCGCCATGGCGGTGTTCTCTCCAATCTCAACATTGTGCGCCACTTGAATCTGGTTGTCCAGTTTGACACCTTTGCCTATGATTGTAGGCCCCATACTGCCACGGTCTATGGTGGTTGATGCGCCTATCTCAACATTGTCATTTATAATAACATTGCCATTTTGTGGCATCTTAAGGTAAACACCATTTTCATCACGAGCAAAACCAAAACCGTCTGCGCCTATGACAGTAGTGGCGTGTATGATGCAATTGTTACCTATCTGGCAGTGATGATAAACAACTACAGAATTGTATATCAGGTTGTTGCTGCCAATGATAACATTGTCATTTATGGCGCAGTGTGAGTAAATCTGGGTTTTGTCGCCAATAACTACGTTATCGCCAATATAGACAAACGGACCTATGTAGCAGTCTTTGCCTATTTTAGCGCTCTTTGAAATTCTTGCAGTCTTGTCTATTCCTTTCTTCACGTTTTTAAGGTTCTCCTCCACAATTTTTAGCATCGTGGCAAGAGCCATGTATGCGTCTTTAACCCTGACAAGAGTGGCTTTGACTGGCTCTTTGGGCTCAAAATCTTTGTTTACAAGAACGATACTTGCATCTGTTGTGTAGATGTAAGGCTCATACTTCATGTTTGAGAGGAAAGATATTGTACCTGGTTTCCCCTCTTCAATTTTAGAGTAGGTGCTTACCTTTACGTTCTCATCACCCTCAACTTCACCATTTAGGAGCAGAGCGAGTTGTCGTGCGGAAAATTCCATGCTATAGTTTTGTTAATATATATAATTTGCAAAGATAACACATTTTGCCGTATTAATGGATTTATTGGCGGTGTTTTTGGGTGCGCTAAACTTAAATAATGTTAAAGAAAAAAGCCGACCCTTGTGGGGCCAGCTTTTTCTTGTTGAATCGTGGAATCGTTTAATCGGTTAACCAATTGACCAGTTCACCGATTCACCATTATTTAACCGGAGTCTGTGCACCGTAACCAGGCTCTGCTCCAAAGAGTGTTACAGCATCTGCAACAGGGTAGCGGTTGCCGTACATTGAAACGCGTACGGTCTCAGTACCTACCTGGTTCATTCCAAGAGCAGAACGGAATTGGTTCTGTGCGGAATTTGCATCATAGCTGGTGTTGCTCTTAATCTTAAGGTTTGCATAACCCTTAAGCTGAGGCTGGTTGATAAGCTTGAGAAGTTTGCTGCTTGCCGGAAGGTCTTTATTGCCCTCATAGCCCTTGATGCGGTCAACATCTTCAAACTGGTCATTCTTAACCATAAGCCATTTGCCACCGCCTGCTGCCGGAAGCACCATATCGGCGTTGTTCATAAAGAAGAGGTTGTTCTCAACATTCTGGATTTTTGCAGCCTCGAATGCCTTGTTTGAGTCATAGCGGCAGTTGTCAATAGCACCATAGTTGTTGCAACCAAAGATGTTATACTTAACATCCTCCTGCTGCATTCCGTTCATGAAACGGAAACCGTAGCCCATATCCTCCATAACCTTGGTACGGCACCAAGAGAAGAGAACTGTATTGTGGTGGAAATTAAGGGTGATGCCATCAGGTTTGTTGCTTGCTCCACGAATCTCGCAGGCTGCGTAGCGGTTTGCAATGAATACGTTATTGCAAATCTCCCAGTGCCCGCCGCTGTTTGCCATCTGGATACCGTAGTTGTTGCAGTTCATAATGATGCAGTTCTTGATTACAAGAGAGCCGGTAAAGTTAGAGTAGCCTCCGTTTATACCGCAGTGTGAAGGGCTCTGCTCGTCCATAAGACGTCCTGTCTCACAGCCCTCACAGGTTCCGGTGCGCTCATCTTTTGGATCTGCACGCATGTAGTCATTCTCCATACCCATGTCAAGAATAAGACCGTCTATGACCATGAGTCCGTTCGCATTTGCTGTAGTAGGCTTAAGAGATAGTAGAGCCTTGCTTCCGTTTGTGCCTTTCTGCTCAGCTGTAGGCTGAATCATAGTCTGATATTTTACAGGATCCCAAGCTGTGAAATCACTGTTCCAGCCACCTTGCAGAGTGATGTATTTTGTAACCTCCACATAGCCCTGGTTCATGTAGCCAAGGTAGTTACCCTCTGACAGACGGATAATATCGCCGTCTTTTACAAAATCAGAATTGATAAGCTTCTGAACCTCTTTGAATGCAGTAGAAGGGGATTTGCCGTCATTACGGTTGCTGCCTGTGGATGGGTTTACATAGTAGATAGTTCCCTTGTTCTCTTTTGTACTGCTTTTTGAAGCAGAGTTTGAGGATGAACTGCCAGATGATTTGGAATTATTAGCAGCTGTTTTTACGCTATTTGCCGCACTTGAAGCAGCGTTTACAGCTCTGTTAAAACTGAACTGACCAAAACACAGCCCTGTAAACAGAAACAGTGAAAAAAGTGTTGTTAATGTTTTTTTCATAATGTATAATTGTTAAAGTGATTAAAAATTCTGTCAAATAGACGATGTGTAAATGCAAAGGTAAGATAAAAAGTTGAAAATTAAAAGTTGAAAGTTGAAAATTGTAACTCTCAACTCTCAATTCTCAATTCTCAATTTTGTAGTAGCTCAGATAATATTTAGTAATCTTCCTCTCCAGTACGCTTACGTCAAACATATCAGACGCCTCGGCGATGCTCTTTGTTGTGCCGTTGCTGTAGAGTATGTCAATGGCCGTCTCCCCGCCGTTATAGATATGGTTTGATACTATATTCTCAACTACAAGGTATTCCGCATCACTCTTGCTTATGCCGTATGCGTTGCAGAGAGCCTCTTTCTTGGCTTTAACATCCTCTTTGTTGAAGGGAGTGTTTGAAATTTCAAGTTTGAACAAGTGGCGGTTTACAATACCGTCTGAGAGCATGGCAAGAACCTTGTCTGAGCTGTCACACCAGTTTTTAAGAGCAACCCATACATCGCTGTCATCAATATTCATAAATTTATCCAGCGCCTCAGGGGTTAATTTTTCAGCCGGCTCTTTCAAAAAGTATTTAAGAGAAGGGGTGGCTAGCAGCTCTCCGCCGTTACGCTCAACGTACCTGGCTCTTTTAAGTGTCTGATATACCATGGTGTCTGATGCAAACACAGTCTTGTGATAGTAAACCTGCCAGTACATCAGACGGCGGGTCATAAGGAAGTTCTCTATGGAGTAGATGCCCTTGGCCTCCACCACAAGCTTGCCGTCCTTTATGTTGAGCATCTTTATGATACGCGCAGAGCCTATGTTGCCCTCTGAAACACCTGAGAAGAAGCTGTCACGGCGCAGATAGTCAAGACGGTCCATGTCCAGCTGCCCTGAGACAAGCTCATGCAGAAAGTGTTTGTGGTAGGTGTCTTGCAGAATCTCAATAGTAGTGTCAAGCCTGCCTCCAAACTCAATGTTCATCTGCTTTATTATGGCAATCCCAATCTCCTCATGACTTATATCGTCAAAAAAGAAGTGTTCTAAAGTGTGTGAGAACGGCCCGTGACCTATGTCATGCAGTAATATGGCTGCATACACTGCATCTGCCTCGGCGTCAGTGATTTCATTCCCTTTTTTGCGTAGGGTGGTAACCGCTTCTGTCATAAGGTGCAATGCACCAAGTGAGTGCTGAAACCTTGTATGCTGCGTTCCTGGATACACATACGATGTCAGACCAAGCTGCTTGATTCTGGTCAGACGGTGTACGTATGGGTGCTGCAAGAGGTCATAGATGAACTCACTGGGCAGTGTGATGAACCCAAAGACGGGGTCGTTGATTATTTTGCGCTTATTCAAATTTTTAAGTTTAGGAGTTAAGGAGTTTAGAAGTTGAAAGTTGAGAATTGAGAGTCAAATGTCAACTGTCAACTGTGCTTTATCAAGTATATCTTCCATCTCCTGCTGTACCTTCTTAGCGGCATCACGGGCTGCGCTGGCAAAATTCTCTGTGCTGTCAGCGTATATTATTGCACGTGAGGAGTTCACAATAAGACCGCACTCGCTGTTCAAACCGTGCTTTGCAACCTCCTGCAGGCTGCCACCCTGTGCGCCTACGCCTGGAACCAGTAGGAAACTATCTGGTATGATTTTTCGTATGTCAGCAAGCATCTCAGCCTTAGTGGCGCCCACTACATACATCATGTTGTCTTTATTTCCCCATTTAAGAGACGTTTTAAGCACCTTCTCAAACAGGCGTTCACCACTCTCCTTATCCTCTGTGAACTGGAAATCGTAGGCACCCTTGTTTGATGTGAGTGCGAGCAATGTCACCCATTTGCCCTCGTATGTAAGGAACGGCGATACACTGTCTTCTCCCATATAAGGTGCAACTGTAACACTATCAAAATCCATATTGCCAAAGAATGTGCGGGCGTACATTGCAGAGGTGTTGCCTATGTCGCCACGCTTGGCATCGGCGATGATAAATTGGTCAGGATAGTTCTTGCGTATGTATTCCACAGTGCGATCCAGCACATCCCAGCCTTCAAGGCCCATGCTTTCATAAAAGGCAAGGTTAGGCTTGTAGGCGATGCAAAGATCTGCCGTGGCATCAATAATTGCCTTGTTAAAACGGAACATTGCGTCGTCCTCGTCAAAAAGGAACTCCGGAATCTTGTTTATATCAGTGTCAAGTCCTACACAAAGGAAACTCTTCTTCCTTTTAATGTTTTCAAATAATTCTGTTCTGTTCATCTGTTTCTTCGTTTAATCTTTTAATCGGTCAATCGGTTAATCGATTAAACGTATCACCGATTCACCGCATCACCGATTCATCGTAATTATAATTCACTCTCTTTCATTCTCTCTGCATTTTCAGCCACTATAAGATGGTCAATGCAATCTTGTATATCACCGTTCATAAAGGCCTGCAGGTTGTATATTGTGTAACCTATGCGGTGGTCTGTGATTCGCCCCTGAGGATAGTTGTAGGTGCGGATTTTTGCACTACGGTCACCTGTTGATACCATAGTCTTACGGCGTGCGGCAATGTCATCAATATACTTCTGGTGCTCACGGTCATAGATCATTGTACGCAAGCGGGAAAGCGCACGTTCACGGTTCTTAGGCTGGTCACGAGTCTCTGTACATTCAATGAGAATCTCCTCCACCACATTTGTAACAGGATTCTTCCACATATAACGCAAGCGGACACCAGACTCCACTTTGTTTACGTTCTGTCCTCCTGCACCGCTACTACGGAATGTGTCCCACTTAATCTCACCTTCATTTATCTGAACGTCAAATTCATCTGCTTTTGGAAGAACTGCCACTGTGGCGGCCGATGTGTGAACTCTGCCTTGAGTTTCAGTCTCAGGCACACGCTGAACACGGTGTACTCCGGATTCATATTTAAGAGTGCCGTAAACATTTGTGCCAGACACGTTAAATACAATCTCTTTAAAACCACCGCTGGCGCCCTCACTTACAGAGGAAACTTCAACCTTCCAGCCCTTGCTTTCACAGTATTTGCTGTACATCTTAAACAAGTCTCCTGCAAAAATAGCTGCCTCATCCCCGCCTGTGCCGCCACGTATCTCCATAACCACATCTTTGGCGTCTTCTGGGTCTGATGGCAGTAAAAGAAGCTTAATCTCCTCCTCAAGCGGCTCCACCTGCGGCTCAAGTTCCGCAAGCTCAGCCTTGGCCATCTCTCGCATGTCAGCATCCTGCTCGCCAAGAAGCTGCTTAGCCTCATCTATATGCTGTAGAAGGGTCTTATAGCGGTTGCCAGCCTTCACAATCTGCTCTAAATCACTATACTCCTTGTTCAACTTTACAAAACGTTTCATGTCTGCTATCACAGCAGGGTCTGTTATCAGTGTTGAGACCTCCTCAAACTTGCTGTAGAGCCCATCAATACGTTGCAAAATACTGTTCATTGCATAATCGGTTAATCGGTCAATCGGTTAATCGGTCAATCGGTTCACCGATTCACCAGTTCACCGATTCACCATTTTCTAATAATTAAATATTCCAGCTTCACTTTCTATTGTAAGATGTGTGTGGTCAGATGCCTCTACATGTCCTATAATCTGTGCGTCAATGCCAAATGATTTTGAAATTTCAATAACCTTTTCTGCATTTGCTGCGTCAAGATATACTTCAAGACGGTGCCCCATGTTAAACACCTTGTACATTTCTGACCAGTCTGTGCCGCTTTGCTCCTTTATGGTGCGGAATAGTGGCGGAATTGGAAACAAGTTGTCTTTTATAACGTGGACATTCTCTACAAAATGTAAAACCTTAGTTTGTGCGCCACCGGAGCAGTGAACCATACCGTGAATGTCAGCACGCATGGCGTCAAGCATCTTCCTAACCACAGGAGCGTATGTGCGGGTAGGGGAGAGCACCAGTTTTCCAGCGTCAAGAGGTGATCCCTCCACGCTGTCAGTCAGTTTCAGTCCTCCTGAATATACAAGCTCCTCTGGCACGGCTGCATCGTAGCTTTCAGGGTATTTCTGTGCCAAATATTTTGAGAATACATCATGGCGCGCCGATGTCAGACCGTTGCTGCCCATGCCGCCATTGTACTCTTTTTCATACGTAGCCTTGCCGTAAGAGGCCAGACCCACTATAACATCGCCCGCCTTAATATTTGCGTTGTTAATAACATCGCTGCGCTTCATGCGGCATGTAACAGTGCTGTCCACAATAATGGTGCGCACAAGGTCTCCCACATCGGCAGTCTCACCGCCTGTGGCGTAGACTCCAATGCCCATCTCACGCAGCTCAGCAAGCAGCTCGTCAGTGCCGTTTATTATGGCGGAGATAACCTCGCCCGGCACAAGCAGCTTGTTACGGCCTATGGTTGATGAAACTAAGATGTTGTCAACCGCACCCACGCAGATAAGGTCGTCGATGTTCATTATCAGCGCATCCTGGGCTATGCCTTTCCAAACGGAAAGGTCACCTGTCTCTTTCCAGTACAGGTACGCCAAAGATGACTTAGTACCTGCACCGTCAGCATGCATAATGTTGCAGTACTCAGGGTCTCCGCCAAGAATATCAGGGATAATCTTGCAGAACGCTTTAGGGTAAAGCCCCTTGTCAATGTTCTTAATGGCGTTATGAACATCTTCCTTGGATGCAGAAACGCCGCGCATCATATATCGTTGGTCCATAGTCAGTAGTTGTTTAATCGTTTAATCGGTTAATCGTTGAATCGATTCACCGCATCACCGGTTCACCGTTTAATTAAGTTTATATCTGTAAGTTATAGTTCCAGTCTGCACGGTGGTGCCGCCAATCTGGTTGAACTTGGCTTTGAGAGCGGCCTGCTCAGCGGCCTTACGCAGTGTGGCGTCACCAATGGTGGTGCCTTGAGCACCTGCTCTGGCGCTGATAACCTTACCTGTGGCGTCCACCTCAATGGTAACCACTATAATGCCCTCCACATTCTGCTGATACTGTGGCTTTGGTACTGAGCCCACAATGCTTCTTCCGTTCAAACTATATGAGCTTGCGCCTGTGCCTCCTCCGCTATAGTTTTTGGAGTCTGCATTTCCGTCTGGCTTGCCTTGGTTGCCTGTGCCACCAGCAATGCCCTGGCTTGTGGCGCCTGTATCTGTGCCTTTGCCTGCGTTTGCGTTGCTGAATGCGTTCTGTGCAGTTGAAGATGCCTTCTTGATTTTCTCCTCACGTTCACGACGCTCACGCTCTATGCGAGCCTGCTCGTCACGCTTGCGTTTCTCCTCTGCAAGGCGTTCACGCTCTTTGCGCTTAGCCTCCTCTCGTTGCTTCTTTATTTCAATAGACTCCTCAGTATCTTGTGTAATCTGCTCATTCTGTGATGCTGACACATCAGGCACAGATGCTTCCTGTGGCAGCTCCTGCTCCAGCTCTTTTGCAACATCGCTCATAGGTGCAGGCTCAAATAAGCCGTCTCCTGAGTCTGTGTTACCGTAGTTTACTGTCAGACCCTCCTCCTCAGTAGGCAGAACGGTCCTAAGCCCTAAAAACAGGATGGCAAGCAAAAGTAGCAAGTGTACTAAAATAGTTCCAACCGCTCCGGCTATCTTGCTGTCGTTTTTCTTTAGAGTGTCACTCATTCTCTTGACGGTCTGGTTGCAATTACAAGTTTGAACTTGTTCTTGTTAGCTATATTAAGCACTCGTACTATTTCACGGTAGGGTACGCTCTCGTCTGCATAAAGCGCAATGTACATTTCAGGCTCTTCCGCCACAACTCCTTGCAGGAACGGCTCAATCTCCTCAAACGCCACTTGGCGTTCCTTCTCTTTGCCGGTGGCAACATAGAAATTCACCTGCTCGTCAATAAAAACCCTTGTTATGGGTTTTGCCGCCGCCTGACTGCTGCTTTTCGGGAGTAGCAGTTTTATAGCACTTGGGGTTACCACTGTTGATGTTATCATAAAGAAAATCAGCAGCAAAAACACCAAGTCTGTCATTGAAGACATACTGAACGATGCACTAACCCTATTTCTTCTCTTTATTGCCATAATTATACAGGTTCGTTAAGAAGATCCATAAACTCCATGGTCTTGAGCTCCATCTTTTGAACCACGCTGTCAAGTTTTGACACAAGGTAGTTGTATGCAAAGTATGCCACAATACCTACAACCAAACCTGCCACAGTGGTAATCATTGCCGTGTAGATGCCATTCGACAGCACGGTGATGTCCACATTATTACCAGCGTTGGCCATATCAAAGAAAGCCTGAACCATACCCATTACAGTACCAAGGAATCCTAACATCGGCGCTCCGCCTGCAATAGTGGCAAGCATATTGAACCCCTTTTCAAGTTTGTTGGTCTCTATGTTACCCACATTCTCAATGGCCACAAGAACATCGTTCATTGGCTTTCCCAGACGTGATATTCCCTTTTCAATCATGCGGGCTGACGGGGTGTTGGTTTTCTGGCAAAGTTTGGTGGCTGAGTCTATTTTACCATCGGTGATGTAGTCTTTTATTCTGTTCATGAAATCCTTGTCCTCCTTTGAAGCCTTACGTATGGTGACAAGTCTTTCAATAAATATGTAAACCGCAATGATAGAGAGTATTAAGAGCGGAATCATAATGATAGGGCCACCCTTCATTGCCATGTCAAAATAGTTCATCTCCACCACCTGTGGAGCCTCTGCGGCTGCGCTTGTAAGCGTGTCTGCAACCATTGTTGTTGGAATCTGTAGAAACATAATTTTATTTATGGTGAATCGGTTATTCGGTGAACTGGTGAATCGAATTGAGAATTGAGAGTTCTAACTCCTAAACTCCTGAACTCCTAAACTCCTAAACTTTTAATCGCTTTAAGTATTGCTTAATAGTCTCTTTCAGCCCTAAATAGAGTGCATCTGAAATTAGAGCGTGACCTATTGAAACCTCTGCAAGAGGTTGAACCTCTGCGGCAAAGTATGCAAGATTGTCAAGGTTAAGGTCGTGACCTGCATTAACGTCCAGACCGCATGCGGCGGCTATCTTGGCAGCCTCTGTAAATGGCTTTACGGCAGATTCTCTGCCAGAAGTGTACGCCGATGCGTAAGGTTCAGTATATAACTCTATCCTGTTAGTGCCTGTAAGTGCTGCCGCCTCTATGATTTCACGTCGTGTGTCTGTGAATATGGATGTGCGTATGCCAGCCTTCTGGAACTCCTTTACAATTTCTGTAAGAAACTCTTTGTTTTTAATTGTGTCCCAGCCTGCGTTAGATGTAAGAGCCTCTGGCGGGTCTGGTACAAGTGTAACTTGTGTGGGCTTTACCTCAAGCACCAAGTCTATGAAAGACTGACATGGGTAACCCTCAATATTGAATTCTGTGGTAAGGTGTGCTTTCAGTTCACGCACATCGCTGTAGCGTATGTGGCGCTCATCTGGCCTTGGGTGCACTGTAATGCCCTCAGCCCCAAATTTTTCACAATCAAGAGCCACTTGCAGAACGTTTGGTACATTGCCGCCTCTTGCGTTCCTGATTGTTGCAACCTTATTTATATTCACACTTAATTTTGTCATCTCGTGAAAATTTGTTTACTTTGCATTTATAACTTGCAAAGTTAAGAATTATTTTAAGAACCACTTTACATAAACATAATTTTATGGCAGAAAATTATTCACAGATAAAAAGGGTGGCAATTTCAGGCAGTATTCACAAAGTAGGGTTCACCGATGCAGCCACAGAGCTAATAGATACACTCCATAGTCATGGCGTGGAGATATTTGTTGAGGGTAAAGTTTATAATTTTCTGCAAAAATCTGATGTACAGCCTATTAAAGACTGTAAAATGTTGTCTGACAAGGATTTGCTAAGTATGGATTTAGTGCTTAGTCTTGGAGGTGACGGTACATTCCTTAAAACATCTCAGTTTGTGGGAGCTCTTGAAATTCCAATTCTTGGCATTAACCTTGGTCACTTAGGATTTCTTGTGGATATAAGCGGAGATGAAATTTCATCGGCTATAGAAACTGTGCTTTCAGAGGGCTTTATCACTGAGCGTCGTTCCCTGCTCCAGATGCGGCCTGTGGGGGAGTGTACAGACCCTGGAAAATGTAACGCACTTAATGAGATTGCAGTGCTTAAAACAGACTCTTCTTCAATGATAAAGGTTCACGCCTACGTAAACGGAGAGTTCCTCTGCACATATCGTGCCGACGGTCTCATAGTATCCACACCTACAGGTTCCACCGCCTACGCCATGAGTGTGGGCGCCTCCATACTTGACCCTGAGAGCCAGGATATTATACTTGCTCCGGTATCACCTCATACGCTTAACCAGCGCCCTATAATAATACCAGATGACAAACTTATAGAGCTGGAAATAGAGGGTAGAAGTTCAAATTGCATTGTTTCTCTTGACGGTCGTTCATATCGTTGCCCCATAGGCTCTAAAATCTCAATACGTAAAGCTCCTTTCTCCACGCTTGTGGCATGGCGCAAAGGCCACACATATTTTCAAACCCTGCGAGGTAAACTAATGTGGGGGCAGGTGCAGTAACAACTGACAAAACGTATTATTTCACCCTCTCTGAGTTTTTCTGGGTGAACTCCTTCCAGCTCTTGTAGTGGGTGGCGGTGGATGTGGGCACGCGTAGTTGCAGGTAGTGGCAGTAGGCTGCGGCAAGCGCATCGGTGGCGTCAAGTTTAACCTGCATACGGTCAGCGTCTATGTGTAAGAAACGTTTTAGCATTCCGGCAACCTGCTCTTTGCTTGATGCTCCGTTGCCTGTAATAGCCATTTTGATTTTAAGAGGGGAGTATTCATGCACGTTAAGCCCTTTGTTAACCGCCACGGCGATGGCAACTCCCTGCGCTCTGCCTAACTTTAACATGGACTGCACGTTCTTTCCAAAAAACGGAGACTCTATAGCAAGGGAGTCCGGCTTGTAAGCCTCTATAACCTCACTTACAAATTTCTCTATTTTTGCAAGTTTCTGGTAGTGGTCTGCGCAATCCTTGAAACTGAGGGTGGTCATAGCTTTGAGTGCCGCATTGCCATTTGTTACCTCAAGCAGTGCGGCACCCATAACTGTGGTTCCAGGGTCTATTCCCAAAATCAATTGAGAATTGAGAGTTGAGAGTTGAGAGTTAGAATTCATTCCTACTCTTCTGGGGCCATATTGGTGTAGACGTTCTGTACGTCCTCGTCTTCCTCTATTTTGTCAATGAGTTTCTGCACAGAGGCGCGCTCATCGGCGGTAAGGGTCTTGTAGTCATTTGGCACACGCTCAAACTCTGCGCTGTTAATCTCAAAGCCGTTATCCTCAAGATATTTCTGAATCTCTGAGTTGCTCTGGAAGTCACCGCAGATAATGAGGTTGCCGTTCTCGTCTGTGTCTATCTCCTCTACGCCGTAGTCAATAAGCTCAAGCTCAAGGTCCTCCATTGAAACGCCATCCTTAGGTGCTACGTTAAACACGCACTTGTGGTCAAAGAGGAACTGGAGGCAGCCCTGTGTGCCAAGTGAACCGCCGTGCTTTGTAAAGTAGCTGCGGATGTTTGCCACTGTACGCATATTGTTATCTGTAGCGGTCTCTACAAATATGGCTATGCCGTGAGGGCCGTATCCTTCATAGTTAATCTCCTTATAGCCTGCCTCATCCTTTGAAAAGGCTTTTTTAATGGCTCTTTCCACGTTTTCTTTAGGCATGTTCTCTTTCTTGGCCTGCTGGCAGAGTACACGCAGACGTGGGTTAGTGTCAGGGTCACCGCCGCCTTCACGTGCGGCAATTGTTATCTGCTTACCAAGTTTTGTAAATACGCGGGCCATGTTTCCCCAGCGTTTCAGCTTTGTAGCTTTTCTGTATTCAAATGCTCTTCCCATATTACTATGTTTAATCGGTTAATCGGTGAATCGGAGAATCGTTTAATCGGTGAATTGCGAGATGCTTATTCGGGACGAGCCCTCATCAACTCGTCACTACGTTCAGCATGACGTGAGTTATCTGATTGTAGCATTAAGCTTTTCTGTGAACGCTTTTATCAGTCGGTTCATCACGTTGTCTATCTGGCGGTCTTCAAGCGTTTTTTCTGTGTCTTGAAGTGTGAAGTTCACAGCGTATGACTTCTTGCCCTCTTCTATGCCTTTGCCTTCATAAACATCAAACAGAACCACTCGTTTCAGAAGTTTGCGCTCAGTTTGGAACGCTATGTCCTCTATCTGCTCAAATTCTATGCTCTTATCAAGCAACAGGGCAAGATCACGCTTAACTTCCGGGTATTTTGGAAGGTCGGCGTATGTAATGTCATTGCTCTTTATTTGTCTGAGAATCTTATCCCAGAATAGGTCAGCATAGAAGACATCGGCGTCAATGTCAAATGCTTTGAGTTGTTTTTTTGCCACGATGCCAAGCATTGCAAGCTGTGCACCGTTTCTTGTCTCAAAGTATATAGCCTGTGAGTAGATGTCATTCTCAATGGTCTTGGTCACGTATGATGCCTCTTTTATTCCTATGCGGCGCAGTACGTTAATTACATGAGCCTTCAGGTCAAAGAATGTGAGCGGACGCTCTGCATCAGTCCATGATGGCTCATAGCGGTTACCGCTAAGCCAGATGCCTAAATGAAGCTCTTCAGAATATGCCGCAAGCGGATTCTCACCGCCGGCTTTGGCGCTGTTATAGTGGTAACACTCGCCAAACTCATAGAACTTGAGGTTTGTGCGCTTGCGGTTACGGTTACGGGCTATACTCTCAAGTCCGCCAAAGAGCAGTGTCTGGCGCATAACGCTAAGGTCACTTCCAAGCGGATTCATTATGCGCACTGCATTTTCTGCAGGATATGATGTGAGTCCGTTATAGTATGAAAGCTTAGTTAGTGAGTTATTTAGAATTTCACTGAATCCTGCTCCTGTAAGGTGGCGTGATACATTGTTTTGCAACTTGTAACTGTCTGGCACGTGAGAGTAGCTTATTGATGATTTTACGCTCTCACCTGGCAAAATGTTGTTGTAACCGTAAACTCGCAGGATGTCCTCTATAACATCCACATCACGTTTAACATCCACACGGTAGGGAGGTACAAGTAGAGAAAGTGTTTCATTCTCCTCCTTTGCAATCTTTATCTCCAAGCCGTTGAGTATGCTTTTAATGGTGTCTTTAGGAATCTCCTTGCCAATAAGGTCATTAATTTTCTTGTATGTTACTTCTACCTTAAAGTCTTCAATAGGGGTGGGGTAGATGTCTGTAATCTGGCTTGAGACTTCACCACCGGCAACCTCCTTTATAAGCAAAGCTGCACGTTTAAGCGCATATACAGCTATATTTGGGTCACAGCCACGTTCATAGCGGAATGAAGCATCGGTGTTAAGACCATGACGGCGTGCAGTCTTTCTAACCCATACTGGATTAAAGTAAGCGCTCTCTATAAATATGTTTGTGGTGCCCTCTTTTACGCCAGAGTCAAAACCTCCGAATACACCTGCTATACACATTCCCTCCTCCTTGTTGCAAATCATAAGGTCAGAGTCAGAAAGCTCACGCTCCACACCGTCAAGAGTTGTGAATTTTGTACCAGCGGGCAGTGTACGTACGTTAATTTCTCCGCCTTTAATCTTGTCTGCGTCAAATGCGTGAAGCGGCTGGCCAAGCTCATGCAGTATGAAGTTAGTGACGTCAACCACGTTGTTGATTGGACGCTGTCCTATTGATGTGAGACGGTTCTTAAGCCAGTCTGGTGATTCCTTTACTGTTACCCCCGTCATTGTAACACCTGTGTAGCGTGGACAAGCTTCAGAATTAGCTACGTTGACGTTGATTTTCAAATTCTCATTGTCAACCTTGAACGAATCCACGTTAGGGCGTATAAGTTTCATATTAAGTGCTGCGGCAAGGTCTCTTGCCACACCCAAATGTGATATGGCGTCAGCACGGTTAGGGGTTATGTCCACCTCAATAAGGGTGTCGTTCTCTATCTTGTAGTAATCCTTGGCAGGCGTGCCTACTGGTACATCGTCGGGCAGTTCTATGATGCCGTCATGGCTTGTACCCACACCTATCTCATCTTCTGCACACAGCATTCCGAATGATTCAACACCGCGCAGTTTTGATTTCTTTATTGTAAAGCAGTTATCGCCGTCATAGAGCTTGGTGCCTATTGTAGCCATTATTGTCTTAAGGCCGGCGCGGCAGTTAGGCGCACCGCATACAACCTGTAGCAGCTCTCCGCTCCCGTTATCAACCTTGGTAACGTGCAGGTGGTCTGAATCAGGGTGGTTCTCGCACTCCACAACCTTTGCCACTACCAAGCCTTCAAGGCCTCCCTTGATGCTCTCAATAGGTTCAACCACTCCTACTTCCAATCCCAGCGATGTCAGCTTTTTAGCTGTGTCATCAGCATTCATGTCAAGAAGAATGTACTTCTTTAACCAGTTGAATGAAATATTCATATATTCTCAGTTTACTAAAAACGTGCAAAGTTAATAAAATTTTACTAACTTTCAATTTTATTCACACTTCGTGTTCATCAACACGTCAATTTTCAACTTTCAACTATTAAGGCAACCGCGTATGCGGCAATGCCTTCTTTGCGGCCCACAAAGCCAAGATGCTCCGTGGTGGTGGCTTTTATGGATACGTCGTCCACATCCACGCCAAGCACAGAAGCAAGGCAGGCACGCATATCCTCTATGTGTGGGTTTAGTTTTGGCTCCTGGGCGCAGATGGTGGAGTCTATATTTGAAATCTCCCAGCCTTTGGAGCGCACAAGGTCAATGGTGCGCTTGAGCAGTATTTTGCTGTCTATGTTTTTGTAGGCGTTGTCTGTGTCAGGAAAGTTGTAGCCTATATCACGCAAAGATGCGGCGCCCAGTAGAGCGTCGCATATTGCATGTATCAGTACATCGGCGTCAGAGTGGCCTAAAAGACCTTTTGTGTGTTCTATTTTAATGCCACCAAGCCAAAGGTCACGTCCTTCTGCAAACTGGTGGACATCGTAGCCTAAACCAATTTTATACTTTATTTTCTCCATTCTTTTTGTCTTTTGCTAAAAATTGGATTAGGCTAATACTAAATATTAAAGCCCTTCCGCGTTTCTGTCATTGTTGGCAAGTTTCTTAAGGCCTGCCATGTTGAATCCAATTGTGAATCTAAGAGTCTGGTCAAGCGGGTTGTTTCTTGCTACAGAGAGAACGTATGCCACGTCAAGTTCAAATACGTTCAGACGGAAACCGGCACCAAATGTAACATATTTCCTGTTTCCGTTCAGCTTGCTCTCATTGTAGTAGCCTATACGTGCCAGAAACATATTCTTGTAGTCATATTCAAGACCTATTGAAAAGTTTAACTGGCGTATCTTGTAGCCAAAGTCAAACTTGCCGCCGTCTGGCATATCAGCAAATGAACGGAAGATACCTGTGATAGGGTCCATGTCATAGTACTCGTTCAAACGGGCTGTATAAGCCTCCTGTGTCTCGCCTTCAGCCTGGACAGGTCTGGCAGGAACAAGAAGTTTGTTTATATCTACGTTAAGAGAAAGGTGGTTATACTGGTCAAAAGGCATTTTGAAGCTGCCGCCTAAACGCAGGTTTGCTGGAATGAATGCTGAAGAACGGCTGTCCCCATTACCGTAGTCAATCTTTTTACCAATGTTTGAGATGTTGAAACCAAAAGAGCCACAGCCCTTGCCCCATGCAAAGTTCACATCCTTAGTGTAGAAACCTGAAATATCTGCGGCTATACTCCAGCCTGGAGTGAGATACTGCTCGTCATGCACTGTTGAACCACCGCTAAGGTCTGACCATATAAAGCGCAGCGCAACACCCATGGAAAAGCCTTTTGCAAGAATGCGTGAGTATGATGCGTCAAGTGCAAGATCGTATGGCTTAACCTCCATAGGGGTGTCTTCTGCGTTTTTCTTGAGAAGCACCTTGCCTATTGAGAAGAAGCGGAATGACATTGCAACTGTCTGTACATCTTTTATTTTGTAGAAACCGGTGGCTGATACAAGGTCAATGTCTGACACTATTTTTCTAAGCCAAGGAACGTATGATACAGTAGCACCTCCCACGCCGTTTATAAAAGCGTATTTTGAAGGGTTCCAGTATTGTGAGTTCTCATCTGGGGTGGTGGCGCCACCTACGTCACCTAAACCGCCTCCACGTGCGTCAGGAGCGACGGTTAGAAAAGAAACACCAGTTGTAATAGGTGCAAACACCTCTACGGGAGACTCTTCGTTTTGGGCGAATATACCCAAAGGGAGTGCAATCAGCGCTACAAGTGCGAGTGTAATCTTGTTTCTCATTTGTTAAATTTTTTTACATTTATAAAAAACGGCTACAAAGATAACGCTCTTTTTTTAGAATTATTGTGTTTTTATAATAATCTTTTGCACTTTATGTGTGAAAACCCCGTTGGCGGTTGTAATTATCGCCCTTACGTAATAAACTCCGGTGGCCATGTTCCCAAATTTGCCTGTCAGATCCCACTCCGCTGTGTATGTGCCGTCAGTGCTGTCTGTTACCGTGGTCTCCCAATACTCACGCCAGAGTATGTCATAAACACGGAATGTTACGCTAATGGGCACTTCAGGCCTGTTGTGATGCAGGCTTAAGATGGTGCTTGTGGTGGCAGGATTAGGATATATTGAGAAATCCTCTATGTCAGCACCTGTTTTGCTGTCAACAGTAAACACCAACGATGCCGACGATGATACGTTTTGCAGGTTCCATGCCTTGAAATCAAGGTTATAGGTGCCTACGGGTAGGTTATGGAACTGATATTTCACAATGCCGCTCTTATAGTCATTAAGCGTGGC
The DNA here is from genome assembly GCA_900316995.1 of uncultured Bacteroidales bacterium. Lineage (GTDB taxonomy): Bacteria > Bacteroidota > Bacteroidia > Bacteroidales > Paludibacteraceae > Enterocola. The sequence continues at coordinate 27,829 of ONEZ01000001.1, read as the reverse complement.
GGTGTAGTAATCATTAAGCACGTATGCCTTTGATGTGTTGTGATTTAGTGTGGCTGTAATATCGTGGCCTATGCCCGCTCCCACCACGTTTATGCCGTATTTGTCATAGAGGTGGGCGTAGAACACTGGTGACTCGTTGACTTTGTCACCGCTGACAAACGAAGGTGAGTTCATGTATATGCGCATGTCAGGCCCATCTTCTGACGGTTTCGCATCGGGGTCTGAGCCTCCTATAGTAAACTCCAGGTTGTTGCCAAAACCGTCATTGTCAGGATCTTCTGTTTGCCATAGATAGTATTCTATCTTACCGTTGCCGTAGCGGTAGTTTATATCTTTAGGCACCATGAATGTAGTAGTGAACTCGCCGTTTTCAACACTTACATCACCTGTGAAAAGTTTATTAGTGTAGTCCTTGTATTCAAAAGGCGCGCCAGTCTGCCCCTTGGTTCTTAGCTCCTCCTCCTTGTCATACACGGTGATACTCAGTGTTCCGTTATAGTCACTCAGGAAATTGCCGTTAATGTCTTCCACATGGCCTTGTATAGTAATAATACCAAGAGCCTGCATAAGTGCCTCAGACGGGTCTTTGCCGTTTATCTTGTCTGTAACAATCCGGTGTGTGGGGTAGTGCAGCTTAATGGCCGGGTCGCCAAGCAGGGTGAAGTTCAGCTTGTTGCTGTTATTCCCCAGATCAACCTTGGCGAGGCGGAAAATTTCCCCAAGTGTTTTGTGTGCTTCGTTCTCTCTTGGAATCAAGTGTTTAAATGTAGCCTGCATTAGCTTGAAATTCTCAGATGAATATACCATTCTTGTAGTGGTGTAGAGAGCAATGCCGCCTCCGGACGGGTTTAGCAGCACCTCCATGCCGGCAGAGTGGCTGTTGTCATCATATCTTGCAAAGTCACATGTGGCTGTAATCCATAGCCCAAGGTTCTTATTGTACATGTTGACTATGTCATTCTTGTTGATTATCTGCTCTGATGTAAGTGTGTTAGGGCTTCCGTGTCCTACGTAGGTGAATATTAGCAACCCTTTCTGAATGTCTGTAATGATACGGTCTTTTGCCCCTGGATATGTATATCCAGATGCGCTTTCCTCTGCTGTAAAGGAGTCAAGATAGACCTTGTCAAGGGTGTAGCTGGCGTTTGTTTCACGTATGGTGGTGGCAAGGTTGTCGGCTTGCTGCATGTGAGTGTTGTTGTTGCCGTCATCGGCTAAAAATGCACATATAGAACGCCAGTCTCCGGATTGTGAGGCTGTTACGTAGTTTATGGTTTTATTCACCACATTCTCGGCCTCTGTAACGGATGTTACAGGCATACGTCCTACAGAGATGTCAAGTTTGGCGGCGGCTATGGACTGCCCCTCATTGTCATCTAACATTCCGTAGTAGTCATCAGTAGTGTAAGAACCTGTTTCTGAGAGCGATTCCTGTGATTGATATGATACAAGCGGAAGTCTCTCATGCTTTATGCCTCGGTTGTCGTACGATGCTGTGCCCATCAACAAAAGGCTCTGAGGCGCTGTTTTCCCCTCTGTTTCGGCACGGTCATAGAGCATTTTCATAAACAGGCGGTAGGCGGTGGCGTCAGGTGTGCCGGATGAAAACTCATTGTAAATGGCTTCTGGTGATACAACATGCACGATCATGCCGTCATGAGTGCGGTGGAACTGTGCCAGACGCTCTGACGCGTTAGCGTATGCGTCGGGTGAAATTATAACCATGTCACACACATCAAGCGCATGTACGTTCTGGTTCGCCACTCTGCCCACAAGAGTAGGTGATGCTGCCGCACTTACACCGTTAAATGCTATATACTTGTGCAGTACGTTGTGTTTTTCTGTAAATGTGGCATCGGCCGATGTAAATGTAACAGGCATGGCTGTAATGTCACAGATGTTTGTTATGTCCCAAACCTGTAGTCCGGCACCCGCTCCTCTTAAGTGATAGCGTGCTACAGCAGTAAAATCAATGTCGTCTGGATTTGTTATGAGCAGGGAATTGTTACGGCTGTCAAACAGCAGATGCTTGTGGTAGTTCAGGGTTATATGATTCAGGTAACCCACATCTGTGGCAGAGCTGTTGTTGTATTTCAGGGTTATTGTGGCATCGGCGGTGGCGGTGTTGCCAACCTCACGTATTACCTCCCCCTTGCAGCCTGCAATGGTTGATGAAGAACTGGCGCTTACCCGTATGTTCTGGCCTATGTCTGTGCCGTTAAGCAGGCAGCTGAATGTTGTCACAGACGATGCTGACGCCACTACAGATACGTTCATGAGCATAGGCTGTGTGGTGTCTATGTTGCTGTCAGCCACGGTGAAATTGCGTGTAAGGGTGATGCCTTGGAACTTGTGCCCATACCATTCACGCCCGCTGCTTATAAGGTTGAACTCGTCACTATGAATGTAGTAGCCTGCGTATGTGGTGCTAAAATCAAGGTTGGGTTCGTCTGTAACAGCCTCTTGTGTGGTTATGCGCTTACCCTCACCGTTGCCGCAGGTAATAAAGTAGTAGCCTTGGCGGCTGTAGTAGTTTGGTGTGTATGAGTGTGTGGGCTGGCCGCTGCTTATATTGTCTTTGGTCACACCTTGTGCGTAAAACAGTATGTAGTCTCCCTCTGAGAATACACCGTCAGCCCCCTTGTCCATAAAAACTGGAACTTCTGGCAGATCATCTTCACGAGGTAGCAGTCTGGCGAAATTCTCATCAATTATTGCACCGCCATAACCATAGACTCTTACACCGGCAGGGTCGCCAATCCCCATCTGCTTAATGTCATTGTATGTGAGCTTGTATATGCCTGATTTTTCCACCGCCACCTTGTACCAGCTGCCGCTTGCAAGCACTGAGCTTGCGGCATAGTGCTGCGCAGGTCCTGCGCTTATGCACAGAGCCGTTACAATGGTTGCTATAAGTAAAAGCGTACGTTTCATTTTATATGAAAATCAAGCATTTTCCTACCCTCAAGCCACCCTTCAAGGTGGTTGCCTATGCTCACACGCCCCACACCTGCAGGAGTGCCCGTAAATATAAGATCCCCTATTTTGAGTGTGTAGAACTCACTTACGTATGCAATGATGGCATCTACACTAAAAATCATGTCGCCGCTGTAGCCGCTCTGTACGGTTTTCCCGTCTATGTCAAGATGAAAGTTCAGGTTCTGTACGTCAGTTCCCAGCTCCTCAAGCGGAATGAAGTTACTTATAGGTGCTGAACCGTCAAAACCTTTGCAGAGATCCCATGGGGCTCCGTTATGGCGTGCGGCGTTCTGCATGTCACGTGCTGTGAAATCTATGCCAAGCCCCACATCGGCGTAATACCTTGATGCAAATTTTTCTGAGATGCCTTTCCCTAAACGGTTTATCTTTACCACAAGCTCCACTTCATATTCCAGCTGTTTTGTGAAATCCGGTATGTAAACAGGCTTGCCGTCTTTAAGCAGGGCTGTCTCAGGTTTTAGAAATACGGTAGGATGCTGAGGCTTTTCAACCTCCGCCCCCAGCTCGGCTGCATGCATGCCGTAGTTCCATCCTACACAGATTATTTTCATACAATCTGCAAAGTTACAAATAAGACACTGTAAATGCAAATGAATTTGCAGGATTAAACTCTTTTGTGTAATTTTGCGTTAGAATGAATGGCGTACTAAACATATACAAAGCATCGGCGGGGAGCGGGAAGACCTACACGCTTACCGAGCAGTATATAAAAATGCTGCTTGACGCCCGTAGTCATGGGAAAGATTACTTTAGGCGTGTGCTTGCTGTAACCTTTACAAACAAGGCTACTGATGAGATGAAGTCCCGAATAGTGAAAAAACTATATGAAATTTCAGCGGCTGGCGAGACTGTGACAGTGGCTGATGTGGAGTTAAAACCTGAGAGAGCAAGAGAACTGCTCACCTCCATATTGCACAATTACTCCTTTTTCCGTATAACCACCATCGATAAATTCTTTCAGCAGATAATACGCTCTTTTGTGAAAGAGATAGGCTTGAGCGGTAACTACTCCATAGAGTTGGATGAGAAGCGAATCATAAAAGACACAATAGCTGATATATTGCTTAAGATTGGCGACAAAGATCACAAACTTTTTCTAACATGGTTTAGCGAGCATATAATAGCGGACTCTGACGAGGGCGAGAGCAAGGATTTTAACAGTCTTAAATCAAAACTGGAGGATATAAGCAGCCAAATATTCAAGGAACAATACATGGCCATTAAGGGCTCTATTCCAGACAGTACGGCTATAAGCGCTGTACAAAGGGACCTTGCAGCCAGGCGTAAGGAGATATGGGAGACTCTAAGACAGAAGGCGGATTCTATAATGCGGCAGCTCCAGAGTGAACCTGATGTGGCTGATAACTGCAAACGTGGTGCTTTTACGCCAGTAATAAGTTTCCTTGCGGAGAAAAAGGTGAAATATCCTGAATTTAAAGCAGTGTTCCTTAAATGGGCTGACGAGGCTCAGGTTTCCAAATCAAACAAATACAAGGCATTGGTTGAAGATGCCTACAACCGCTGGATCCGCAGCAAGGTGGTTGATTTTATAGGTTACGCCAATGCCAAAGAGTGCGAGTTCCGCACTTGTGACGTGGTGCTTCGCAACCTGCCGTTCCTAAAACTATTCAGTGCGCTTGACTGTGAGATTGAGCGTTACATGAAAGAGAGCGGAACTCAGCTTTTAAGCAAGTCCGGCGCCTTGATAAATGAGATTATAGACGGTAGTGACACTCCTTTCATATATGAGAAGACAGGTACGTACATTAACCATTTTCTAATAGACGAATTTCAGGATACATCGCGGTTACAGTGGGATAACTTTGTTCCTCTCATAAAAAACAGCCTGAGCGAAGGGGACAGTAATCTGGTGGTGGGCGATGTAAAGCAGAGCATCTACCGTTTCAGAGATTCAGACTGGTCCATTTTGGGCAAGGATGTGCAAAAAAAGTTCAATGGTTGCTATGTGGTTCATAATCTGGAAACAAACTACCGCAGTCTGCCTGAGGTGGTGAAGTTTAACAACTCCGTTTTCACAGCTACAGCTAAGTTCTTGCAAAACTCGTATAATGCGTTGTCAGGCAGGAGTGATGACACCATTCTTAACGCCTACTCCGATGTAAAACAGGGTATAAAACGTGAAGGCTCCGGCTATGTGGAGATAAATTTTCAAGATAGTGATGACGAGGAAAACAGCAGATATGACCTTGTACTTGCCAAGATAGGGCAGTTGCTGGAATACGGCTACAGCCTTAAAGATATAGGTGTCCTTGTAAAGACAAACCGTGAGGGAAGCGCCATAGCCAAGCATCTTCTTGAAAACGGAATAAACGTAGTTTCAGAAGAGGCGCTCAGAATATCATCAAATCAGGCAGTGGCGGATATTGTGGCTGTGTTAAGATATATGGCAAACCCAATGGACGAAGCAAACAGCTACCTTGTAAACAATATAATAAATGTAAACGGACGCCTTGACTTGGCACAACTGGGGCATCTGCCGCTCTATGAAATAGTGGAGCAGATAATTTTCATGCTTGGGCTTGACCAACTTAGCACAAACACACCATATCTTAATGCATTTAAGGATTTGGTGACAGACTTTATAGGTAAGCAAAGTTCTGTGATACAGTCATTTCTGGAGTATTGGGATGAAGTGAAGGATAATAAGAGCCTTACCACCATATCAGAGTCAGACTCAGTGAACATAATAACCATACACAAGTCAAAAGGGCTTTCATACAAGGTGGTGATAATACCGGAAATTAACTGGGATTTGAGAAATTCAAACCACGCCCCCATACTTTGGGAGCAGATGCCCGGCTCCATATACGTACCTTTGCAGTACAAGGCTGAACTTGCCAAAACCATATTTAAGGAGCGCTACTTTGATGAATTGCTGCTTGAGTACATAGACAACCTGAATGACCTGTACGTTGCATTCACCAGAGCAGAGGATGTGCTGATTGGCTACTGTTCCACACCCAAGAGCGACCCGTTCAAGGGCTCTGACTCCAAGCCGTTTTCATCAATGCTGCCACTGTTTTATGCCGGCACGGGCAGAGATGTAAGTGTGACAGATTACAGCCAGATAGTATTAGGCGAACTTACGGAGCTTAAAAAGGGGGCTGATACAGACGGCAGTGCAGACGGCGATGCCAGACCAGCATCTGCAGATGAATTGTCGCCAGTAGAGAAAATGAGGACATTCCATCTGCGAGGCTTAGACATAATAACTCCTGAAATAGAGGCGGGTAGCCGCATGCACCGCATAATGGAGAGTGTGGTCACCATCACAGACCTTGACGGCGTACTTAAGGATATGCTCTACAAAGGGTACATAGACCAGCAGCAATATGACGAGATGAAAAGCGGTCTCACCACATATATTACTAACCCGCAGGCACAGAAGTGGTTTGACGGCAGCCAGCTTGTCTTGGCAGAGAGGAGCATAGTGAATGTTTATCAAAACGCCAGCGGAGAACCACAAAAACAGGTGCTCAGACCGGACCGTGTGATGATAGACTCTGATACAAATGCCGTAACAATTGTGGATTACAAATTCGGCGATGAGAAGACAAAGGAGCATATAGCTCAGGTTCAGCGCTATGTGAATCTATACAAAAAAGCGGGGTATGCAAAAGTAACTGGCTATCTCTACTATTTTGAAGGGCTGGAGATTATAAAGGTCTAATTTTCATTTGCATTTGCTAAGGCTTATACTTACCTTTGCGTCAAATTAATTATAATGGAGAATCTACTTGAAATGGAAGCAGGCATCGTTAAGATGCTGAAAACAGTGTTTGACCCTGAAATTCCTGTTAACGTATATGATTTAGGCCTAATCTACAAGATTGACGTAGATGATGAAAAGAATGTGACCATTGATATGACACTTACAGCGGTAGGGTGCCCTATGGCAGATTTTTTAGCTGAGGATGTGAAACAAAAAGTGCAGAGTGTGGATGGCGTGAAAGACGTTACTGTGAACATAGTGTTTGAGCCGGAGTGGAATCAGAGCATGATGAGCGAGGAGGCGAAACTGGAATTGGGCTACTTGTGAGGAAGGTACTCTGGCTGCACATTATGCATTGCGCCCCAGATGCTGTGGCGTGCGTGTGGGTTCATGGCCTCAAGCTGATTTAAGACTTCTTTCATATTGCTACGGCTTGACTGCTTCTCAAACGGGCAGTTTTTTATTTGCTTCTTAAAGCCGCGCATCGTTGCAAACTCTTGTAGGTCAGACTCCTTAATAAGGCATAACGGGCGTATGATGGAGAAGTCCATCTTTTTCATTTTAAGTAACGGTGGCATTGTTGAAAAAGCGCCCTGAAAAGTGAGGTTCATTAAAAGAGTCTCTATAATGTCATCCTGATGATGTCCGAGAGCTATTTTATTGCATCCAAACTCCTGCGCTGTCTCAAATAGTTTCTTGCGCCGGTTCCAGGAACAGAGGAAACATGGAGACTTGCGCTTGTCTGTAGAGGCGTCAAATTCCGTCTCCACTACATGAAGTGGAATGTTAAAATTGTTACAGTAATCTTTCAGGTACTCTAAATCTGACTGATAGGGTACATTACGCACTATCACGTGCGCCGCCTCCACCGTAAAACGAGGCTTGAAAATCTTGCGCCTTTCTGCAAAAAGCTCCACAAGGGCAAGGCTGTCCTTGCCTCCTGACAGGCCTATGAGCACTTTGTCGCCATCTTCAAGCAGGGCGTACTCTTTTAGCGCCTTTGTAAAGGCTGAACGGAGTTTGAATATAAATCGGTTTTCATCCATCCGGGAATGTGAGGCGGTAATTACAGCCGTAAAGATAGGTAAAAAAATAATAATAGCTTATTTTTTTGCAAAAATTAAAAGTTTGACTTAATTTTGCAATTTACAACAGACATTTATCTTTTTTATATAAATTACTATGGCAAATAAAAAATTGAATTTTTTGGCTGACTTTCCTGCTATATCAACACAGGAATGGATGGACAAAATCACAGCTGACCTCAAGGGTGCCGATTTTACCAAGAAACTGGTATGGCGCACACCGGAAGGTTTCAATGTAATGCCTTTCTACCGTCAGGAGAATCTGGAAGGCTTGCAGACAACAGACAGCGCACCAGGACAGTTCCCGTTTGTGCGTGGTACAAAAGTTGATAACGTATGGTTTGTGCGTCAGGAAATTGACGCTAAGACCGTCAGTGCTGCTGACGCCAATAAAAAGGCACTCGACGTGCTCAACAAGGGTGTTGACTCACTTGGTTTCAAACTTGACAGGGAGAAACTGAGCGCTGAGTACATTAGCACGCTTCTTGAGGGCATCTACCTTGACTGTGTTGAAATTAATTTCAGAGTATGCGCTCGCAAGGCTACTGAACTTATTGATATTTTGGCAGACTACATCAAGTCAAAAGGCTATGATGCCGCCAAAGTGAAAGGCTCTATAAGTGTTGACCCGATAGGCAGAATGCTTAAGAAAGGTAAAAAAATCTCTGCAGATGATGTTACGGCAATGCTTACAGCCGCAGTTAAGGCTGGCGAGAAACTGCCTGCTTTCCGTACAATTGCTGTTAACGCCAAGATGTTGAATAATGCAGGTGTTTATTGCACCCAAGAGCTTGGTTACGCACTTGCATGGGGTAACCAGTATATGGAGATGCTTACAGAGGCTGGCATCGATGCTAAACAGGCAGGTCTGGCCATTAAGTTTAACTTTGGTGTTGGCGGAAACTATTTCATGGAGATTGCCAAGTTCCGTGCGGCTCGTCTGCTTTGGGCTAAGATTGTGGAGGCTTACAAACCTTCATGTGACTGTGCCGCCAAGATGTGCATCCACGCAGTAACATCAAAATTCAATAAGACCGTATTTGACGCTCATGTAAACCTTCTGCGTACACAAACAGAGGCCATGAGTGCTGCAATAGGTGGTGTTGATTCCATGACAGTACGTCCATTTGACTTCACATACAAGGCTCCTGATGATTTCTCAGAGCGTATTGCACGTAACCAGCAGCTGCTGCTTAAAGAGGAGTCACACTTTGGTAAGGTTGTTGACCCTTCTGCTGGCTCGTACTACATAGAGAACCTCACAGCTATGGTGGCTGAGCAGGCTTGGAAGATATTCCTTGAAATTCAGAACAAGGGTGGCTTCTACGCCGCTGTTGCTGACGGAAGCGTTGTGGCTGCTGTTAAGGAGATAGCTGCTGGCAGAATGAAGGCTGTGGCTTCTCGTAAGGAGACTTTGCTTGGAACTAACCAATTCCCTAACTTCAATGAAACAGCTGCTTCAAAGATAGAGAAGAGCGGTAAGTGCTGCTGTTGCTGCGGAGGCGCGGAGCCAGAGAACGAGCCACTTCCAAAGACACGTGCGGCAGAGCAGTTTGAGCAGTTGAGACTCTCTGTAGAAAAGGCAGGCAAGCGTCCAAAAGCGTTCATGCTTACAATTGGTAACCTTGCAATGCGTCTGGCTCGTTCACAGTTCTCTTGCAACTTCCTTGCATGTGCAGGCTATGAGGTTATAGACAACCTTGGCTTTGAGACAGTGGAGGCTGGTGTTGAGGCTGCTGTTAAGGCTGGCGCAGACATCGTTGTCCTCTGCTCAAGCGATGACGAGTATGCAGAGTTTGCTCCGGCAGCTTTCAAGGCGCTTAACGGCAGAGCCATATTTGTGGTGGCTGGCGCTCCTGCCTGCATGGAGGACCTTCAGAAAGAGGGAATAGAGAATTATATTCACGTTCGTTGCAATGTGCTTGACACACTCAAGGCGTTTAATCAGAAACTTGGAATCTAAAGGAGGGACACAATATGAAACCTAATTTCAATGATATAGATATTAAACAAGTTGCCCCTTCTACAGCAGATTGCGGTAACGAGCAGAACTGGATTACACCGGAACAGATTCCTGTTAAGACAGTTTATACAAAAGATGACATAAAAGACTTTGATTTCCTCAACTATGCTGCAGGTCTTGCACCATTCTTGCGCGGACCTTACAGCGGTATGTATCCTATGCGTCCGTGGACAATCCGTCAGTACGCTGGTTTCTCTACGGCTGAGGAGAGTAACGCATTCTACCGTCGTAACCTGGCATCGGGTCAGAAAGGTTTGTCTGTAGCGTTTGACCTTGCTACACACCGTGGCTACGATGCAGACCATGAACGTGTTGTGGGTGACGTGGGTAAGGCAGGTGTGTCTATATGCTCAGTAGAGGATATGAAGGTCCTGTTTAACGGTATTCCTCTAAACAAGATGTCAGTTTCCATGACAATGAACGGTGCCGTTCTTCCTATCATGGCGTTCTACATTAACGCAGGTCTGGAGCAGGGCGCCAAACTTGAGGAGATGGCAGGTACTATTCAGAATGACATTCTAAAGGAGTTTATGGTGCGTAACACCTATATCTATCCACCTAAATTCTCTATGAAGATTATTGCTGACATCTTTGAATACACATCAAAGAACATGCCTAAGTTCAACTCAATATCAATCTCCGGCTATCACATGCAGGAGGCTGGCGCCACCGCTGATATTGAGCTTGCATACACACTTGCTGATGGTCTTGAGTATTTGCGTGCCGGTGTAAACGCTGGCATGGATATTGACTCATTCGCACCACGTCTTTCTTTCTTCTGGGCTATTGGTACAAACCACTTCATGGAGATAGCAAAGATGCGTGCTGCACGTATGCTGTGGGCAAAGATTGTAAAACAGTTCAATCCTAAAAATCCTAAATCACTTGCACTGCGTACACACTGCCAGACATCAGGATGGTCACTTACAGAGCAGGATCCGTTCAATAACGTTGGTCGTACATGTATTGAGGCTATGGGTGCCGCTCTCGGTCACACTCAGTCACTTCACACAAATGCGCTTGATGAGGCTATTGCATTGCCTACAGACTTCTCTGCACGTATTGCTCGTAATACACAGATATACATTCAGGAGGAGACCAAGATTTGTAAGGAGATTGACCCATGGGCAGGTTCTTACTACATTGAGACTCTCACTAATGAGCTTGCAGAAAAGGCATGGGCCCATATAGAGGAGATTGAGAAGCTTGGTGGTATGGCTGCCGCTATTGAGACAGGTATTCCTAAGATGCGTATTGAAGAGGCAGCCGCCCGTACACAGGCTCGTATTGACTCTGGAGAGCAGACCATCGTGGGTACAAACAAGTATCGTCTTGACCACGAGGATCCAATTGACATTCTTGAGGTTGATAACACCACAGTACGTTTGCAGCAGATTGAGCGCTTGAACCAGCTCCGTGCAAACCGTAATGAAGAGGATGTTAAGAAAGCCCTCGATGCCATTACCAAGTGTGTGGAGACAGGAGAAGGCAACCTGCTTGAGCTTGCTGTGGAGGCGGCTCGTGTCAGAGCTTCACTTGGTGAAATCTCATACGCATGTGAGAAGATAGTAGGTCGTTATAAAGCAACAATTAGAACAATATCAGGCGTGTATAGTGCAACTGCAAGTAAAGACCCAAGCTTCCAGGAGGCTTGTGCTCTTGTTGAGAAATTTGCTAAGAAGGAAGGCCGTCAGCCACGTATTATGATAGCCAAGATGGGTCAGGACGGACATGACCGTGGTGCTAAGGTTGTAGCTACCGGTTATGCAGACTGTGGCTTTGACGTGGATATGGGACCTTTGTTCCAGACTCCTGCCGAGAGCGCTAAGCAGGCAGTGGAGAATGACGTACACGTACTTGGCGTATCATCATTGGCGGCTGGTCACAAAACTCTTATCCCTCAGGTTATTGAGGAGCTTAAGAAACTTGGCAGAGAAGACATAATTGTTATTGCTGGTGGTGTTATACCTGCACAGGATTATGACTTCCTCTACAAAGCTGGCGTTGCTGCTATCTTTGGCCCTGGAACCAGTGTTTCAAAGGCTGCTGTAGATATTCTTAAAATATTACTCGACGAATAATATCTTTAGGATTTAGATTCCAAAGGCCGCTGAAAAATTTTGCATCTTCCGTTATTCTGAGTAAGGCTTTAGCCGAACGATGAATTTCATAATGAAAGCAGAATGTTTTTCAGCGGTCTTTGTTTTAAACCATGTAGGGTTGTAAATGGTCTTTTGTATAGATGTGGATAAATTTTATATCTATATATTTTGAAAAAACGTTTACAATGGTTACCTTTGCTAACTGATAGATTGTTAAAATATTAAATTATTGGATATGAAAAAACTAATTCTTCTATTTGCTGTGGTTCTTGCTTCCACAGCATGCTTTGCCGGTTCTAAGTCAAAGGCGAACAAAGACACTAAACAATGGCGTTATGAAATTGAGTGTGCCGGTACTGGTACTGCAGGCACATACGTGGTAAAGGTATGGAGCTACTCTAAAAAACAGGCGGTAGCCACAAATCAGGCTGTCAAGAATGCCGTTCACGGTGTAATCTTTAAGGGAGTGGCTGGTGGCAGCGGTTGTGCAACCCAGCGTCCATTAGCTGCTAATCCTGCTGTAGAGTACGATAGAGCTGACTTCTTTGACCGTTTCTTTGCTGATGGTGGTGATTTTCAGAAATATGGCTCTGCTACTGGTGTGCCTGAAACTATGAAGGTAGGCAAGGAGTATAAAGTGGGCGTGGTTGTCAGTGTTTATAAAGACAATCTTCGCAAGGCTCTTGAGCAAGCTGGAGTTATTAAGGGACTTAACAGCTTGTTCTAAAAGTTGAATCGGTGAACCGGTGACGTACTGATGACCGTTAGGGAATAACCGTTTAATCGATTTACCGATTAGCCGATTTACCGATTAAACTTTAATACTTAAATATTTATGAAGAGACTTTTTACTATTTTGCTCTCTGCAATGATGTTTGCAGGAGCTGCATTTGCTGAGGATGTGGTTTACCTTAATAACGGCAGTGTTATTAAAGGCACAGTGACATCTGAAGATGAGAACAATGTTACCGTTCAGACAAAGTCAGGAGCCACGTTAGAGTATAAGAAACTTGAAGTACGTAAAATTGACAAAGGAGAGTCCCTCTCCACTGTTCCGGCAGAGCCTAAACGCGCCAAATATGTAGATTATGAGACAAAAGATAACGGCTGGTGGTGTGCTGTGGAGCTTATGGGCGGTGGTTCTGTTGATGTAAATTATAATCCTAACCTTTATAACATAGGATTCTCATTTATAAACGGTTATCGTTTTAACCAGTGGATTCGCATCGGCGTAGGCGTTGGATTCCGTTACTACATTACAACAGGAAACTCTTTCTATACTGAGAATCAGCAATATGCTGGTACGTCAATTTATGAGCCTAAACAGCGTATGCCACAAGGCTATGCTCCTGCTCCTGAGTACAACGGCAAAACATACAGCGGCACACCTTGGTCAGTGCCTCTATTCCTGGATATAAGAGGTAATTTTATAACCAATGACACTCGTCAGGTGGTTCCTTACTGGGCGTTTGATTTAGGATGGTCATTTAGCGGAAACTATCTTGATGGTATGGTGGCCATCGTGGACAAAGGTTCTAATGAGCAGGCATTTTATGATACCACAAACGCAAAATTGAAATTGGGCGACGGTTTCTTTTTTGCTCCTACATTAGGTGTAAAGATTGGCACACCACGTCATACTCTTTTAATAGGTCTTACCTATATGGGACAGGTTCTGCCTCGTTATATGATTAAAGAGACGGATATGGGACGCTACACAGACTATATTGCTACAGTGGGCACACGTTTCACAAGTTTCCTTTGCGGAAAAATTGCATACGAGTTTTAATTTAATATGAGAAATATCATGAAAAAGCTTATCTTAACATTGGGAATTGCATTTGCCTCTTTTAGCCTGTTTGCAGCAAACTCTACAGAGGCCTATTATAATTCAGAGACAGAATGTCTTGGCGTTGAGCTTGACGGTTCACAGACTCTCAGAGTATGGGCTACAGGACGTAACAAGACTGACGCTATTGAGCAGTGCAAGAAGAATGCGGTAAATGAAGTTATTTTTAAGGGTGTACGTGGCGGTAATGGCGGCTGTAACACCAAACCTCTCATCAATGAAGTTAACGCTCAAGAAAAGTATTCTTATTACTTCAACAATTTCTTCAAGGATAAAGGTGAATATAAAAAGTATGTGAGCACAGAAGATACACGTACACTAACCCGCAAGCGCTCCCGTAGGGCAGAGCAGGTTAAGTATGGTTATACAGTTCGTGTGCTGCGTGCCGAGCTTCAGCAGAGACTTATTGATGATGGAATTATCAAACCTTAAACTATTAACTTTTAACAATATCGGTTGATATGAAAAAGATTATAACATTACTTTCACTCCTGCTTGCCGCACAGATGGCATTCTCGCAGGCAAAGAAACCTACCTTAATGGTGCAGCCAAGCGATGTTTGGTGTAATGAGAATGGATTTACCATGAAATTTGACAATCAAGGGACTACTACTATAGTACCAGATTATAAAAAGGCCTTCCAAACAGATATGGATTTGGCTCTTGTCATCACTCAGATTAACGGTATGATGGCAGAGCGTGGTTTCCCTCTAAAGGACTTGGAGGCTACACTAAAATCTGTAGAGCGTCGTGCTGCTGAGGATAATATGACCACAAGCAAAACATCAGGTGCGTCACTTGCGGAGAGTCCGCTTGACCAGATTCGAAAAACAGCCAAAGCGGATATTATCCTTGATCTTAGCTGGAAAGTTAATACAGTGGGTCCTAAAAAGTCTGTAACCTTTATTCTTAAAGGTATTGACGCCTACACCGATAAGCAGATTGCATATGCCACAGGTACTGGCTCTCCTTCTTTCTCAGCAGAGGTTCCTGTGCTGCTTCAGGAGGCTGTGGTTTCACACATGGATAATTTTGCCGCCACACTTATGCAGCATTTTGAGGATTTGGCAGAGAACGGACGTGAAGTTGCCATAGATTTCAAGGTGTTTGACAATGGTTCCGGTGTGGATTTTGAAAGTGAGTTTGGCGGAGAGGAACTTGGTGACATCATAGATGAGTGGTTAAACCAAAACACTGTAAACCACCGTTACAGCAAAACAGACGGCTCTGAGAACTATATGTACTATGAGCAGGTTCGTATGCCGCTCTTTAATGCTAACGGCAAGGCTCTTGACACTGAGGCCTACGTTAAGGAGCTTAGAAAATATTTGAAAACTAACTATCAAATTGAGAGCAAAGTCATGACCAAGGGCTTAGGTAAAGCCGTTCTTGTTATTGGTGAAAAATAAATTCAGTTGACAATTGATAGTTGACAGTTGATAGTTAAGGAGTTAAGGAGCTTAAAAGTACTATTTCTCAATTCTCCATTCTCCATTCTCAATTCAATACGATTCACCAATTCACCGATTAACCGATTCACCAATAAAAATAATATTTATGAAAAAACTATTTATATCAGCCATTGCATTGCTTGTATGCGGAGCTACAGCAGTTGCACAGAACTTCCAGGACAAGAAGGACCTTATTCCTATCTCTATCCTTATTCCGGATCAGCCAGACCCTCTTCCACAGGGGGCAAGGCAGTATGCTATAACCAAATTGAAACAGATTGCTGCAAATAATGGCGTTGCTGCAAATGAGAATTTCAGCAGATTCTTTATATCGCTGGAGCTTACACCTATAACCAAGGATATTGTTCCGGGACCTCCTATGCAGATAGCTCAGAACCTGCAGGTTACATTCTTCCTGTGTGACTACTTTGACCAGAAGGTGTTTGCGTCAACCAGCATTGAGACCAAGGCTGTAGGGCAGAATGAGACTAAATGCTTTATTAATGCCGTTAGAGCTATTAATGTAAATTCCAAGGAGCTGTCAGCCTTTATGCAGAGCGGTAAACAGAAAATCATTGACTACTACAACGCAAACTGTCCTAACATTATAAAGAAGGCAGAGAACCTCTCATTCCAGAAACAGTATGAGAACGCTCTTTATGAGCTTTCATCTGTTCCAGAGGTTTGCGACTGCTACGATGAGGCGCTTGCCAAAACTAAGGAGGTTTACCAGCAGTACATAGACCATCTCTGCGATGTCAACCTTGCCAAGGCAAAAGCTGCATGGGCTGCACAGCAGAACAGTGGCGGCGCTGCCGAGGCTGGAGAGTACCTCTCTCAGATTTATCCAGATGCCAAGTGCTATGGAGAGGCTCAAGGTCTCTATAATGAGGTTAAGGCCAAGGTGCTTGATGACTGGAAGTTTGAGATGAAGAAATGGCAGGATGGTGTTGATCTTGAAAAACAACGTATTGAGGCTTCACGTGCTGTTGGTGTTGCTTACGGTAACGGACAGAAACCAACCACACTTGTTATGCCTTGGATGAGATAGTATATTTGTTTGTTTAACATAGTGAGGGTGACATATTACAGCCACCCTCATTTGTTATTGTTAAAATATATTAACAATGAAAAGTTTATCTACACTTTTATTTGCAGTGCTCCTGACCTTGCCTCTGTTAGCACAACAGAAGACATCTGATGGAACTCTACAGAAATACCGCCGTTCTTCTCTTGCCACTATGATGATATACCATCCTGAAGATGAGTTTGGTAAGGATATAAGGGAGGCGTATGAGAAGATTCCGGTTCCAGATAAGTATGATGATCACGATATGGGGCTTAAGGTTCTTGAAAACGAATGGTTCTATAATGTGCAAGGGAAAGGCAAATCAGGTTTGTATAAAGCGTCATTCACAAAGAAACTCACATCTGGTAATGTAGAGAAAAACGCGCGCGCCATAGAGCAGTTCCTCAATAAGAGCAATGTTGGTCTTTATATGGTGGCCAAGTGGTTTAATATCAGTTCTGAAGATCCCGCCACCGCCACATTCAACATGGAGCTTATAAAAGAGCGCGGCCAGTATGACGCCACGGCGCTTGACGTGCAGAACGCCAAACTGACCACCCGTGGTCTTGCCACACTCTCTGACGCAGGAGAGGAGCTTCTTGGTCAGACGTTTATTCTAATAAATGACATGACCTACGTTACCGCAGAGGAACGTGCAGCGGCAGCTAAGGTTGCATTAGGAATACTTGGCGCTATAGGCGATGCCTTTACAGGTGACAAGACTGGTTCAAATTTGGCACAGGCGGCAAGTGATTTTGCAGACAGTTTCACGGGCTTTAAGGTTATGAACCACTCATACCTCTATCAGCTTCAGTGGAATGACTCTGTGGCAGCCGTATTCTACAATAACTACTACACAGAAGTGCCAGATGAGGCTAAGATGAGCGCCTTTATGAATGACACATCGCTGTTCAAAGTCAAGTATGTGGCTCATGAGTATGAGTTTGACTCAAACTCCACATTTAAGGGCAAATATGAGCGTAGTGACCTTGTGAAGCTTAACTGCACCCGCTCGCAGGATAAGAATGTGGCTGCCCTGCAGGTGGCATACGAGGATTTCAAGCTAAAGACTCCTATCTATGAGGTCAAGATGAATGACGCAGGCAAGATAGAGGGCTACACCGCCAAGGTGGGCATGAAGGAGGGTATAACAGAGAAGAGTAAGTTCCAGGTTATACAGCGTATAGTTGACCCTAACACAAACAAGACACGCTATAAATATGTGGCTACTCTCAAACCTGTAAAGGGTAAAATATGGGATAACCGCTATATGGCGGCAGAGGAAAAATCAGATGCTGCAAATCTTGACGCCACATTCTTTAAGAAAGCAGGTGGCGGTGATATCTACCCAGGTATGCTTATCATTGAAGGCAAGTACAGAAAGGTGGAGGAGTAGTTAATCAGTTGACAGTTGATAGTTGACAGTTGATAGTTGACAGTTGACAGTTGATAGTTGACAGTTGATAGTTGACAGTTAAAAGTTGAAAGTTATGAAAAGAACATTGTTGTTTTGTTTGCTTGGAGGAGCCATATCCTTATTTGTTGTTTCTTGTAATAAAACATCTGAAACAGAGATTCAGGAGCCAGTGCCTGTGATTATTGATGGAGACTGGGGCTCATCTACAGATGATCTTTTTGCGCTTGATATTCTTGAGAAGGCTGCCGATGACGGCATCGTGGATATAAAGGCTGTTATGGCCGATAGAGAAGGTATAAACTACTATGCTGTAATGGATTTGATGAACTGCTGGTACGGACGTCCGGACACTCCTATGGGCATTGTGTCTGGTGCTGTAAAAGACCCGCACGTGTTTATTGACTACTCCAAGGTTATGCTTGACCATAGAACAGCTGATGGTGATAGCCTGCGCCGCTCACTCACGCTTGAAGAACTCTCTCAGTTACCAGATGCAACAGTGTTGTACCGCAAGATTCTGTCTGAGGCTAAGGATAGCAGTGTGGTTATTTGTCTGTTGGGCTTTGCTACAAATCTTGCCAATCTGCTTAGATCTGAGGCTGATGAATATTCTCCTCTCTCAGGCCCTGAGTTAGTGGCTCAAAAAGTTAAGGCGTTGTATATCATGGCAGGTGAGTTTTATTCAGGAAATCCTGAGCCTGATTATAATTTCAGGCAAGATAAGGAGAATGCTCGCATACTGATTAATGGTTGGACAACTCCAATATACTACTCCCCAATGGAAGTTGGGCAAGCGGTTGACTATCCTGCTGAGCTTGTGCTTGAAGACCTCAAGGATCAAAACCTTAACCCTATAAAAGTAGTTTATGAAAAATGCTTTACTGCAACAGGTCAGCGTATGTGGGATGTTTGCACAGTGCTGCAACTTACAAATCCTGAGTTGTTTGAACTAAGCGAGCGTGGCGTGGCCAACATTGACGATAACATGGTGGTCTCATTTGAACCAGACCCCAATGGCCATGACTGGCACCAGAAGAAACTCACAGAAGCCGGTGCCGCCAAGGTGCTTAAACATCTGCGTAATGTGACAAGGCAACAGCCAGCCTGCAAATAGCGAAATTGTAAAGAAATCTTAATATTTCACGATTAAAAACATAGAATCGTGCTCTGAATGTGTTAAAAATGGGGTATCTCTGCTGTGTGTTAAAAAATTTAACACTTTGTAGGAGGTAATATCAAGAATATCCCTTTACCTTTAGGCCCGTATCCAGATGGATGCGGGTCTTTTTTTTGTTAAACAATAACAAGCGTGTATGAAGATTTTTTCCACTGCCAGTTTTACTATTACATTACTACATTCTTTTCTGCTATTGTCCCCTTTTTGTTTGGCGCAAGAGTTGTCATTTAACGGTGACGATAATTTTGTACATCCAAAAGGAGAGTACAAGCGTGCTCCACTCATGCAGCATGATTATTTCACCCAAGAGAGCATCTATTCGTTTGACACTCCAACATTGGTCACAGGACCGTATAGCAATAATGCAAATTTTTTAGCGGCCACCGAGTATGTCCATATCCCTAATGTGGAGAATAATGAACGTTTGGTGGTATCGTTCAAATGCACCATGGAGACAGAGTCATACTATGATATCTGTTCCGCAGGCTACGTATTGCCAGATGGCAGGTCATACACACTCTGGAGTGCATCTGGAGTTATAAAGGAACCAGAAGATATTTACATTGACATTACCCATTTGGCTGGTAAGAGCCTTAAACTCTTCTTCTCACTGCAATCTGACTCTACAAACAACGGTGGTGGCTGGAGCGTATGGGATGTTAAAATAGAGAGAGCAGGCAAGCTTAATCCTATTCTAAAACTTGCCCCCGCAGATAACTCATACAAGGTTAATGTACTTAAAGTAAATACAGAGAACTTCCCCGATGCTGTCTTTGTAGAGTTTACCGTTACAGACAATGCCGGCAACTATATAAGAGACCTGAAACTCTCAAATTTCAAGCTTTGGGACAACGATACGGAAATGACAGGATGCCGCCGCCTAGTACAGGATTTTTCTGAAGTGTCACTTCCAATAGATGTTGTGTTCCTTGTTGATAACAGTGGGAGTATGAGCGGGCCTCAGGAAAAAGTCAATAAAGCTATCTCAACATTTGTAGATAGTCTTAGAAACAAGGGTAACGTTAGGGTAGGACTGGTACGTTTTGGTCAGAGCGAGCGGCTTTGTCCGGAATATGGGGTGATGGAGAAGACAAACGGGTCTTTTTTTATTTCTCTGCAAACAGAGGCTGATATGGCAAACTTTAAGGAATTGTGGAGTAGAAATGTAGCAAGGGGAGGATATGAACCGTATTATGAGGTGCTTAACTGGATGACAGACCAGAATGTTGATTACAGACCGAATGCCCAAAAGGTGTTTATAATGATTGGCGATGAGCCGGTTGACGGCAACGGAAATAATACAACTTGCACAGACCAAATGTCATTACTAACTCAGGCAGCGGTAGCGGAAAAACTTAACCGACAGGGAATTCAGACATTCATAATTGAAGGTGCCTCTTATTATGACCAGTTCTCTAGCATTGCAGACGGTACAGGTGGAGGTCTGTATAGCGTATATACAGATGACTATTGCCCAATACTTACAGATATGGGCAAGAAGATTAGCGGACGCTACATAATGCGTTACTGCTTAGATATTGATAATCCAGAGCAGATTAAGGGAGGAGAAAGGAGTGTGGCTGTGGAGTGTAATGGAGATAAAGATTCAAGAGGCAGCGGAAAATACTATGTGACCCGTCTGTCAAAAATAGTAAGGAGTCCTGCTACAAGAGCTCTTGATACCACTGCCGTTGACAAGGGTACGCCTATACCATTGGAATTTGACGTTATTGGTAATGGAAACACTATAGACTATGCAAGGGTTTATATAAAAAGATATACAGATGATGGTAGTCAACCATATAGCACTCTGACCCTTAATGCGTCTGATGCAGTGTCTGTAAAGGGAGATACGCTTCACTTTAAGATAGATGTCCCTGGCCACTGGGTAGATGGACCTTATATGCTATACTACATAGAGGCCTCCGTTCATAGAAATAATGGAGATGGTACTACATACAAGGGAACAGTAAGCTCCCCGCCATATTACAGAAATGATTTTGCATGGTATATTGCCGTAAATCCAAGAAAGGCACCTGAAATAGCTAACGTCTCTAGAACCCCTGCATTCCCATGCAGTACCATAGAGATGCAGGTGGAAATGAAAATGGGGGTTGAACAGTATGAGGTAGGGGTTCATTACCGTATTGCAGACACTCCAAGTGAATACCATGAGATTTTAGCGACAAGACAAGGGAATACAGGTAAATATTCAGTACAAATACCAGCCACGGCCCTCTCATATAATGCAGTGGAATATTTTGTAA
The DNA here is from genome assembly GCA_900316995.1 of uncultured Bacteroidales bacterium. Taxonomy (GTDB): domain Bacteria; phylum Bacteroidota; class Bacteroidia; order Bacteroidales; family Paludibacteraceae; genus Enterocola. The sequence continues at coordinate 6,656 of ONEZ01000001.1, read as the reverse complement.
CGGCAAAATCATTTGACGGGCTTACGGGTAGGTACGGAAGTGCAGAAAACCCAATGAGAATAGACCTTGACCCTTCTGCTGTGGTACCAAAGAATTACCCTATGGATATTGTATTCCCAAGTAGTAGCAGTGTACTGGTAAATTGTCAAGGGCTGGCAGATGGAGATACAATAGCAGCATACTACACTGCAGAGTGTGGTGGTGTGCAGACAGAGTACCGCATGAGCACAGGTGTATGGAGTAATGCTACAGGTTCCCTGCGGTTAAGGGTGTATGGCGATGTAGAGGTTAAGGGATACAAGAACTGTTATATAGATGGTGACAGTATAATACTCCGTACAATAAAGAATGGCAAGGATTACGAACTTACAGGGCACAGCCTGCGTTACTCACATACAGCTGGAACTGTGGTGTTTGAAGGGGCTGCCGTAGGGGTTCGGATTCCAATCATGAAAGTTGAGACAGACGGTACGGAAATACAGCCTGATGCCACCATTGATTTTGGGGAGTGTTATACAGAGCAAGTTAAGGAGGTAAAGATTATCAACGTAGGGTGTGACACTCTGCTATTAAAGAGTGCAACTATAGATGGTGACGGTTCCTTTATTCTAAAATCAGCTGTAAGTAATGTTGACATTGCTCCGGGTGAATCATATAGCATAAATGTTGCCTTTATACCGCAACGCAGCTCAAACGGTGCTCTTGTATTAAGAACCAATACAGATGAGCAGACACGTGTTGTCCGGTTAAAAGGTGTATCTAAGGCAAAAGATTCATGCTTTGGAATGCGTGTAATTAAAGAACCGTATAGCGGTGGGGTCTCTGCTTTTGAACTTACAGTAGAGGAACCAAATTTAATTGGGGTTATGCTTATAGATGGGTGTAATTCAGAACCAATATGGGGTAATATGCTGGAACTCAATCCAGGGGTAAACCGTGTAGAGATTGGGATAGACTATCATAAGGGACAGTACAAGATTCAAACCTCAACAGCTAATATGCAACTTTGCGAATATCCGTTTACTGTAAAAAAATGAAAAGACAATTTTTTATTCTATATGCAATCTGTGCATGTCTGGCGGCATATTCGTCAGAGTTAAAGGTTGGTGTGATATTAAAAGACGGTAATACAGTTGTATATAACGCATCTGATATTGACAGCCTTAGTATGATTGAACCTATACCCACGTCAGTTACAGACATTGAGGGGCACCAGTATAGGGTAGGAGCGGCAGGGAACGGATATTGGATGCTTGCGAACCTGTTAGTGACTAAGTTTGACACTCTGAGCCCGTATAGGGGGAAGGTGTTGCCAGTGTCAACTGACTCTACATACTGGCCATACACCATAGCAGGCAGTTATGGCAGGCTATATAACTGGAGTGCGGCTATGGGAATTGAGACTGCTGACGAGGCTAAATTCAAGGAGCGCCCAAGTATGTTCAGAGTACAGGGTATATGCCCAAACAAATTCCACTTGCCTACAAATGGGGAAATCATGGCCGTGTCACAGAGAGTTGGCAATGTGGGCTCCAATCCTCTCAGAAGCTCCGATGCTTGGCAATACGAGTATGAAGAGCTTTTCCAGATGGGTGAAAGCCCTGTTGACGGGTTTATGTCATATCCAGACGGGTATGCCAAGGGTACAGAACGTAAAAAGAGCGGGATGATGGCATCTTACTGGGGGGCAGATGCATTATCAAAGAGCGATGCCGGAGGCCTGGTCCTTACAGGAGCAGGGTCACTGACCTTTGGAGGTGAGGATAAACGTGTAGGACGCAGTGTGCGTTGTGTGTGGGATGGACAGACAGACCGTGACTGGCTGTATGTTTACAAAAAAGACAAGAGTGTGGAGCGTTACCGTACAGACAAGATTGACAGAATAACGTTGAAAGATGACAGCAGGGACGGATACGTTAGTGATGCACAGGGTAACAGATACAGCTTTCACAGATTCAGCACCACAAACTGGATGAGAGAGGATTTAAGGACCACTCAGGACATTCCACTCTATACCAATGAAACTTTTTGGCATAATAAATACAGGGTGGAGTCTGCTGCTTGTGGCGGTCCTACGGGCAATTATTACTCAATAGCGGCTGCAATGGGGCTTGATAATGAAAGCGCAGCGCAATATTATAACACCGTAGGAGTGCACCAGAGGCATGATGATGTAAGAGGAGTATGCCCGGAGGGTTGGAGACTGCCTAAAAAGGCAGATTTTGAAAAGATTAAACCACTCATAGAGGATAGGAGCTTTACATTTACGTATGGGTCTGCGGTATATTCAGGAGGAACACGTTTCTCATACGGATATGAAGGGTATATATGGCTTTCAGACGTTGTTGTCACTAACATAAATTCAGAGATATCTCTAAGAGAAGTACCGTATGTGCGCTATGATGGTGTTGCTGTATGGTATAGCCAAATATTAGATACCGTACCTGCATTGATGTGCCGCTGTGTGCAGGATTTGCAGGAGCCGGTAATGCACTGCAAAGAGACGGGTACATCTGTTGAGAGGGATTTTAATATTTGGGAGAACAACTATCCAGAAATTCGTTTTGGAGAAAATGAGAATGGAGATAATTCTATAAAAGTAATGTTAAAACCAGTAGAAAGCAAGCCGTATATATTGGCTCCAGGCTACTATAATAGCGTTTCATTCAGATGAAGAACAGTATTCTAAAGATTAAGACAGCTGCCATGTTGCTGCTGTTTTGCCTATCTGCAAATGCAGAGCGTGGCGGAGTTCCAGGGGCTGTACACCATTCGGCTACAGACGGAGTTTCATACAAGGTACGCACAGGAGATATTGCCCAAATGGGATTCTGTGTAATGGGAGTGGTCCGTATGCAGAAAGACCCACAGATGCTACTTTGTGCATTGAGGAAGGACACTCTTTATAGTGCGGTTACATCGGAGTGGATGGGCAGGACCAGTAACCGTAAGGAATATACTGATATAGAAGAGACGCAAGATTCACTTGCAATATACTATTATACAAGGTATGTCTCTGCGTATGAGGCCAATGATGCAGATGAGGTGATTGCAATAGGGAAGGCGCGTACTATGCCGTATGCCGCAACGCTTGGTATAAAAAAAGGAGATAAGGAGGCGTTTAAGGAGTACTCATTCTACGGTAAAATACTTGGCCTGAGTGAGTGTAGAAAGGTGTTGAGCTACTATGCTATAAAGTATGGAATAACCATAAACCAAACCAATGCCTCAAACTATGTGAATTCAAACGGAGATGTAGTATGGGACGGCAGTGAGAGCCGTATGTACAGGTATGACATAGCTGGTTTGGCTCTTGATAGTGGTTCAGAGCTTAACCACCTAACAGCCAGTAGCATATCAACATCACGCAATCCGGAGATAAGCCTGCTGAACACCCCTCAAGATGGCATATACCTTATGTGGGGGCATGATAACGGAGCTATGACATTAGATGAGAACGGCCGTTTGGGGCGTGTATGGGAGACCACCGCTACAGGGCAGTTTGAGGAGCAACCTGTAAGCATATCTTTTTCTATAGATGGTGGTAAGGGTCTGCCTAAACCTGAAGAGGGTATGACATACGCACTATCTGTAGGGGAACAGAAGGGAGATGAAGATGTTACATACAGATGCCGCTACTCAGATTCTACAAGAATATGTTTTGATGGTGTGAATTTGTCAGGGCATCACAGGTATTTAAGCATATCGGCGGTACCTCTTACCAAATCTGAGAAGGAGAGCGCTACGCAGTACATAAATGTGTTTCCAAGCCCTACAACAGATGGTAACATAACAGTTACAGTAGGACTTAAGGCTAAAGAGGAGGTTCAAATATTAATCTATAATTCTGTGGGGCAGACCATTGCCTCAAAAACCTTGAGAGGTGAGTCATTTTACAAATATGAGGGATTTCTCCCTGTAGCAGGAGTGTATGAGGTGGTTGTTAAAGCGGAGTCAGAAAAATCAGTAATAAAAGTAATAAGAAAATGATAAAAAATCTACTATATATCACGCCTATAGCTTTGCTTATGGCAATTATGTCAGGTTGTGTAAATGATGCTGACTCTGAACGCACAGATGCTGTAGAGAATACATTAGAAAAGCCAGTTGAGAATATAGTTGAAAATACAGTTGAGAGTGCAGAGCCTGAGCCAGAAACTAAAACTGAAACTGAAACTGCAGCTAAAGCTAAAGCAAAGGCAGCAGTTAATGATATAAAACGTAAAGCAGAACCCCGCAAAAAGGTTCGCCTTGTAAAAGCCGGTGTAACAGACACGCTTAAATGTGAAGGAGCGGTGCTTTATATTTTTGAGAACAGTCTTAAAGCAGATAAGGAGATAAGTGTTACCGCACTTACAGAAAAGCAGTTGCCTCATATACCAGAGTCAATGGTAAACGTTACTGGCATAAATGCAGGGTACCGTTTCCTGCCACACGGAGAACACTTTACAGAGTGTAACGCCGTGATGGGAATCCCTTTTGATACTCTCAAGATACCAGCGGGATACACAGCCTCTGACATACGCACTTACTATTACAGTGAAAAATCACGCAGCTGGGAGGAACTTGCGTTTGTAAGGATAGATAAAAAAGGTGGAATGGCATACGCTGCCACATCGCATTTCACAGATGTTATAAACGGTATTCTTAAAGTGCCTGAATCACCGGAAACAGGAGCTGTGGCACCTACATTTATTCAAGACTACAGACCTGTGAGCCCACTTTCAGCCGTTAACATGATATCGGCACCAGTCCCGTCATCCACGGGCGATGCCAAGATAAGCTACCGTTTCCGTTTGCCAGAGGGCAGAGGCGGTGTTATGCCAGATTTGCTTTTGAGTTACAGCAGTGGGGCGGCATCGGGGTATGTAGGCTACGGATTCACAATACCTGTGGAGAAGATTGAGATAGACACCCGCTGGGGAGTGCCGCAATTTGGCAGTGAATATGAAACGGAGTGCTATATGCTTAATGGAGAAACGTTTACCAAAAAAGCACACAACCATTTTGCCATAGATTCCGCCACCATAAAACGCCAGAGTGGAGATGTGAGGTTTTATCTGCGCACAGGAGGTGAAGGCTTGGAGATAGTGCGTCATGGCTCAACCCCTAAAGACTATAGCTGGACAGTAACAGACAAGGCTGGAACTGTAAAGACGTTTACCGGTTTTGAGAGCAGTATGGAGAGTGTGAGCTCAAGTGTGACGCCCAAAGGCAGTGGCAATATAATAGAGTGGGTACTTACAAAGGTAAAGGACAGCAATGGTAACACTATAGAGTACAAGTACATAAACTACTTTAACGTACTTTATCCGTTAGAGATGGAATATACAGGCCATGAGGAGGGAGATGCAAAAGAGGGCGGATACTACAAAGTGTTGTTCCATTATCCTAATAAACATGCACTTGTGCTTCTACAGGATAAGATACGCCCCGATGCGGTCAATAACCGCCGTATGGGGATAAACCAGACAGATATGAACCGTCTGGATTCACTAACAGTTACCGCTGGAGGTGCATTTCTGCGCAGTTACGCTCTCAAGTACGCCATAGGGCCATTCTCAAAACTCCTACTTACGTCAGTAACAGAATATGATACAAACAAGAAACCATTCTACACGCACAGTTTCAGCTACCATAACAATGTGGCAGACGGACAGCTGTTTGGCAATGCAGAACAGTGGACTACGGAAGATTGCGGTTACGGCTCCGGATTCCTGTTTAATGCAGTAAAACCAGGTTTTGAGGATGAACTCTCAATGATAGGCGGATCATCTTCTGATGGCTGGTCTGTAGGAGGAGGAGCGCACGTGTCTGTAGGTTTTGGTAATTTTGTAAACGTTTATTCAGGTGCCTCATATAATTATAGCAGCAGCGAAAGCAAGGGACGCAGTACCTTGGCGGACATTAACGGAGATGGCATCCCAGACTTGGTGTTTCTAAAAAAGGACACCCTTTGCTACCGTGCCGGCAAGGGCGCCCCAAAGGGTGGAGATGATACAGACTCCAACCGTTTTGGCCCCATTATAAAAATTAAGGGAGCCAAGGAGTACAGCAAGGGCAAGAGTGAGTGCCATAACCTGCTTGTGGATGCGGGTGCGCAGTTCTTTTTTATAAGCGGCAACGCCTGCTACAGCCATAACTGGCAGAAAAACTCCAACACAATATATCTGAATGACTTTAATGCAGACGGACTAATAGATATAGGCTATAACGGCAAGGTTCTCTTTAACCACATGAACCCCAAGGGAGAGGTTGAGTTCAGCACATCAAGCAAGGGAACACCGTGCCCCATACCTGGTCTGAGCGTGGAGATAGACAAGGCATTTGTGCCAGATGTGGAGGCAGAGAAAGAGAAGATGGCAGGCCAGTTCCCACTACATGATGTGGTGCGTGTATGGCGCGCCCCATATACGGGTTATATTAATATACAATACCAAATAAGGCTTTCAGGCAAGAGTGCAGATGGTATAATATATTCCATGCAGAAGAACAGTGCGTTACTCATGAATCAAGGAAAAGAGTTGAAACCAGGCGGCTCCGTATCTGGTAATAATAGTTGTGGTGTTAAGGAGGGGGATATGTTTTACTTCCGTGTGCAGTCAAAGGAGAATGCCATTGATGATGACGTTACTTGGCCCATTAAGATAGAATAT